>JBMOMH010000174.1:0-7736 GCA_049323135.1 Actinomycetota bacterium
GGCGCCGGTGCCGCCGTCGTCGTTGCCGACGGCACGGTGGCCAGCTGGCCGGCCGGGGCGTTCGACCGGGTGCTGGTCGACGCCCCCTGCAGCGGCCTGGGGGCGCTGCGCCGGCGGCCCGAGGCCCGCTGGCGGCGAACCCCCGAGACGGTGGCCGCGCTGGGTCCGCTGCAGCGGGCCCTGCTGGCCGCCGCCCTGGACGCGGTGCGCCCCGGCGGGGTGGTCGGCTACGTCACCTGCTCCCCGTACCTGGCCGAGACCCGGGTGGTCGTCGACGACGTGCTGGCCCGCCGTCCCGACGTACGGCGATGTGACGCGCGCGCCGCGCTGCCCGGCGTACCGGACCTCGGCGACGGCCCGGACGTGCAGCTGTGGCCGCACCGACACGGCACCGACGCGATGTACCTCGCGCTGCTGCGGCGCGCCGGCCGGTAGCCTCCCCCTCCGTGAGCGTCCAGATCGCCCCCAGCCTGCTTGCCGCCGACTTCGCCCGGCTCGGCGAGGAGGTGGCCGCGGTGACCCCGGCCGCGGACTGGGTGCACGTCGACGTGATGGACAACCACTTCGTGCCCAACCTGACCGTGGGGCTGCCGGTGGTGGAGGCGCTGCTGCGCCGCAGCGCCCTCCCGGTCGACTGCCACCTGATGATCGAGGACCCGGACCGGTGGGCGGTGGGCTACGCCGAGGCGGGGGCGGGCAGCGTCACCTTCCACGCCGAGGCGGTCCGGGCGCCGGTCCGGCTGGCCCGGGACCTGCGGGCCGCCGGGGCGCGCGCCGGTCTGGCCCTGCGCCCGGCGACGCCGGTCGACCCGTACGCCGACCTGCTGCCCGAGCTGGACATGCTGCTGGTGATGACGGTGGAGCCGGGCTTCGGCGGCCAGGACTTCCTCGACGTGGTGCTGCCCAAGGTCGCCCGGGCCCGGGCCCTCATCGGGGACCGCCCGGTCTGGCTGCAGGTGGATGGCGGGGTCACCGAACAGACCATCGAACGGGCCGCCGCCGCTGGTGCGGACATGTTCGTCGCCGGGTCGGCGGTGTTCGGCGCCGCCGATCCCGCCGCGGTGGTGCGGGCGCTGCGGGCGCGGGCCGCGGCCGCCGCCGGGGCTCGCCTGCTGAACGGGTAGCCTGAGCAGGTACGACAGCGTTCGCGCGCTCCGGGATCGGTGCAACTCCGAACCGGCGGTGACAGTCCGCGACCCGGCCGGGGCCACCGGCCGGTGGACCCGGTGGAACTCCGGGACCGACGGTGACAGTCCGGACGGGAGGCAGCGCGCGGCGCCGGCCCGGCGTGTCGTGCCGAGCCGGCCGTCGCCCGCCCGCCGCCGTGTCCCCTGGGGTGCCCAGGCCCGTCGGGGCGGAGGAGGACCGGGTGGCGACCCCCCAGGAGGTGGCGGCGATGCGCCGCGCCGTGGTCCTGGCCGGCCGGGGCGGCTTGCGCACCTGGCCCAACCCGCCGGTGGGCGCCGTGGTGCTGGACGCTGCGGGCGAGGTGGCCGGCGAGGGCTGGCACGCCCGCGCGGGTGAACCGCACGCCGAGGTCGCCGCGCTGGCCGCGGCCGGTGCCCGGGCGCACGGCGGCACCGTCGTGGTCACCCTCGAGCCGTGCGCGCACACCGGCCGGACCCCTCCGTGTACGGCGGCGCTGCGGGCCGCCGGGGTGCGCCGGGTGGTGTTCGGGGTCGCCGACCCCACCGAGGCGGCCGGGGGGGGCGGAGCCGCCCTCGCCGCCAGCGGGCTGTCCGTGGCGGGCGGGGTGCTGGCCCCGGAGGCAGCAGCGGCGACCGGGCGCTGGCTGGTCGCCGCCCGGGGGCGTCGACCGGTGGTCACCTGGAAGTACGCCGCCACGCTGGACGGCCGGGTGGCCGCCGCGGACGGCACCAGCCGCTGGGTCAGCGGGCCGGCGGCCCGCGCCGAGGTGCACCGGCTGCGCGCGGACAGCGACGCGATCCTCGTCGGGGTGGGCACGGTGCTCACCGACGACCCGCAGCTCACCGTGCGGGACCCGGCCGGGACCCCACCCGACCGCCCTCCGCTGCGGGTCGTCGTGGACAGCCGGGGGCGCACGCCGGCCGCGGCCCGGGTCCGGGACGGCGCGGCGCCCACCTGGGTGGCCACGGTCGGGGAGGTCGGCGCCGGCCCGGACGGCCGGGTCGACCTGGCCGCGCTGCTGGCCGGGCTGCACCGGCGCGGCTGCCGCACCGTGCTGGTGGAGGGTGGGCCGACCCTGGCCGCCGCCTTCCTGCGGGCGGACCTGGTCGACCGGGTCGTCGCCTACCTGGCCCCCCGCCTGCTCGGCGCCGGGGCACCCGCGGTCGGCGACCTGGGGATCGGCACGCTGGCCGCGGCGCGACCGCTGGTCTGGGCGGAGGTCGACCGGGTCGGCGTCGACGTCCGGCTGGTGGCCGCCGTCCCGACCGCACCGTCCGTGGAGGGGAGCCGCTAGGTGTTCACCGGGATCGTGACCGAGCTCGGGGAGGTCGTGCAGGTCGTCGCGCTGCCGCAGGCGGCCCGCCTCACCGTGCGGGCCGGGCTCGCCGCGCGGCTGGCGCCGGGCGGCTCCGTCGCCGTGGACGGGGTCTGCCTCACCGTGGTCACCACCGCCGGCGGGGAGTTCACCGCCGACGTGATGGCGCAGACCCTGTCCCTGTCCACCCTGGGGCGGCGCCGCCGGGGCGACGTGGTGAACCTGGAGCCGCCGGTGACCCTGGCCACCCCCCTGGGCGGCCACCTGGTGCAGGGCCACGTGGACGGCACCGGGCCGGTGCTGGACCGCACCCCCGCCGAGCACTGGGAGACCGTGCGGATCGGGCTGCCCGCCCCGCTGGCCGGCTTCCTGGTGCCGAAGGGGTCCATCGCCGTCGACGGGGTCAGCCTCACGGTCGCCGACCTGGGCGAGGGCTGGTTCTCGGTGGGGCTGATCCCCACCACCCTGCGGGAGACGACGCTGGGCCGGCGGGCGGTAGGGGAGCCGGTGAACCTGGAGGTGGACCTGCTGGCCAAGTACGTCGCCCGCCAGCTGGCGCTGCGCCGGGTCCCCGCGGAGGACGCCCGATGACCGGCCCGTCGGGCCTGGACCCCATCGAGCGGGCCCTCGCCGAGCTGGCCGCCGGCCGGCCGGTGATCGTCGTCGACGACGCCGACCGGGAGAACGAGGGCGACCTGGTGCTGGCGGCGGCCAAGGCCACCCCCGAGCTGCTGGCGTTCGTCATCCGGCACACCTCGGGGGTCGTCTGCGTGCCCATGGAGGGCGCGGCCCTGGACCGGCTCGGCCTGCCCCCGATGACCTGGGTCAACGAGGACCGCAAGAAGACGGCGTACACCGTGTCGGTGGACGCCCGGCACGGGGTGGCGACGGGCATCAGCGCCCGGGACCGGGCGCACACCATCCGGGTGCTGGTCGACTCGGCCACCGAGGCCTGGGAGCTGACCCGCCCGGGCCACGTGTTCCCGCTGCGGGCCGTCGACGGCGGGGTGCTGCGCCGGCCCGGCCACACCGAGGCGGCCGTCGACCTGGCCCGGCTGGCCGGCCTCACCCCGGCCGGGGTCATCGCCGAGATCGTCAACGACGACGGCTCGATGGCCCGGCTGCCGGAGCTGCGCCGCTTCGCCGCCGCCCACGGCCTGGCCGTGGTGTCCATCGCCGACCTCATCGCCTACCGGTGGCGCACCGAGCGGCAGGTGCAGCGGGTCGCCGAGACCCGGCTGCCCACCGAGGCGGGGGTGTTCCGGGCGGTGGGCTACCGCAGCACCGTGGACGACACGGAGCTGGTCGCCCTGGTCGCCGGTGACCTGGGCGACGGCCAGGACGTGCTGGTCCGCGTGCACTCCGAGTGCCTCACCGGTGACGTGTTCGGGTCGCTGCGCTGTGACTGCGGCCCGCAGCTGCAGGCCGCCCTGGCCGCGGTGGCGGCCGAGGGCCGCGGCGTGGTCCTCTACGTCCGCGGGCACGAGGGCCGCGGCATCGGGCTGCTGCACAAGCTGGCCGCCTACCAGCTGCAGGACGGCGGGCACGACACGGTCGACGCGAACCTCGCCCTGGGCCTGCCGGCCGACGCCCGCGACTACGGCGCGGGGGCGCAGGTGCTCGCCGACCTCGGCGTACGGTCCATGCGGCTGCTCACCAACAACCCGGTCAAGCGCCGCGGGCTGGAGGGCTACGGGCTGACCGTGCTCGCCCGGGTGCCGCTGCCCACCACGCCGCACCCGGAGAACCTGCGCTACCTGCAGACCAAGCGGGACCGGATGGGCCACGACCTGCCGGATCTGGAGCCGGTGCTGCAGCCGATGCTGAAGCCCGGGCCACCCGGGCCATCAGCAGGCTCACCAGCAGGGTCCCCGGGCGGGGCGGAAGGGAGCGCGACATGAGCCGGCGTGGGGCACCGGACCTCACGGTCCACGACGGGGCCGGGCTGCGGGTGGCCGTGGTGGCCGCCCGCTGGCACGAGGAGGTGATGGCCGGGCTGCTGGACGGCGCGCAGCGGGCACTGGCTGCCGCCGGGGTGCCCGCGGCCACCGTGGTCCGGGTCCCCGGCTCGTTCGAGCTGCCGGTGGCCGCGGCCCGCCTGGCCCGGCAGGCTTACGACGCCGTGGTCGCCCTCGGCGTGGTGATCCGCGGGGGGACCCCGCACTTCGAGTACGTCTGCCAGGCGGCCACCCTGGGCCTGGTGCAGGTCAGCGTGGCGACCGGCGTACCGGTCGGGTTCGGGGTCCTCACCTGCGACACCGAGGCCCAAGCGCGGGACCGGGCCGGGCTGCCCGGGTCCACCGAGGACAAGGGCTACGAGGCGGCCATGGCGGCGCTGGCCACGGCCGTGGCGCTGGCGGACCGGGGGCTAGCCCAGGGGTCGGCCTCGGGGTCGGACCGGTGAAGACCTTCGACCAGCTCTTCGCGGAGCTGACCGAGAAGGCGCGGACCCGCCCGGCCGGCTCGGCCACCGTGGCCGCCCTGGACGCCGGGGTGCACGCCATCGGCAAGAAGGTGGTGGAGGAGGCCGCCGAGGCGTGGATGGCGGCCGAGCACGAGCCGCGGGACCGTGCGGCCGAGGAGATCTCCCAGCTGCTCTACCACGTGCAGGTGCTCATGCTGGCCACCGGCGTGACCCTCGACGACGTATACGCTCGGCTGTGACCACCGTCCCCCGAAGTGGCCCCCGAAGCGGCCCCCGAGGAGCCCCGTTGCTGCGCGTCGCCGTCCCCAACAAGGGCATGCTGGCCGAGCCGGCCAGCGCGATGCTGCGCGAGGCCGGGTACCAGCAGCGGGGGGACGCCCGAGAGCTGGTGCTGCAGGACCCGGACAACCGGGCCGAGTTCTTCTTCCTGCGGCCCCGAGACATCGCCGTGTACGTCGGGTCGGGCACCCTCGACGTCGGCATCACCGGCCGGGACCTGCTGCTGGACAGCGGTGCCCCGGCCGAGGAGATCCTCGCCCTGGGCTTCGGCGAGTCCACCTTCCGGTACGCCGCCCGGCCGGGCACGGCGAGCGGGGTGCAGGACTTCGCCGGGCTGCGGGTGGCCACCTCCTACGGCGGCCTGGTGGCCAAGCACCTGGCCGAGGAGGGCGTCGCGGCGGACGTGATCCGGCTGGACGGGGCGGTGGAGACCGCGGTCCGGCTAGGCGTCGCCGACGTGATCGCCGACGTGGTGTCCACCGGGACGACGCTGCGCCAGGCCGGCCTGGAGCTGGTGGGTCCGCCGCTGCTGCGGTCCGAGGCGGTGCTCGTCCGCCGGGTCGGGGCGGAGCCCGCGGCCGCGGTGGACCAGCTCCTCCGCCGGCTGCAGGGTGTGATCATCGCTCGCCGGTACGTGCTGATGGACTACGACATCCGGGTGGAGAACGTGGAGGCGGCCTGCGCGGTGACCCCGGGCCTGGAGTCGCCCACGGTGTCCCCCCTGCACGAGCCCGGCTGGGTCGCCGTACGGGCCATGGTGCTGCGCAAGGAGGCCCAGCGGGTGATGGACGACCTGTGGGACCTGGGCGGGCGGGCCATCCTGGTCACGGACATCCACGCCTGCCGGTTGTGATCCTGCCCGCGCCTGACCCCTCGCTGCCCGACCTGCCGGTGACCTTCCGGCCCCGCCGGGCGCGCCTGGTCGCCTACACCGTGGCGGGGCTCACCGTGGCCGTCCTGGTCGTCGTCGCCGGGCTGCTGCCGGCCACCGGCGGGGTCCGCTACGCCCTCGCCGACCGGGTGGGCCTGGTTCTGCTGGCCGTGCCGGTCGTGGGTGTGCTGCACCTGCTGGCCCGCCCCCGGGTGGTCGCCCGGGAGCAGGGGCTGCTCGTGGTGAACATGCTGCGGCGCCGCTGGCTGGAGTGGCCGGAGATCGTCGAGGTGAACCTGCGGGAGGGCGACCCGTGGGTCAGCCTCGACCTCGCCAACGGGGACACCCTGGCGGTGATGGCGCTGCAGGCCGCCGACGGGCGGCGGGGCCGGGACCAGGCGGTGCTGCTGCGCAGGTTCGTCCAGCAGCGCTCGCAGACCGAACGCGACGACTGATCCCCGACTAGCCTCGGGGGGACGGAACGGCGGCGTGGGAGGCCGGAGTTGGTCGAGCAGCGGTGGTCTGGTCCGGAGGAGCTGGCCGCGGCCCTGGACCGGGCCGGCTACCTGGCCGACGAGGACCTGGCCACCTCGGCGTACCTCGCCGTCCGGATGCACCGGCCGCTGTTCTGCGAGGGCGAGGCCGGGGTCGGCAAGACCGCGCTGGCCGCGGCGCTGGCCGCCGCCTGCCAGGCCCCGCTGATCCGGCTGCAGTGCTACGAGGGCATCGACGCCGCGCAGGCCCTCTACGACTGGGACTTCCCCCGCCAGCTGCTGCACCTGCGCGCCGCCGAGGCGGTGGGGGTGCGCGACGTCGACCGGCTGGAGGGGGAGCTGTACTCCCGGCGGTTCCTGCTGGCCCGCCCGCTCCTGGCCGCGCTGGAGACCACCCCCTCGGTGCTGCTGGTGGACGAGGTGGACCGGGCCGACGACGAGTTCGAGGCGTTCCTGCTCGAGGTGCTCGGGGACTTCACCATCAGCATCCCGGAGCTGGGCACCATCGCCGCGGCGGTCCCGCCGGTCGTCGTCATCACCAGCAACCGGACCCGGGAGGTGCACGACGCGCTGAAGCGCCGCTGCCTCTACCACTGGCTGGACTACCCGACCTTCGACCGGGAGGTGGCGGTGATCCGCCGGCGGCTCCCCGCGGCGAGCGAGGCCCTGGTGACCGGGGTGGCCCGGGCCGCGCAGGGCCTGCGGACCCGGGACCTGCTCAAGCCGCCGGGCCTGGCCGAGTCGCTGGACTGGGCGGAGGCGCTGCTGGCCCTGGGCGCCCGGGAGCTCGACCCGGACCTGGCCGCCCGCACGCTGGGGGCGGTGCTGAAGTACCGGGAGGACCAGGAACGGGTGCGTGCGGAGGGCCTCACCGCTGGGGCCGGGTCGGCCGGCCCGGGGGACCGGGCGCGGTGACCGGGGGGCCGGCGGCGGCGTACCGCGGCGGTGGCGGGGCGGCCGGCAACGGGGACGTGGTGGCCACCCTGGTCGGCTTCGCCCGGACGCTGCGGGCGGCCGGGCTGCTCGCCGGACCGGACCGGCTGCACGCCCTGGTCGCCGCCCTCGCCCACCTGGACGTGGGCCGGCGGGAGCACGTCTACCGCGCCGGGCGGGCCACCCTGTGCGCCGGGCCGGAGGACCTGGCCCGCTACGACGCGGCCTTCGCCGCCTACTTCGGCGGCGGGGTCACCGTCCGCCCGACCC
>JBMOMH010000175.1:0-4325 GCA_049323135.1 Actinomycetota bacterium
TGGGCGACCCCCCCCCGGCCACCACCTGCCGGTCTGGCCGGCCGCTGGTCTGTCCGAGTGGCACCATCGCAGCGGAAGGGGGCGCGATGGGCAGGGACGTCGAGCGGGTCGTGTTCACCCGGGAGGACCGGCAGCGCTACCGGCAGAAGGTCCGCCGCTGCCTCGACGTGTTCGCCCGGATGCTCGCCGAGGCCCGATTCGACGTGGACCGCCCGCTGACCGGCCTGGAGATCGAGCTCAACCTGGTCGACGCCGCCGGCGACCCCGCCATGTGCAACGACGAGGTGCTCGCCGTGGTGGCCGACCCGGCCTTCCAGACCGAGCTAGGCCAGTTCAACATCGAGATCAACGTCCCGCCGCGGCGGATGTCCGGCGGTGGGCTGGCCGACTTCGAGGCGGAGGTGCGGGACACCCTCAACCGGGCCGACCGGGCGGCCACGGGGGTCGGCGCCCGGCTGCTGATGATCGGCATCCTGCCGACGCTGACCGAGCACCACCTGACCGGGGACGTGCTCAGCGCGAACCCGCGCTACGCCCTGCTCAACGAGCAGATCGTCGCCGCTCGTGGCGAGGACCTGCACCTGTCCATCAGCGGCGTGGAGCGGCTGGCGACGTACGCCGACAGCATCGCCCCCGAGTCGGCCTGCACCAGCACCCAGCTGCACCTGCAGGTCAGCCCAGAGCAGTTCCCGGCGTACTGGAACGCCGCCCAGGCCGTCGCCGGCGTGCAGTTGGCGGTCGGCGCGAACTCCCCCTACCTGTTCGGGCGGGAGCTGTGGCGGGAGACCCGCATCGCGCTGTTCGAGCAGGCCACCGACACCCGCCCGGAGGAGCTGAAGGCCCAGGGCGTCCGCCCGCGGGTCTGGTTCGGTGAACGCTGGGTCACCTCCATCTTCGACCTCTTCGAGGAGAACGTCCGCTACTTCCCGGCCCTGCTCCCGCTGTGCGACGACGAGGACCCGGTGGCCGTCCTGGACCGCGGTGACGTTCCGGCGCTGCATGAGCTGACGCTGCACAACGGCACCATCTACCGGTGGAACCGCCCGGTGTACGCCGTGGTGCGTGGCCGCCCGCACCTACGGGTGGAGAACCGGGTGCTGCCCGCCGGCCCGACCGTGGTGGACACGCTGGCCAACGCCGCCCTGTACTACGGCCTGGTGCGGGCGCTGGCCGAGGCGGAGCGTCCGGTGTGGTCCCAGATGTCGTTCTCCGCCGCGGAGGAGAACTTCCACGCCGCCGCCCGGCACGGCCTGGACGCCCGGTTGTACTGGCCGGGACTGGGGGAGGTCCCCGCAGCGGAGCTCCTGCTCCGCCGGCTACTGCCGCTGGCCCGGGACGGGTTGGACCGGTGGGGGGTCACTCCGGCCGACCGGGACCGGCTGCTGGAGGTTGTGGCGCAGCGCTGCCTGACCGGGCGTAACGGCGCCACCTGGCAGGTTGGGGCCGTCCGGGCGGTCGAGCAGGACGCCGCGCTGGACCGCGCGGAGGCGCTGCGCCGGATGACGCTGCGCTACCAGGGGCTGATGCACACCAACGCCCCGGTGCACACCTGGCCGGTGTAGCCCCAGTAGAGCCCTACGACGTGGGGCTCCGGGGCAGCCGGGCTGCCCAGCGTCTTGCCCTGCGCCGTCGCCCGTCGCGGCGCGCCCGCCTCCGGTACGGTCGGGTCAGGCTGCGCGGCGGGAGGACTCGGCATGCCATCGACACGGTCACCGGACGGGGAGCCGGCCCGGCACACGGCGCTGCGCCTGGCCCAGGAGCCGGGGGCCGACGCGCTGCTGTCCCGGGACCCGTTCGCGTTGCTCACCGGGATGCTGCTCGACCAGCAGGTGCCCATGGAGTGGGCGTTCGCCGGGCCGGCCCGGCTCGCCGAGCGGCTGGGGGCGGACCGCCTGGACCCCGCGGTGCTGGCCGCGCTTCCCCCGGAGACGTTGGCCGAGCTGGCCGCCCGGCCGCCGGCGATCCACCGGTTCCCCGGCGCGATGGCCGCCCGGATCCAGTCCCTGGCGCGGCACGTGGTGGACCGCTACGGCGGGGATGCGGCGGCGGTCTGGCGCGGGGCCGCCACCGGCGCCGAGCTGCACGCCCGTCTGGCCGCCCTGCCCGGGTTCGGTGCGCAGAAGGCACAGATCTTCCTGGCCCTGCTCGGCAAGCAGCTGGGGGTGACCCCTCTTGGGTGGCGGGAGGCGGCCGGCGGCTACGGGGAGGCCGGGGTGTACCGCTCGGTGGCCGACGTCGTCGACCCGGCCTCGCTGGCCGAGGTACGCCGCACCAAGCAGCAGGCCAAGCAGGCCCGGAAGGCCCAGCAGGCCCAGCCGCAGACCCGGGGTCGGGCCCAGCCGATGGGGGGCGGGTGAGTCCCGGACCCTCCCCGGGCGGGGCGGACTCGGCACTGCTGGAGACGCTGGTCATGGAGGCCCCCGTGGCCTTCGCCTTCTACGACGCCGACCTGCGCTACCGGCGGATCAACCGGATGCTCGCCGAGATCAACGGCGTACCGATGGAACGGCACATCGGCCGACGCCCCTCGGAGGTGCTGCCCGCCGACCTCGCCGCGGCGATCGAGGCGATGCTGCGGCGGGTCCTCACCACCGGTGAGGTGGTCCTCGGCTCGGACTTCTCCGCGGAGGTCCCCGCCGGCGGTGGGCAGCTGCGCTACTGGCAGTCCTCCTGGTACCCGGCGCGCGGCGCCGACGGGCGGGTGGACGGGGTCGCCGTGTTGGTCGTGGACGTCACCGAGCGCCGGCGTGGGGAGCTGGCGCTGCGGGTCAGCCAGCAGCGCACCGTGCAGCTGCAGGAGGCCACCGCGGCGCTGGCCACCGCCTTGTCGGTGGAGCAGGTGTCCCGGGTCGTGTCGGCGGTGGGGGAACGGGGCCTGGGGGCGGTGACCACCGCGCTGGCCCTGCCAGACCCCGGTTCACCGCCCTCCGGCGGAGCGGGCGCGGCGGTCCGGGCCTGGGAGGGGTACGCGCCCGGGCCGGTCGAGGCGGCGCTGGCGGCCCGGGTACTGGCCACCGCCCGGGCGACGTACGTGGCCAGCCCGGCGGAGCTCCCGGCCATGCTCCCCGGCGTGGACCCCGCGATGGCCCCCGCCGGGGTCGGCAGCTGGGCCGGGCTGCCGCTGCGGGCTGGGCACGGAGGGCTGGGCGTCCTGTGCGTCGCGTTCGCCGCACCCGGCCCCCTGCCGGACGAGGACCGGGTGTTTCTGGAGGCCCTCGCCGGCCAGTGCGCCCTGGCCGTGGAGCGCGCCCAGGCGTTCGCCCGGGAGCGGCGCATCGCGCAGACGCTGCAGCAGGACCTGCTGCCCCGCCGGCTGCCCGACGTGCCCGGTTGGGAGCTCGTGGCCCGCTTCCTGCCCAGCCTGCAGGACGCGTCGGTCGGCGGCGACTGGTACGACGCCTTCCCGGTGCCCGGGGGCCGGCTGGTGCTCGTCCTGGGGGACGTCATGGGCCGGGGGCTGGCCGCAGCGGCGGGGATGGGGCGGGTTCGCGCCGCGATGCGCGCCCTGGCCCTGGTGGACCCCGAGCCGGTCGCCGTGCTCACCGGGCTGGACCGGCTGTTCGGGGCCACCGAGGAGCCGGAACAGATCACGACGGTGGCCTACCTGCTGCTTGACCCGGCGACGGGGCTGGCCCGGGTGTCCGACGCCGGCCACCTGCCGGCCCTGCACGTCCCCCCCGGGGGACCGCCCCGGCTGTGGAACCTCGGCGGGCTCACCACCCCGCTGGGCTGCCCGGAGGACCGGACGGCCCAGGAGCTGGCCCTGGCCCCCGGAGACACGCTGGTGATCTTCAGCGATGGGCTGGTGGAGCAGCGGCACTGGTCGATCGACACCGGGCTGGACCTGCTCCTGGCCAGCGCCGGCGTACACGGCGGGGACGAGCTGGGGGCCCTGCTGGACGCCCTCGTGGACGACCTGCTCGGCGCCTCGCACCCAGGCGACGACGTGGCGCTGCTCGGCATACGGTGGCTGGGTGAACCGTAGATCCGGTGGGGCGCCGCGTGGGCCGGCCCGGCCGCAGCGCGTGTCACAATGGGACGTTGCCGCGTGGGTCCCGTCCCCGCGGCGGACTCCCGGTCCGGTGCATCGACCCATATGGGTCGACGGTGCTGCCGGGCACGCCGCACGCTCGTGGAGAGGTTCCTAGTGTCGGACACCCCGTCCCGCCCGTCGCCCGATCGTGGTGGCGCCGCCACCCGGCCCCGTGTGTCGGCGGCCACGTCGGCCGCCCGGACCGGCAGCACCAAGGCGGTGACGCCCAAGCCCGCCACGGCCAAGGCGGCGCCGGCCAAGGCGGCACCGGCCACCGCGGCGCCGGCCAAGG
>JBMOMH010000175.1:4335-7665 GCA_049323135.1 Actinomycetota bacterium
CCGCTTCGGGCGGTCGCCGAGGCGGCCGGCCGGGCGGGGCCACCGGGGACGGCCCGAAGGCGGTACCGAGCCTCGCCGCCGACCGTGCCACGGCTCCGAACACGGGGGCGGAAAGCGGGCCGGACGGCCCCGAACCGGCCCTGCTCGGGGAGCCCCTCGAGGACCTCGACGCATTGGTTCCCGGCGACGAGGTCCCGGTGGCGGTCCTGGAGGGTGAGGCCGAGGAGTTCGTTCTCGACGACGACGACGACGCCGACGAGCCGGCCCAGCAGGTCGCCGCGGCCGGGGCCACGGCCGATCCGGTCAAGGACTACCTCAAGCAGATCGGCAAGGTGGCCCTGCTCAACGCCGAGCAGGAGGTGGAGCTGGCCAAGCGGATCGAAGCCGGGCTGTTCGCCGAGGAGAAGCTCAACTCCGGGGAGAAGCTGGCGCCGAAGCTGCGTCGCGAGCTCAAGCTCATCGCGGATGACGGCCGACGGGCCAAGAACCACCTGCTCGAGGCCAACCTGCGCCTCGTGGTGAGCCTGGCCAAGCGGTACACCGGGCGGGGCATGCTCTTCCTGGACCTGATCCAGGAGGGCAACCTCGGCCTGATCCGGGCAGTGGAGAAGTTCGACTACACCAAGGGCTACAAGTTCTCCACCTACGCCACCTGGTGGATCCGCCAGGCCATCACCCGGGCCATGGCCGACCAGGCCCGCACGATCCGCATCCCCGTGCACATGGTGGAGGTCATCAACAAGCTGGCCCGGGTGCAGCGTCAGATGCTGCAGGACCTCGGCCGGGAGCCCACCCCGGAGGAGCTCGCCAAGGAGCTGGACATGACGCCGGAGAAGGTCGTCGAGGTCCAGAAGTACGGCCGGGAGCCGATCTCGCTGCACACGCCGCTGGGCGAGGACGGGGACAGCGAGTTCGGTGACCTGATCGAGGACTCGGAGGCCGTCGTCCCCGCGGACGCGGTGAGCTTCACGCTGCTGCAGGAGCAGCTGCACTCGGTGCTGGACACGCTGTCCGAGCGCGAGGCGGGGGTGGTGTCGATGCGCTTCGGCCTCACCGATGGCCAGCCGAAGACGCTCGACGAGATCGGCAAGGTGTACGGCGTCACCCGCGAGCGGATCCGGCAGATCGAGTCCAAGACCATGTCGAAGCTGCGCCACCCCTCCCGGTCCCAGGTGCTGCGCGACTACCTGGACTGACGCCCCCTGCTTGGTGAGCGGCCGGCACCGCTGGTGACCCGGCCCCGTCGCTACGACGATCAAGTTTCATACGTCCACCCAGGAGGTGGGCGCCGAATCGGCGTCACCGACACGGGGGGACACGGGTGCGCCGAGGGCGCCAGACCCAGCCGTGCCGTCAGGCGTGGCCCCTGCCCTAGCCGGAGTTTCCGATGATCAAGGGTGGCTGCCGCTGTTTTCCCAGGTTGGAGCGGGTGTTTCAGTCGTGGCGGGCGTATGACCTAACTCGCGAGCCGGCCGCCCAGCGGGGGCCTATCGGCGGGGGGCGTAGCGGTCGAGGTGGAACAGCTCGGTCAGCCGCTGCTGGGTGGGACTGGTCTCGGTGAGCATCCGCCGGGCCTTCGGCCGGCCGCGTTCGCCCTGGTAGATCAGGACGGTCTCCCCGATACTGGCCAGTTCCTCGAGCAGCACCCGCACAGACATTCCCAGCCCGGCCTGGCGCGCCCGGTAGCGCATCAGGTGCGCGAGTTGTAGGGCGAGCACGCAGGTGAAGGTGTGCACCAGGATGTTGTGCTTGGTGAAGTGGTGCATCGGGGAGAACGAGACCACGTGCGGGTCCTTCAGCTGGCGGAAGGAGAACTCGGCCTCGGACTGGGAGCGGTAGCCGGCGACGACCTCGGCCACCGTCCAGTCGTCGTGGTCGGTGATCAGCACGTGCTTGCCGAACAGCTCTTCTTCCAGCGTGGCCCGCTCGGTCGGGTCGACCCGCCACGTGAGCCTCAGCTCTTTGGGTTCGGTGCCGGAAAGCTCCCAGGCGATGACCCGGCGCACCCACGGCTTACGGACGATCTCCGCGACGGCGGCCTCGACCTGCTCGCGGGAGCGGCGGGTCCGGCCCCGGACGAGGGTGGCGGCCAGATCGTCGAGGCGGCGGACGGCCTTGGCCAGCGTCGTGCCGTCGAAGCCGCGGACCTGCGCGGCGTGCAGCTCGGGTGAGTGGGTGAGTACGACCCGGTGCTCGACGCCGTAGACGACCCGTCGGGTCTCATACGCGCTCAGCCCGGGGAAGCGCTGCGGGTCGACCTCGCGGCGCACGCTTGCGGGCAGCTCGGCGAGGTCCGGGCAGTCGGAGATCGGCACCGAGCCGACGTAGTGCAGGCCGGCGGTCGTCAAGTGCGCGAAGTTGTCCTCGCTGTTCTGTCCGGCGTCGAAGACCACCGTCAGGTCCACGCCGTGCTCAGCCGGGCGGCCCAGCGCGGCGGTCAGGCCGGTGTACCGGTCGGCAAGCTCGGTGATCATCGTGGCGAACTGGGTGACGTCCGGCCGGTCGCCCGGGTAGGCGTGCCAGGCGAGCGGGATCCCCCCATGGCGGGTGACGACCAGCCCGAGCCCGACCAGGCGCAGGTCGGCGCGTTTCTGCTTCGCCTTGCCCCGCTGGGCGATCGGCGCCCGGCCGTTGTCGGTGGCGATGAACGTAGCGAAGTTCGTCATGTCCAGCGCGACGGAGGAGATGTCCACCCCGCAGTTGGCCACGATCCGGGTCGCGATGGTTTGGCTGGCCGCGGTGAGCGCCTGCTGGTCCGTCGCGTGCATCGCGTCCCAGAACCGGCGGTGGTCGAGCGCGGCGGCGGGAATCTTGGTGAACCGGTCCGCGGCGGTGGTGCGCCACCAGTCGGCGAAGGCGGCCTTCGAGCATGGGGCGACCAGCCGGTTGAGGGCGGCCAGCGCCAGGTAGGTGCCGACCGAGACGGGCAGCCCGGACGGGCCGGGCCCGACCGCCTCGTCGATCGCCTGCGCCACACCCACGTCGGTCAGCAGCCCCCAGGCGGCCGCGACGTCACCGAAGGCCAGGTGACGGGTCCGCTGCGGGGCGACCGCCTGCTCGCGGGCGTCGAGCAGGCGGGCGACCTCCTCGGCGCTGCCGACGTAGCGCTCGGAGACCATCTTCGGCTTGCCGGCGACCCGGGCCATCTCGCGCAGGTACCAGTAGGTCTTCCCGGAGACCTTCTTCGGGTACAGGCTCGCCATGATTTAGGTCATACACTACTGGAGATCGTCGATCAAGCACCGAATCCGGTGTGTCGTAAGGAAAACTGATCAGCGGTGTCCGGCGGCAACCCGCGCACAGGCCATGATCACCGGAAACTCAAGCTAG
>JBMOMH010000176.1:0-7634 GCA_049323135.1 Actinomycetota bacterium
GACGACCAGGGCGTAGTCGGGGACGTCGCGGGTGACCACCGCCCCCGCGCCCACCAGCGCGTAGGCGCCAACCCGGACCCCGGCGACGACCACGGCTCGGGCACCCACCGAGGCCCACCGGCCGACGTGCACCCCCCGGGCCGGCCAGTCGGCGGCCCGCTTGAGCCGGCCCGAGGGGTCCACCGAGCGGGGGTAGGTGTCGTTGGTCAGCACCACCGCGGGCCCGATGAACGCGCCTTCCTCGACGACGGCCGGGGCGTAGAGCAGGGCGAGGTTCTGCACCTTGACCCGGTCGCCCAGCCGCACGCCCGCGTCGACGTACGCGCCCCGGCCGATGACGCACTCCGCGCCGACCTGCGCGTCCTCGCGCACGGTGGCCAGCTGCCACACCGCGCTGCCCGGTCCGATGCGGGCGCGCGGGTCGACCTCGGCGGTGGCCGCGATCCGGGTCGGCTGCTCCCCCACGTCAGGCAGTCTGCCCGACACGGTCAGTCGTTGTATGCGTTCTGGGCCCGTTCGAGCCCCTCGGCCACCAGCACCTCCACCGCGTCGGCGGCCCGCTCCAGGTGCACGTCCAGGTCCTGCCGCTCGGTCCCGGAGAAGTCCCGGAGCACGAAGTCCGCGGGGTCCATCCGCCCCGGCGGGCGGCCGACGCCGAACCGGACCCGGTAGAACTCCCCGGTCGCCAGGGAGCGGCGCAGCGAGCGCAGACCGTTGTGCCCGTTGTCCCCGCCGCCCCGCTTGAGCCGCAGCGTCCCGTAGGGCAGGTCCAGCTCGTCGTGGACGACGACCAGCCGCTCGGGGGGCACCTTGAACCAGGCGGCCAGCGCCGCGACCGGTCCACCGGACTCGTTCATGTACGCGCGGGGGCGGGCGAGGACCACCGGTTGGCCGGCCAGCCGGGTCTCCGCCACGTCGGCCCGGCCGCGCCGGTGCACTCCGAAGGCGGCTGCGCCGCGGGCGGCGAGCCGCTGGGCCACCATCGCGCCCACGTTGTGCCGGTGCCCGGCGTACGAGGGGCCCGGGTTGCCCAGGCCGACGACGAGCCAGCGCGCCTCGGACACCCGCCGGCGCCGGTCAGCTCTCGGCGGCGGCCGGGCTGGGCGCGGCCGGCTCCTCCCGCTCGATGCCCACCTCGGCCTCGGCGCCGGCCAGCTCGGCGGCGACCTGCTCGGCGGTGGGGGCGGCGACCACGTGGACGACCGGATGGTCGGCGGGGGTGACCAGCTCGACGCCGTCCGGCAGGGGCACGTCGCCGGCCCGGCGGGTGCCCCCGATCGGCAGGCCCTCGATGTCGAGGGTCAGCTCGGCGGGGATGGCGGTGGCCGGGGCGCTGACCTCCAGCGCGGTGAGCTCGTGGGTGACCAGCCCGTCCCGGACGGCCTCGCCGGTCAGCTGGATCGGCACCGACACGGTGACCCGCTCGCCGCGGCGTACGACGACCAGGTCGACGTGCTCGAGGAAGCCCTTCACCGGGTCCCGCTGCACCGCCTTGGGCAGGGTGAGCTCGGTGGTGCCGTCCAGGTCGAGGGCGAGCAGCACGTTGGCGTTCTTCAGCGCGAGCATCAGCTCGTGGCCGGGCAGGGACACGTGCCGGGGCGGCGTGCCGTGCCCGTAGATGACGGCCGGCACCTTGTGCGCCCGGCGGACCCGGCGGGCCGCACCCTTGCCGAACTCCGAGCGCGGCTCGGCGACGATACGGACCTCGGACACGACGTACTCCTCGCTGTGGTGCTGGGCTGGTGGGCGGGTGGCGAGCCCGGTCCGCAGGGCGCGACCCGCGACCACCGCGTCGATGACGGAGCCGTGGGGCATCCCTCGCCGGGCAACCCCCACATTCTACCGGGCGGGCCCGCCCGGCCAGGACCCGGCCTAGGAGTCGCCCTCGAACAGCTTGGTCACCGACCCGTCGAGGAACACCTCGCTGATCGCCCGGGCGATCATCGGCGCGATGGACAGCACGGTGAGCTTGTCCAGCCGCTGCTCCTCGGCGATGGGCAGCGTGTTGGTGACCACGATCTCGCTGATCCGGGAGTTCTTCAGCCGGTCCACCGCGGGGCCGGACAGCACCCCGTGGGTCGCCGTGGCGATCACCTCGGTGGCCCCGTTGTCCAGCAGCGCGTCGGCCGCCTTGGTGATGGTGCCCGCGGTATCGATCATGTCGTCGACCAGCACGCAGATGCGCCCGGTGACCTCGCCGACCACCTCGAACACCTTGACCTCGTTGACGACCAGGGGGTCCCGGCGCTTGTGGATGATGGCCAGCGGGCTGCCCAGCCGGTCGGTCCAGCGTTCGGCGACCCGGACCCGGCCGGCGTCGGGGGACACCACGGTCATCCGGGAGGTGTCGTACCGGCTCTGCACGTAGTCGGCGAGCAGCGGCAGCGCGAACAGGTGGTCCACCGGACCGTCGAAGAAGCCCTGGATCTGCGCGGTGTGCAGGTCCACGGCCATCAGCCGGTCGGCGCCGGCCGCCTTGAACAGGTCGGCCATCAACCGGGCCGAGATCGGCTCCCGGCCGCGGTGCTTCTTGTCTTGCCGGGCGTAGCCGTAGAAGGGCGTCACCACGGTGATGCGCTTGGCCGAGGCCCGCTTCAGCGCGTCCACCATGATGAGCTGTTCCATGATCCACTTGTTGAGGGGGGCGGTGTGGCTCTGGATGACGAAGGCGTCGCTGCCCCGCACCGACTCCTCGAACCGGACGAAGATCTCACCGTTGGCGAAGTCGTACGCCGCGGTCGGGGTGGGCTCGATGCCCAGGTGCGCGGCGACCTCGTGGGCCAGCTCGGGGTACGCACGTCCGGAGAAGAGCATCAGGTTCTTCTGACCGGTGGTCTTGATCCCACTCATGGTTGGCTCTCCTCGCCGTCGCCCCGACCAGTGTCCCCCGTGTCCGGGGCCGCCGCGCCCTCCGGGGCCGCCGCGCCCTCCGGGGCCGCCGCGAGCGCGGCGGACGCCGCCGCGGCCGCCGGCGTCCCGGGCCGGCGCCGCTGCACCCACCCCACCACGTTGCGCTGCCGCGCCCGGCCGACGCCCATCGCCCCGGGCGGCACGTCCTCGGTGATGACCGAGCCGGCCGCGGTGTAGGCGCCGTCCCCGACCGTTACCGGCGCGACGAACATGTTGTCCGCGCCGGTCCGGCAGTGCCGGCCGATCGTCGTCCGGTGCTTGTCCACCCCGTCGTAGTTGACGAACACGGTGGCCGCGCCGATGTTCGTCTCCTCCCCGATGCTCGCGTCGCCGACGTAGCTCAGGTGCGGCACGCGCGCGCCCGCGCCCAGCTCGGCGTTCTTCGTCTCGACGAAGGTGCCGACCTTGGCCGCCCGCTCCAGCACGGTGCCCGGACGCAGGTAGGCGAAGGGGCCGACGCTGACCTGCGGGCCCACCCGGGCGCCCTCGCACTGGGCGCGGACGACGCGCGCGCCCGGCCCGACGACGGTGTCCCGCAGCGTGCAGTCCGGGCCGACCACGGCACCGGTCTGCACCCGCGTCGCGCCCAGCAGCTGGGTGTTGGGGCGCAGCGT
Source organism: Actinomycetota bacterium (assembly GCA_049323135.1). Classification (GTDB taxonomy): domain Bacteria; phylum Actinomycetota; class Actinomycetes; order JBMOMH01; family JBMOMH01; genus JBMOMH01. The sequence continues at coordinate 3,525 of JBMOMH010000176.1, forward strand.
CACGTCCGGTTCGAGGGTGACGGTCACGTCCACCCACGTGGTGGCCGGGTCCTCGACGGTGACCCCGGCGCGCATCCAGGCGACGAGCAGCCGGTCGTTGAGCAGCCGGCGTACGGTGGCGAGCTGGACCCGGTCGTTCACCCCGAGCACCTCGGCCGGATCGGCCCGTACGGCGGCCACGGCCCGACCCTCCGCCCGCAGCAGCCCGACCACGTCGGTCAGGTACTCCTCGCCCTGTGCGTTGCCACGGCCAAGCCGGTGCAGCGCGGGCCGCAGGGCCGCGACGTCGAAGGCGAACACCCCCGAGCTCACCTCGGTGAGGGCCCGCTGCCCGTCGTCGGCGTCCCGCTCCTCCACGATGCCCCGCACCGCCCCGTCGGGGTCGCGCAGCAGCCGGCCGTAGCCGGTCGGGTCGTCCAGGACGGTGGACAGCACGGTGGCCGCGGCGCCGGCGGCCTCGTGCGCGGCGCACAGCGCCCGCAGCGTCTCCGGCCGCAGCAGGGGCACGTCCCCGTAGGTGACCAGCACCGTCCCCTCGACGGGTCGCGTGGCGTCCAGCGCCTCCAGGGCCACGCGTACGGCGTGCCCGGTGCCCCGCTGCTCCGCCTGTTCCACGGCCAGCGCCGCGGGGTCCAGCGCCGCGAGGTGCTCGCGGACCGCGCCCCCGGCGTGCCCGACGACCACGGCCAGCCGGTCCGGGGACAGGGCGCGGGCCGCCGCGACGGCGTACCCGAGCAGGGGGCGGCCACCGATCTCGTGGAGCACCTTGGGGGTCGCCGACCTCATCCGGGTGCCCTCCCCGGCGGCGAGGACGAGCACGGCGGCCGGCGGGGTGGGCGTCACCTGGGGACGGCTCCTCGGCGTCGAGCGGACGGGGTCGGCCGGCCGGCGGCCACCTGAGCGCCACGTTCCGGCCCCCGCCACGATACCGCCGGCGCGCCGGGGCTCCCGGGCGAGGATTCGAACCCCGATCAGCGGAGCCAAAGTCCGCGGTCCTGCCCTTAGACGACCCGGGACCGGTCGGCCCCGCGCCCGGCACGGGCGGGCTGCGGGCGGCCGTGGGCATGCTACCCGGGGCGGCCCGTCCCGCCCGGGGCGGACGCGACACGCCGGCGCCCTTGACAGCACCTACGGAGCCGTAGGTTACGCTGGCGTAGCCAGGCCGGCTCCCACCCACCCGAGGACGGACATGACCCCTGCCCCCACCGCCGAGGCGGTACGCCCGGTTCCACCCACAGACGTCGGCGAGCTCGGCACCCTCGGGGCGGACAGCAAGCGCCGCTGGGAACAGGTCGCCCTGGCCCTCTTCATCGGCGTCCCCTTCGTCGCGCTGGTGGCGGCGGTCCCCGTCGCCTGGGGCTGGGGGCTGGGCTGGCGGGACGTGGCCATCGCCGTGGTCATGTACGCCGTCGCGGGACACGGCATCACCGTCGGCTTCCACCGGTACTTCACCCACGGCTCGTTCAAGGCCCGCCGACCGCTGCGCATCGCCCTCGCCGTCGCCGGCAGCCTGGCCATCGAAGGTCCGGTCGTGCGCTGGGTGGCCGACCACCGCAAGCACCACAAGTTCTCGGACCGGGACGGCGACCCGCACTCGCCGTGGCGGTACGGGGAGAGCCTGCCCGCGCTATGCAAGGGGCTGCTCTTCGCCCACCTGGGCTGGCTGTTCGACGTGGAGCAGACCCCGCAGCGGCAGTACGCCCCCGACCTGCTCGACGACCCCGACGTGGTGCGCGTGTCGCGCGCCTTCCCGGCCCTGGTGGCGGTCTCCCTACTGCTGCCGGCGCTGGTCGGCGGGCTGTGGTCCTGGTCGTGGCAGGGCGCCCTCAGCGCCTTCTTCTGGGGCAGCCTGGTCCGTATCGGCCTGCTGCACCACGTGACCTGGTCCATCAACTCCATCTGCCACGCCGTCGGGGAGCGTCCCTTCAAGAGCAGGGACCGGTCCGGGAACGTGTGGTGGCTGGCGGTGCTCAGCATGGGCGAGTCGTGGCACAACCTGCACCACGCCGACCCGACGTCCGCCCGCCACGGAGTTCTGCGCGGGCAGGTCGACTCCAGCGCCCGCCTCATCGCCTGGCTCGAGCGGCTGGGCTGGGCGTACGACGTCCGCTGGCCCAGCGCGGCGCGGATCGCGGCGCGGCGTACGGAAACCGGCTGAGCCACGGCCGCACCCGCGGTCCGGCGGTCCGTTGCTAGCATCGGGCCGCCGGACCGCCGGGGCTCCACTCGGGAGCCGCGCCGGACGGGCGGCGAGGGGGAGCCATGCCCGTCGAGGTGCCCCGGCTGGACGGCCTGGCCGGCCGCCGGGTCCTGGTGACCGGGGCCGCCGGCTTCATCGGGTCAAGCCTGTGCCGCGTGCTGCTACGCAGCGGAGCCGACGTGGTGGCCTATGACAACCTGGCCACCGGCTCCTGGGACAACCTGGCCGGCTGCATCGAGGATTGCGGGGCGGACGTGCGCCGGGTGTACGGCGACGTCCGGGACTTCGAGAAGCTGGCGCGGACACTGCCCGACATCGAGGTCGTCTACCACCTGGCCTGCCTCGGCGTACGGCACTCGCTGCACTCGCCGCAGGAGAACCACGCAGTGAACGCCACCGGCACCCTGCTGCTGCTGGAGCAGGCGCGGCTGCGGGGGGTGTCCCGGGTGGTGCACGTGTCGTCGTCGGAGGTGTACGGCACGGCCCGCACGGTGCCGATGACCGAGGAGCACCCCACGGTGCCGCACACCGTGTACGGCGCGAGCAAGCTCGCCGGCGAGTGCTACGCGCGCGCCTTCCACCGCAGCCACGGCTGCGACGTGGTCGTGCTGCGCCCGTTCAACGCCTACGGACCGCGCTCCCACCACGAGGGGGACTCCGGCGAGGTGGTGCCCCGCTTCGTGGTCCGGGCGCTGCACGGCGAGGCGCTGGTCGTCTTCGGTGACGGGACGCAGACCCGAGACCTCACCCACGTCTACGACAGCGCGGCGGCCATCGCCGCGGCCGGCGTCGCCGACGGGGTCAGCGGCGAGACCTTCAACCTCGGTTCCGGTTTCGAGATCTCGGTGAACGCGCTCGCCGACCTCGTCCGGCGGGTCTCCGGGCGCGACGTACCCGTCGTTCACGTCGAGCCGCGGCCCGGGGACGTGCTGCGGCTGTACGCCGACTCCTCCCCCGCGGCGCAGGCGCTGCGGTTCCAGCCCACGGTCCCCCTCGCCGACGGGGTGACCGACCTCGTCGCCCGGGTCGCCGCCCTCGGGCCGGAGCGCATCGGCGAGCTCGCCGCGGCGGTCCGTATCCGGAACTGGGAGTGAGCAACCTGGCGGCTAGGCAGCCCAACCGTCGCGTCCGGATGTCCGGCAAGGAGCGCCGTGAGCAGCTGCTCGACGTCGGCCGCGCGCTCTTCGCCGAGCGCGGTTTCGAAGGGACGTCCATCGAGGAGGTGGCGTCCCGGGCCGGTGTGTCCAAGCCGGTCGTGTACGAGCACTTCGGCGGCAAGGAGGGTCTGTACGCCGTCGTCGTCGACCGGGAGATGCAGAGCCTGCTCACCATGGTCACCGGTGCGTTGTCCGGCGGGCATCCCCGGGAGCTGCTGGAGCAGGCCGCGCTGGCGCTGCTGGACTACGTCGAGCAGCACACCGACGGGTTCCGCATCCTGGTCCGGGACTCCCCGGTCGCCCAGTCGACGGGCAGCTTCGCCAGCCTCATCAGCGACATCGCCAGCCAGGTCGAGCACATCCTCGGCGAGGAGTTCAAGGCCCGCGGCTACGACCCGAAGTTCGCGTCCATGTACTCGCAGATGCTGGTGGGCATGGTGGCCCTGACCGGGCAGTGGTGGCTGGACGTCCGCCGGCCGCGCAAGGCCGAGGTCGCCGCGCACCTGGTCAACCTGGCGTGGAACGGCCTGTCTGGGTTGGAGCCCCGCCCCCGCCTGATGACCCGCCGCTGACCCCTCCCCATCCCGTCCACCTTCCTTGTATTCCTTGTAGCGATCATGCAGAAGTTGACGGGTTCAAAGCTGCATGATCGCTACGGGGTGGGGGAGCGCGCTACGGTGTCCCGGACCGCCACCTCCCCCGGAGCCCCCCGTGACCGAGCCGACCGACCCCGACCGTCCGGCCCCCCCGCCG
>JBMOMH010000177.1:0-7616 GCA_049323135.1 Actinomycetota bacterium
GGATCCGCCCGTGGGCCCGTGAGCCGCTCGCTCAGCCGCCGAGGACGCCAGCGGCGGCCGAGTCGAACGACTGCAACACCTGCGAGGGCGTCGCCTGGCCCTTGAAGAACCGCTGGATCTGCGTGTTCGTCTCGTCGAGCACCGGCTTGAACCCGGACGGGAACACCGGGGTGGTCGCGTACTGAGCCCCGGCGATGTAAGCCTGCGCCTGCGGGTACTTCTGCAGCCACTTGTCCCGCAGTGCCGGGTTCGCTGGCATCGGCCCGAAGCCCTCGGTCAGCGCGAGCTGCTCCTTGTCGCTGGTGAGGAACTTCACCAGGGCCACGGCCCCGTCGAGGTTCTTCGTGGCCTTGGCCACCGCCCAGCAGACGGTGAACGACAGCGTGCCCTTGCCCTTCGGGCCGGCAGGCAGCTCCACCGAGGAGTACTTGACCGAGGGGTAGTCCTTGGCCATGGCCCCGAGAATCCAGTTGCCCTCCAGAGTCATCGCGGCCTGCTGCTTGCCGAACGCCTCGCCCGGCCAGCCCGCACCGAGCTCCTTGGCCGACTTGACCCAGCCCTTGTCGATCATCTCCTTGAGGTAGGTGAGGGCCTCGGCGTTCTGCGGCGTGTTGGCGGTGGCCTTCGTGAGGTCCTTGGACAGGATGTAGCCACCGTTCTGCAGCATGAACGGCAGCACGCGCAGCAGCTCGTCACCCATGACCAGGCCGACCCGCCCTCCGGTGGTGAGCTTCTCCGCTGCGGTACGCAGCTCCGCCCAGGTCTTCGGCGGGGTCACCCCGGCCTGCGCCAGCATGGAGTCATTCACCTGCAGGGCGAGGGTGGAGAAGTCCTTCGGGGGGCAGTAGTAGGTCCCGTTGACGGTGAAGGCGGCCTTGAGGTTCGGGTAGACCGGGGTGCCCACCTTGTCGCCCACCGGGGCGAGCGCGTCGGCCTTCACCAGGTCGTAGATCTTCTCGACCTGCCCATAGAAGACGTCGGGTGGGTTCCCCCCGGCCAGCGCGGTGGTCAGCTGGGTGTTCAGGTCGGTGGCGATCTCCAGCTTCGCCTTGCCCTGCCCGGAGGCGTTGAAGGCGTCGATGGCCTTGGTCAGGGCCTGCGTCTCGGCGGTGCCCGAGGAGGCAGCCAGCACGCGCAGCTCCCCGCCACCGCCGGTGGCCGTGCCTTGCGGCGGGCTGAACCCGCTGCCACCGCCACAGGCGGCGGCCAGGAGGGCGATACCGGCGGCGAGCGCGACGCCAGCGTGTCGACGAATCATGGTGGGACCTCCATGAGGGGTGCGGGGACAGGGGGCGTTAAGGGTCAACCAGGTCGCGCACGACCAGCTCGGGGGCCAGCAGGACCGGACCCGGGGCGGGGTCCGCACCGGTGATCTGCAGGTGCAGCAGCCGCACCACCTCGCGGCCCACCAGGTCCAAGGGCTGCCGGACGCTGGACAGCGGGGGGTTCAGGACGGCCGCAGTGGGGGAGTCGTCAAACCCCACGATGGCCAGGCGCCGGTCCCCCGCGGCCACCCGTGCCCCGAAGGCCAGCGTGTCGCTGGCGCAGACCAGCGCGGTCACCGGTTCGGCGGCGGCCAGCAGCGCGGTCGTCGCCCGGGCCGCAGAGGTCACGTCGTTGGTGCAGCGGCGCAGCAGGCCGGCCGCCGGCAGCCCGTGGCGGCGTACCGCGCGTCGCCACCCGGCGGCCCGGTCGTCACCCGCGCCGGACCCGGTCGGCCAGCCGAGGAACCCGATGCGCCGATGCCCGCGGGACACCAGGTGCTCGACGGCGGCGTCTGTCCCCGCCGCGCCGTCCACGTCCACCCAGGCGAACCGTCCGGTGGCTCCCCAGGGACGGCCGAAGCAGGCGAAGGGCACCCCCCGGGAGGCCAGCCAGCCGGGCCGGTCGTCCTCCCGGTGGGTGCCGGACAGCACGAACGCGTCGACGGTGGCGGTCCGAAGCAGCTCGTCGTACGTCGCCAGCTCGTCGGCCTCGTCGTCGGGGGTGAAGAGCAGCACGTGGAAGCTGTACGCCCGCGCCGCGGCGCTCAGCGCGTGGAGGAAGCCGTCGAGCACGGCGTTGCCGCCGTCCGGGCTGCTCCGCTCGATGCGGTAGCCGATCAGCCGGCTGGTCCGGGTGCGCAGGTTGCGGGCGGTCCGGTTGGGCCGGTACCCGAGGGCCTCGATGGCGTCCCGGACCCGGGCCGCCGTCTCCTCGGCGACCCGTGCCGGGGCGTTGAGGACGTTGGACACGGTCTGCCGGGACACCCCGGCGCGGCGGGCCACCGCCTCCAGGGTGGGTCCGCCGTCAGGACCGAAGGGGCGAGGGTCCAGCGCAGCCTCCCGGGCCGGTTGATCGTTCAAACGCGGAGCCGGGAAGGTCTCCTGTTGAACGATCAAATGGGTGTGGGGAGAATGTGGCCCCCAGTCCGGCCGCTGTCAAGACCCGGAGGCCCAGTAGTGGCCCAACCGCAACAACCCCTGCTGCACGACCTCGTGGTGGCTGTCGCCGCGCCGGCGGTCGCCCTGTCCGGCACCGACGGGCAGGTGCGCCCACAGGGAGCCCAGGGGGTGTTCGTTGCCGACCGGCGGGTGTGCAGCCGGCTGGAGGTCCTGGTGGACGGCCGCCCGGCCACCCCGCTGCGGGGGGTGGAGGACGGCGGGCCGGAGGCCCACTTCGTCGGCGTGCTCCCGCACCTGGGTGACGTGGGTCCCGACCCCACCGTGGTCCTGGAACGGCACCGCCGGGTGTGCCCGGACGGGCTGGTCGAGCAGCTGACGCTTCGCTCGGCCGCCACCGTCCCGGTGACCGGCACACTCACCGCACGCGTCGGGTGTGACCTGGCCGGCCTCGCCGCGGTGAAGGCCGGCGGCGACGGCGTACCCCTGCCGGCGGTCCTCGGCCCGGGCGGCCTGCGCTGGGCGGGCCCGGACCGCGCGGACCCGGATACCGAGGTGGCCCTGACAGCCGTCCCGCCGCCGGAGCGGCGGGACGCCGTGGCGGGGGAGCTGAGCTGGACCGTCCGGCTGCCCCCCGGCGGCGGCTGGCAGCTGACGCTGCGGCTGTCCGCCACGGGTGGTCCCCGGGGCCCGCTGCCGCTGCGACCCCCGCCGGCCGGGGCCCCACCCCCGTGGTCCACTCCGACGGTGCACTGCGCCGACTGGCGACTGCCCGCGCTGCTCGACCGGAGCCTGGCCGACCTCGCGGGGCTGCTGCTCACCGACCCGCAGCAGCCGGCCGACCGGTTCCTGGCGGCGGGGGCTCCCTGGTTCCTCACCCTGTTCGGGCGGGACTCCCTGTGGGCCGCCCGAATGCTCCTGCCGCTGGGCACCGGACTGGCCGGAGGGACGCTGCGGACCCTGGCCCGGCGGCAGGGCCGGCGGGACGACCCGGACACCGAAGAGCAGCCCGGGAAGATCCTCCACGAGGTGCGCCCGGAGGCCTCCACCGCCGGCGACCTGCGCCTGCCCCCCGTCTACTACGGGACCATCGACGCCACCCCGCTGTGGATCAGCCTGCTGGCCGATGCCTGGCGCTTCGGCCTCCCGGAGCCCGAGGTCCTCGCCCTGCTCCCGCACCTGGAACGCGCGCTGGCCTGGCTGCGCGACGGCGGCGACGTCGACGGGGACGGCTTCCTGGAGTACGTCGACCGCTCAGGGCACGGCCTGGCCAACCAGGGGTGGAAGGACTCCGGTGACTCCGTGCAATGGGCGGACGGTCGGCTGGCCCGCTCGCCGATCGCCCTGTGCGAGGTCCAGGGCTACGCCTACCGGGCGGCCCGGGACGGCGCGGACCTGCTGGCCGCCTTCGGCCGGCCCGACGCGCCGGCCTGGCGGTCGTGGGCGGACGCCCTGGCCACTCGGTTCCGGGCTCGGTTCTGGGTGGACGGGTCCGACGGCGGCTACCCCGCGATGGCGCTGGACGCGGACAAGCGGCCGGTGGACGCGGTGGCGTCCAACATGGGTCACCTGCTGGGCACCGGGCTGCTGGGCCCGGACGATGAGGCGGTGGTCGCCCGCCGGCTCGGCGCGGCCGACCTCGACTCCGGCTTCGGGCTGCGCACCCTGACCGCGCGCTCGCCGCGGTTCAACCCCTTGGGCTACCACGCGGGCTCGGTTTGGCCGCACGACACGGTGATCGCGGTCGGCGGGCTGGCCCGGGCCGGACACCCCGCGGTGGCCGGTCGGCTGGCCACGGGGCTGGTGGCCGCGGCGCCGGCCTTCGGCTGGCGGCTCCCCGAGCTGTACGGCGGGGCCGGGCCGGGACCCTGGCCGTACCCGGCGGCCTGCCGGCCGCAGGCCTGGGCCGCCGCGGCCGCGGTCGCGCTGCTCGAAGCGGTCACCGGGCTGGCCCCGGACGTGCCTCGGGGCCTGCTGCACCTGCGCCCGCTGCCCGGCCTGCCGTTCGGTCCGTGGGAGGTCCGGGGGCTGCACCTGGCCGGGCACGAGCTCGCGCTGCGCTGGGACGGGCACACCCTGGACGTGCTGGCTGCCCCGCCGCACCTGCGGGTCACGGTCGGCTGACGCGGTCGGCCGCCTACCGCTCCTCGGTCGGGGCGGTGGGGGGCACGGCGGCCAGCCGGGCGGTCTCGTCGTGGATCTCCACCGCGACCTTGCGCAGCCCCGGCCCGAACTGCTTGCTGTGGTGGCCGCAGAACAGCAGCTCGCGGCCGCCGGCAAGCCGGACCCGGACGTAGGCCTGGGCTCCGCAGCGGTCACACCGGTCGACGGCGGACAGCGGGGTGGGTGCGAGGGTCGTGGTCACAGGTCTCTCTCCGGGGTTCGCGGACGGGTGGGGTCCCGGGTCGGTCGGTGGTGGGTCTCCTGCGGGTTGCGACGGACGGGCCCCAGGTGGGGCCTTCAGGACAACATCCAACCAGCCGCCGGGGCTTCCCGCGCGCCACGCCACCCGGCGGACCGCCCTGTTCGCCCCGAGCGAAGGCGCCGGCGGCCCTCCGGCCGGGGCGCCCGGCGCGGCGGACCGGCTCCGCCCGCCCCGGCCGGTAGCCTGCAGGGGCCCGCCCCTACCCCGTGGAGGTCACGCCGACCCGTGAGCGCCGTTCCCGCCGAGCAGCCGGCCGCCGCGGCGTACACCGCGCGGCAGCTGTCGGTTCTCGAAGGCCTCGAGGCGGTCCGTAAGCGCCCGGGCATGTACATCGGCTCCACCGACGCCCGCGGGCTGGCGCACTGCCTGTGGGAGATCATCGACAACGCCGTGGACGAGGCGCTGACCGGGCACGGCACGGTGATCGACGTGGTGCTGCACCCAGACGGGTCGGTGGAGGTCCGCGACCGCGGCCGGGGCATCCCGGTCGACGTGGAGCCGCGCACCGGGCTGTCCGGCGTCGAGCTGGTGCTCACCCGGCTGCACGCGGGGGGGAAGTTCGGCGGGTCCTCGTACGGCGCCTCCGGCGGCCTGCACGGGGTGGGCGCCTCGGTGGTCAACGCCCTGTCCGCCCGCCTGGACGTGGCGGTGGACCGGGACGGAGCCACCTGGGCGATGAGCTTCCGGCGCGGTGTGCCCGGGGTGTACGACGGGGACGGGCCCGGCGCCGGCTTCCAGCCGCAGGGCGGGCTGCACCGGGTGCGTCGGATCGCCCGGTCGGTGACCGGCACCCGGGTGCGCTTCTGGCCCGACCCGCAGGTGTTCCCGGCCGACGTCCGGCTGGCCACCGAGGAGCTGCTGGGGCGGGCCCGGCAGACGGCGTACCTGGTGCCTGGGCTCGCCCTGCACGTGCGAGACGACCGTGACCCGGACGCACCGGTCGAGGAGACCTTCCGCTACGAGGGTGGGCTGGCCGAGTTCTGCGAGTTCCTCGCCCCGGACCCCGCCCTCACCGACGTGTTGCGGCTGCAGGGACTGGGCCACTTCCACGAGACGGTGCAGGTCCTCGACGCGCAGGGCCACCTCGTGCCCACCGAGGTGCAGCGGGAGCTCACCGTCGACGTCGCGCTGCGATGGGGCACCGGCTACGACACGGTGGTCCGCTCCTTCGTCAACGTGATCACCACGCCGAAGGGGGGCACCCACGTCACCGGGTTCGAGCGGGCCCTGGTGAAGACCGTCAACGACCAGCTGCGAGCCGCCAAGCTGCTGCGCGCCACCGAGGACGCCGTCCTCAAAGAGGACGTGCTGGAGGGGCTCACCGCCGTGGTCGCGGTACGGCTGCCCGAGCCGCAGTTCGAGGGCCAGACCAAGGAGGTTCTCGGTACGCCGGCGGCCGCCCGGATCGTCGGGAACGTGGTGGGGCGTGAGCTGACCCGCCTGCTGTCCAGCAGCCGACGGGGGGACCGGGCCCAGGCGCGGGCGGTGCTGGAGAAGGTCGTCGCCGCGGCGCGGACCCGGCTGGCCGCCCGCCAGCACCGGGAGACCCAGCGGCGCAAGAACGCGCTGGAGACCAGCGCCCTGCCGGCCAAGCTTGCCGACTGCCGGAGCGAGGAGGTGGCCCGTACCGAGCTGTTCATCGTGGAGGGCGACTCGGCACTGGGCACCGCCAAGCTGGCCCGCCGGTCGGAGTTCCAGGCGTTGCTGCCCATCCGCGGCAAGATCCTCAACGTGCAGAAGGCGTCGGTCGGCGACATGCTGAAGAACGCCGAGTGCGCCGCCATCATCCAGGTGGTGGGGGCCGGGTCCGGGCGCACCTTCGACCTGTCCGCGGCCCGCTACGGCAAGGTGATCCTCATGTCGGACGCCGACGTGGACGGGGCGCACATCCGCTGCCTGCTGCTGACCCTCTTCTACCGCTACCTGCGCCCGATGCTCGAGGCCGGCCGGGTGTTCGCCGCGGTACCGCCGCTGCACCGGATCGAGCTCACCGGCACCCGGGCCGGCCAGGAGCGCTACCGCTACACGTACTCCGACGCCGAGCTGCACCAGGTGCTCGCCGACCTGTCCCGGCGCGGCGTGCGCTGGAAGGAGCCGGTGCAGCGCTACAAGGGGCTGGGGGAGATGGACGCCCACCAGCTGGCCGAGACGACGATGGACCCGGGTCGGCGCACCTTGCGCCGGGTTAGCGTCGGGGACGCCGCCGCGGCGGAACGGGTGTTCGAGCTGCTGATGGGCAACGACGTGGCCCCGCGCAAGGACTTCCTCGTCGCGGGCGCTCGGGAGCTGGACCGGGCGCGGATCGACGCCTGACCGGCCGGCACCCCGCTGGTCCTGTCCCAGCTCAGCTGGCCCCGACCAGCCGCCCCGGGGCCCGGCCCGGCAGCACCGTCGGCTCGTGCGGGTACGTCGACAGGGCGTATCCCCGGCCGCCGGCGACCAGGTACAGCCAGCCGCCGGCGGTGTAGGCCAGCCGCGGCGGCGCGGTGAGCGGCGGGACCGGGCCGGGACGGCCGCTGCGCCCCGGGTCGGAGGCGGTGAGGTCGACCACCCGGGGCGCCGCTCTGGCGGTCGGGTTCCCGGCGAGGGGCAGGTGACCGACGACGACGGCCAAGCCCGGCGCCCCGCCCGGGCGGGTGGTCGGCTGCGCCCAGTGCGCGCCGTCGGGGCCGAGGCCGGGGGGCCCGAGCGGGCGCACGTCCGGGGGGAGGGCCGGCAGCTCGACGTCCGGGCCGGTGTCGACCCGGCCCGCCCGGGGCGGACAGGCCGCCGTACCGCAGGTCGCCCACGCCAGGGCGCCGCCGCGGACG
>JBMOMH010000178.1:0-7516 GCA_049323135.1 Actinomycetota bacterium
CGGGCTGGCCCTGCTGGCCGTGGTGGTCCTCGGCCCGGTGGTGCACCCCTGGTACCTGATGTGGGGGTTGGTCGTGCTGGCCGGCACTGCCCTGTCGGCCCGGGAGACGGTGTGGCTCGCCGTCGGCAGCGTGCTGTTCGTCGGATACAGCCTGGCCAGCGTCACCTCGGCCGCCAACGAGCTGGCCGCCCTGGGGTCGCTGAGCGCACTGGCCTACGTCCTGGGCGTCCTGGTCACCCAGACGATGCCCTCCGCTGGCCCCTCCCCCAGCTCCGCCACCTGGCCGGCGCTCCCTACCGGCTCGGTGCCGGGCCCGTTGGACCTGCGCCCGTTCGAGCAGGCCAGCCGCCTGCCCCGCTGACGCCGCGCCGACCCGGCGCGGTCACCCGCGGTCAGCGGCGGCCAGGCGGGCGGCGAGCTCCCCTGCCGCCGCCTGCGGGTCGGCGGCCTCGGTCAGCGCCCGGACGACGACCACTCGCCGGGCCCCGTGCGCCAACACCTGGTCCAGGTTGCCGGCGTCGATGCCGCCGATGGCAAACCAGGGCCGCGGCCCGGCCACGGTCGCGGCGTACGACAGCAGCCCCAGGCCGGGGGCTGGGCGGCCCGGCTTGGTCGGCGTCGGCCAGCACGGGCCGACACAGAAGTAGTCCACCCCCGCCTCGGTGGCCGCCGCGGCAACCTGCTCACGGGTGTGCGTGGAGCGGCCGACGAGCGGCTCGGGTCCGAGGATCTCCCGGGCCACGGCCACCGGCAGGTCGTCCTGGCCCAGGTGCAGCACGTCGGAGCGGGCGGCGTACGCCAGGTCGGCGCGGTCGTTGACGGCCAGCAGCGCCCCGTGCCGGGCACACGCCGCGGCGAGCACCTCCAGCGCCGCCAGCTCGTCCCGGGCCTCCATCCCCTTCTGGCGCAGCTGCAGCACGTCCACCCCCCCGGCCGGGCCGCCGGTGAGGACCGCTTCGGCGAACTCGGCCAGGTCGCCTTGCCGCTGCCGTGCGTCGGTGCACAGGTAGAGCCGGGCCCGGGCGAGGCGGGCCCGCCGCCCCGCCGGATCGAAGGACACGCGCGGCGGCCTAGAAGGCCAGGGCCTGGGCGCGCCGCTTCACCTCAGTGCCGCGGTTCTCGGCCAGCGCCTGCACCGGGGACCCGGGCAGGGACGGGTCGGCCGTGAACAGCCAGCGCAGCGCCGCCACGTCGTCGAAGCCGCTGTCAGCCAGCACGGTGAGCGTGCCCACCAGGCCCTTGAGCGGGCCCTGCTCGGTCACGAACGCCGCCGGCACCACCGGCACCCGGTCCCCGCTGCGGCGGACGGCCAGCAGCTGGCGGTCGCGAACCAGCTGCCGGACCCGGGCCACGTCGGTGCCCAGCCGCTCGGCGACGGCGGGCAAGGTGAGCCAGTCGCCCACCAGGGCCTCGGTCTGCGGGTCGCACCCGGTCTCCGTGCCGCGCACCCTGACGCTCCCTTCCTGCACGTCCTGCCACGTCCCGGCCTACGCCGCGGGCGGGGCCAGGGGGACTCCCGGGTCGGTGAGCCGGTCCACGTCGACGGTAGCGCCGGAGGCCACCAGCCGGCGGCCCTGGGTCAGGTCGCGCGGGCGGCCCACGGCCAGCAGCGCGACCAGCCGCCCCCCGCGCAGCCAGCACGCGGTCCAGGTGGCGTCGCTGCCCGGGTCACCACGCCAGACCAGCCGGTCGGCCGCCGGATGGTGGCCGGCGTACTGCAGCATCCGGCCGAACTGCTCGGACCAGAAGTACGGCACCGGGTCGTAGGCCCGGGGTGGGCTCACCCGGCCCGGGCCAGTACCGGCGGACCGGGCGGCGAGCTCGGCGTGCAGGTTCGCCGCGGCGACCGCGGGGGCCCGCAGCGCGTCGTCCCAGTGGCCGGGGTTGAGGGCGCAGCCGAACCGCCGGGAGTGCCAGGCGGCGCAGTCCCCCACCGCGTAGACGCCGGGTGGTCCGGCGCGCAGCGCCGCGTCGACCTGCACCGCACCCCGGGCGTCGGTAGGCACTCCCGACCCGGCCAGCCAGCCGGTGTCCGGGCGGACCCCCACGGCGACCAGCACGGCGTCGGCGACCAGCCGCCGCCCGTCGGCCAGGTCAACCCCGTCGGGATCGGCCGCGGCGACGGCGACGCCGGTGTGCAGGACCACGCCGTGCTCGGCGTACCAGGGCCGCGTCCGCTCCCCGACCGGAGACGGCAGGGCCGCCGCCAGCGGTGCGTCCCCGGCCTCGAGGACGGTCACCTGTACGCCGGCCGCGGCGGCCGCGGTCGCCACCTCCGCGCCGATCCACCCCGCCCCGACGACCACCAGCCGCCGGCCCGCGGCGAGCCGGGCCCGCAGCGCCCGGGCGTGGGCCACGGTGCGCAGCAGGTGCACCCCCCGCGCGGGAAACGGCACCACCGGCACCGCCCCGGTGGCCAGCACCACGCCGTCCGCCGGGAGCGTCCGGTCGCCGAGAAGCACCTCCCCGGGCCGCAGCCCCACCGCGGGACGGCCGAGCAGCAGCCGGACCCCCAGCTGCGCCCAGTCCGCGGCCAAGGTGGTGTCCGTGACCTCGCCGCGCAGCAGCGCCTTGGACAGCGGGGGCCGGTCGTACGGCGGCTCCGGCTCGGCCCCGACCAAGGTCAGCGGTCCGGCGTACCCCTCGCTGCGCAGCGCCAGCACCGCCTGCAGCCCGGCCAGCCCCGCGCCGACCACCACGACCCCCTGTCCGGGTGCCGGGCTCACCGGCCCCGCCACCCCGGGTCGTCGCGCACCGGGTCACGGTAGTCGGGCCGCCGCGCCCGGCTCCCACGCCGTCCCGCCGGCGGCCCGCCGGCGGCCCCGGCCGCCCGGGGCGTAGGCTCGTGCCTGCACGGGAGCCCGGTGGACCGGGCTGAGAGGGCGGCTGCCTGCCGCCGACCGTCGAACCTGATCCGGGTCATGCCGGCGAAGGGAGCACACGTGGACTCCGGCACACACCCCGACGGCTCCCGGCCCGACGTCGTCGTCGTCGGCGGGGGGCTGGCCGGGCTCGCGGTCGCCTGGCGCAGCGCGCAGCGCGGCCTGCGGGTCACCCTCCTCGACCCGGCCCCAGGCGGCGGGGCCTCCCATGCGGCCGCGGGCATGCTGGCCCCGGTCACCGAGGTCGGGTACGGGGAGGAGCCGCTGCTGCGCCTGTCCCTCGACTCGGCGGCCCGCTACCCCGGCTTCGTCGCTGAGGTCGAGCAGGCGGCCGGGCAGTCGGTGGGCTACCGGCAGGAGGGGACGCTGGTCGTGGCCCTCGACGCGGACGACCGGGTCGCCCTTGGGGAGCTGTACCGGTTTCAGCGGTCCCTGGGCTTGGCGGTCGTCGAGCTGTCCGGTCGGGACTGCCGGCGGTACGAACCCCTGCTCGCCCCCGGCGTACGGGGCGGCCTGCTCGTCGAGGGTGACCACTCGGTGGACAACCGCCGGCTGTGCGCGGCGCTGCTGGTGGCGGCGGCGCGGGCCGGGGTCGAGGTCCGGCGGCAACGGGCGGCGGGGCTGGCCCAGGGCAGGGACGGCCGGGTGGTCGGCGTACAGGTGGCCGGCGGCGAGCTGCTGTCGACCGGCACCGTCGTGCTGGCCGCCGGCTGCTGGTCGGGAGACCTGGCCGGGCTGCCCCCCGGAAGCGTGCCCGTCCGGCCGGTGAAGGGCCAGATCCTGCGGCTGCGGGTGCCCCCTGCGCTCAGGGGGGCGCTGACCCGGACCGTGCGCGGCACGGTCCGGGGGTCGAGGGTCTACCTGGTGCCGCGGGCCGACGGTGAGGTCGTGGTGGGCGCCACCATGGAGGAGCAGGGCCTGGACACCAGGGTGACCGCCGGCGCGGTGTACGAGCTGCTGCGCGACGCGCACGAGCTGCTCCCCGTCGTCACCGAGCTCGAGCTGGTGGAGTCCCTCGCCGGGCTGCGCCCCGGCACCCCGGACAACGCGCCGCTGCTGGGCCCCGGCCCCCTCCCCGGCCTGGTGCTGGCCACTGGCCACCACCGCAACGGCGTCCTGCTCACCCCGGTCACCGGAGACGCCATCGCCGGGCTGCTGGCCGACGGGACGCTGCCGCAGGTGGCAGCGCCCTTCACCCCCGGCCGGTTCGGGGTGACCGTCCCCCCACCGCACGGCGAGCCGGTCCGGCGGCCGGCATGAGGGTGACCGTGAACGGGGAGGTTCGGGACCTGGCCGAGGGCGCGACGGTGGCCGACGTCGTCCGGCAGCTGGCCGCCGCGCCCCACGGCATCGCCGTCGCCCGCAACGACCAGGTGGTGCCCCGGGGGAACTGGGCCGGGACCGTCCTCGCCGACGGGGACCGGGTCGAGGTGCTCACCGCGGTGCAGGGAGGCTGAGGATGGCCGAGGCCGCGCCCGCGGACGACCTGCTGCTGGGGGGGCGCCGGTTTGGCTCCCGGCTCATCATGGGCACCGGCGGGGCGGCCAGTCTGGAGGTGCTCGAGGCGGCCCTGCTGGCCAGCGGGACCGAGCTCACCACCGTGGCGCTGCGCCGCGTCGACCCGACCGCCCGCGGGTCCGTGCTCGACCTGCTCGCCCGGCACGGCATCGCCGTGCTGCCCAACACCGCCGGCTGCTTCACCGCCGGGGAGGCGGTGCTGACCGCCCGGCTGGCCCGGGAGGCGCTCAGCACGGACTGGGTCAAGCTGGAGGTCATCGCCGACGAGCGCACCCTGCTGCCGGAGCCGGTGGAGCTGCTCGACGCCGCGGAACGGCTAGTGGACGACGGGTTCACCGTCCTGCCCTACACCAACGACGACCCGGTGCTGGCCCGCCGCCTCGAGCAGGTCGGCTGCGCCGCGGTCATGCCGCTCGGGGCGCCGATCGGGTCCGGCCTGGGCGTCCGCAACCCGCACAACATCGAGCTGATCGTCGAGCAGGCCGGCGTACCGGTGGTTCTCGACGCCGGGATCGGCACGGCCAGTGACGCCGCGCTCGCCATGGAGCTGGGGTGCGCCGCCGTCCTGCTGGCCTCCGCGGTGACCCGGGCCCAGGACCCGGTGCTCATGGCGGCGGCGATGCGGGACGCGGTGCGGGCCGGCCGGGCCGCGGCGCGGGCCGGCCGGATTCCCCCTCGCCGGTACGCCGAGGCGTCCTCCCCCTGGGCGGGCCGCCCAGGGGGCTGAGGGTCAGCGGACCGGGCCGGCGGGCCAGGGCACGGGTACCCCGGAGGTGCTGCGTCCTGGGCCGGGCTCCGCCACAGGTACTTCCAGGGTCGTCGTGCTGCCTCCTGATCATCGTCGTCGGTGCAGGGTGGGCAAACTTATCTCATCTATCACATCGGTCCCTCTTGTCACAGGAGACACGCCGCGGCTAGGGTCGGTGACGCGCCGACGGGGGGCCTCCCCCGGCGCGGGGACAGGTGCCCACCGGGGGGCCCTGACCAGGGAGGAGCACCATGCAGCTGGCCCGACCGCGCGGCTCCCGCGCCGCGCTCGCCGCGTTGCTCGCCCTCGCCGCCGCGGCGACCGCGGCCCTGCCCGGCTGGTCGGCGTACACGGTCCGCCGCGGCGACAACCTGTGGACCCTCGCCGCCCGGTACCAGACCTCGGTGGCCGACCTGGTCGCGGCGAACAACCTGCCCCGCGACGGCGACCTGATCCTCGCCGGGCAGACCCTGCAGGTCCCCCGGGCGGCCCCGCCGGTCGCCAGCCCGGCCGCCCCCCAGCGGCGGGTGGTGGAACGCAGCTACACCGTCGCCCCGGGCGACAACCTGATCACCATCGCCCAGCGGTTCGGCGCGGACGTCGACGCGGTGGCCAGCCGCAACCGGCTCGCCGACCGGTCCTACCTGCGGATCGGCCAGACCCTGGTGGTCCCGGTGGTCGAGACGGTGGCGCCCGCGGTGTCCGTGGTCTCCCCCGACCGCTACCCGCCGGCCGTCCGCGCCGCCGCCGACCGGAACCGCGCGGTGCTGGCGGGGCGCCGGCTGCCTTCCCGGGAGGAGGTGCGGGTGCTCGTGGTCCGCACCGCCCGGGCCTTCCGCGTCGACCCGAACCTCGCCCTGGCCGTGGCCTGGCAGGAGTCCGGGTTCAACCAGCGGATGGTGTCCCCCGCCAACGCGGTCGGCGTGATGCAGGTGCTGCCCCGCACCGGGGACTGGGTGGGCGAGCTGCTTGGCCGCCGCCTGGACCTGCTGGACACCGGTGACAACATCGTGGCCGGGGTGGCGCTGCTGCGCACCCTGCTCGCCCAGGCGCCGCCCGACCAAGCGGTCGCCGGGTACTACCAGGGGCTGGCGTCGGTGCGTAGCAAGGGCATGTACGCCGAGACCCAGCGGTACGTGCAGAACGTGCTGGCCCTGCGGGACCGGTTCGCCGGGCAGCGCTGAGCCGGGCAGCGCTGAGCCGGACGGCCTGAGCCAGGCAGCGCTGAGCCGGACGGCCTGAGCCAAGCGGCCGGGCCCCGGGACGGCCGGCGCGGCGGTCCGGGACCCCCTGCCAACCCACCGTAGACTCCCCAGGGTGGGCACCACCCTGTCCGACCCACTGGTCGGGCGGCTGCTGGACGCGCGCTACCGGGTCGAGAGCCGGCTGGCGCGCGGCGGCATGGGCACGGTCTACCGCGCCACCGACATCCGGCTGGACCGCACCGTCGCGCTGAAGGTGATGCGGGACGAGCTGGCCGAGGACGCCGAGTTCGTCGCCCGCTTCATCCGCGAGGCGAAGTCCGCGGCCCGGCTCGCCCACCCCAACGTGGTGGCCGTCTTCGACCAGGGGGAGGACGCCGGCCGGGTGTTCCTGGCCATGGAGTTCGTCGAAGGGCGCACCCTGGGCGACCTGATCCGGGAACGCGGCGCCCTGCCGCCGCAGACCGCGCTGGCGATCCTCCAGCCGGTGCTGGCCGCCCTCGCCGCGGCCCACCGGGCCGGCCTGGTGCACCGCGACATCAAGCCGGAGAACGTGCTGCTCGCAGACGACGGCCGGGTCAAGGTGGCGGACTTCGGGCTGGCCCGCGCGGTGTCCTCGGCGACCACGCACACCGCGGCCCACGGGGTGCTGCTCGGCACGGTTGCCTACCTCGCCCCCGAGCAGGTGCAGCGAGGGGTGGCCGACGCGCGCAGCGACGTGTACGCCGCGGGCGTCCTGCTTTTCGAGATGCTCACCGGCCGTCAGCCGTTCACCGGGGACAACCCGATCACCGTCGCCTACCAGCACGTCCACGACGACGTACCGGCCCCGTCGACGCTGGCACCCGGGGTGCCCGCCGCCCTGGACGCGCTAGTGGCCCGCGCCTGCGCCCGAGACCCAGACGACCGCCCGGCCGACGCCGCCCGGTTCCTTGCCGAGGTGGCCGCGGCCCACCCGGCCGGCGGACCGGCCGCCCCGGACAGCCGGGACTGGACCGGGCGCACCCTGGTGGTGCCCCTCGGTGGGGACCCCGGCAGCGACCTTGCCAGCGACCCCCGCGGGGACCCGCGCCGCGGCGGCGACGGGGGGCCGGCAGCGCGGCCCGGCACGGGTAGCGAGGACTCCGGCGCGTCGGGGGCGGCGCCCCGCGGGCGGCGCCCCCTGC
>JBMOMH010000179.1:0-2708 GCA_049323135.1 Actinomycetota bacterium
GTGGGGTGGGGCACCTTCGTGCTGGCCGCCGCCGGCTGGCTGGCGCTGCTGCTCGCGGAGAGCCGGGACCGGCTGGCCCGGTGGGGACGGCTGGTGCGCCCGGCCCCCCTACCACTTCAGCGGCGGGACGCCACCCCGCCGGACCGGGCGTCCCCGGCACCGGCCGCCAGGGGGTTCGGCGTCAGCGGGCTCGGTGTCACGGGGCGACGGATCGGGGCCAGCGTCCTGGGCCTGGCGGTCGTCCTGCCGCTGCTCGCGCCGAACCTGAGCGGGCTGTTCCCGGCGGCGAGCAACGGCTGGGGACTGGGCCGGGGGGGCACGATCACCGTGCTGAACCCCATGGTCAGCATGCGCCGTGACCTCAACCAGCCGACCAACCGGGAGGTGTTCCGGTACACCACCGACGACCCCAACCCGGACTACCTGCGGCTGACCGTCCTGGACACCTTCGACGGCACGTCCTGGCTGCCCGCCCAGCTGCGGCTGCCCCGCGACGCCCGGGTGGGCGGGCCGCTCCCGCCCCCGCCGGGACTGACCGCCGACGTGCCCCGGCGGACGGTGACCACGCGGATCACCGTGCGCGACCAGAACGACCAGTGGCTTCCCCTGCCCTATCCCACGGTCCGCATCGGGGTGGGTGGTGACTGGCGGCTGGACCGCGAGACCCGGGTGGTGTTCGGGCCGACCGCCACGATCCGCCGGCTGTCCTACGACGTGACCAGCCTCGAGCTGAGCCCCACGCCGCAGCAGCTGGACGCCGCCCCCCCAGCGCCGGCGGATATCGTGGACCGCTACACCCGGCTGCCGGCGGACCTGCCCCCGCAGGTGCGGGAGACCGCGCTGCGGGTCACCGCGGGTGCGACCACCAGCTACCAGAAGGCGCTGCGGCTGCAGGAGTGGCTGCGCTCCCCCGAGTTCACCTACGACACCAGCGTAGCCAGCGGCGACGGCAGCGACGCGCTGCTGGCCTTCCTCCAGGACAAGCGCGGCTACTGCCAGCAGTTCGCCGGGGCCATGGCGGTGATGGCCCGGTTGCTGGGCGTTCCGACCCGGGTCGCCGTGGGCTTCACCCACGGCGCCCGGCTGGCGGACGGTTCGTGGTCGGTGGGTATCACCGACGCCCACGCCTGGCCCGAGGTGTACCTCAGCGGCATCGGCTGGATGCGCTTCGAGCCGACCCCGCGACCCGACGGCTCCACCTCGGACCCGGCCTGGGCCGCGGCCAGCACCGGGCCGCGCGGCGGCCCGTCGTCCCCCACCAGCCCGCTGCCCACCCCGGGCGCCACCGCCGGGGTGGACGGGGCGAGCCCGTCCACCGGCCCGGTGGACCGGACCCCCACGGACCCGGGGGGCGGCGGCGGGCCCGGCAGCACCGGTGGGCGCGGCCTGCCGGTAGTCCCGCTGCTGACCGGCCTGGGGGTGCTGGCCCTGATGGCCGTGCCGAGGTTGCTGCTGGCCGGGGTCCGCACGCTGCGCTGGCGCCGGGCCCGCGACCCGGCGGCGGCCGCGGAGGCCGCCTGGGCCGACCTGAGGGAAGACGGCACCGACCTGGGGTATGGATGGCCAGCCGCGGCGACGCCCCGACAGGTCGCCGCGGCGCTGCGCCGACGAGCCCTGCTGTCGGACGCCGAGGCCGACGCGCTGCAGCGGCTGACCGTGGCGGTGGAACGGGCCCGGTACGCCCGCCACCCGGGGGCACCGGCAGCGGGTCTGCGGGCGGACGCCGCCACCGTGCGCCGTGCCCTGCGCCACGGCACCGGGCGACGACGGCGCCTGCTGGCCCTGCTGCACCCAGCGTCAACCGGTCGGCTGCTGCGGGCCGGCGGCGCCCGGGTCGGCGACCTGCTCGACGGTCTCGACCGCCTCGGTGACCGGATCCGAGCCCGGACGCTGCAGCCGCGTCCCGGCCGCTAGCCCACGAGCCCGGGCACCGGGCCGGGCAGCGGCCTAGAAGCCCCGGTCGTCCCGGCGGCGCCGCCAGCGGTCCTCGACCCGGTCCATGAAGCGAACCTTGGTCCGGGGCCGCCGGCTGTGCACCGGCCCGCCGGGGGCGGAGCCGGCCGGGGCGGCCGGCAGCTGCCGCCAGCTGGACAGGACGAACAGCGCGGCGGCCAACATCACGACGAATCCCACGACGCCCACGGCGAAGAGCGGGACGGCGGCACCGGTGACGAGCAGGGCCATGCCGGTCACGAAACCGATGGCTCCCAGGAGGAGGCGACGCCGTTGGTGCCGGCGCGGGTCGACGCCGCGCAGCACCGAGGCGAGCTTGGGGTCCTCGGCGTGCAGCGCCCGCTCCATCTGCTCGAGCAGTCGCTGCTCGTGCTCGGAGAGCGGCACCTTGTCCTCCAAAGGGACGGTCGCGGAAGCGACAGTCGCTGAGGTCTTCAGGATAGGCAGCGGGAGGGCTCCGGGAAACCCGAGTCGGTGGATTGTCCCCGGGGAGGGGGCCGCTCCCCTGCGCCGGTCCCGTTCCCCAGGGCCGGGCGGCCACACCTGGCCCATGGGGTCGGTCACGGGAGCGGCCCGAGACCCTCTCCCGGCACCGGTCCGGCCCGGTCCCCACCGTCCGGCGCGGCCGGCTCGAGCAGCGTCCCCGGGCGGACGGCGCCGGGCCCGAACCGCCGGGCGGCGCGGTCGGCGGCCCGTTCCGCGTCGGCCCAGCCGTGGGTCGGCTCGCCGAAGCGGAGCTGCCGCGGCTGCCCCCC
>JBMOMH010000179.1:2718-7495 GCA_049323135.1 Actinomycetota bacterium
CTCGACCAGCCCCTCGACTCGGACCCCCACCAGCCGGAGCCGGGCCCGCTGCAGCCCGAGGGCGTCGAACAGACCCCGGGCCACCTCGTACACCTCCCGAGCGACGTCGGTGGGTTCCCGCAGGGTCCGAGCCCGGGTCAGCGTGGTGAAGTCGGCGAAGCGCACCTTGATTGAGACGGTCCGCCCCTGGCGCCCCGCCGCCCGCAGCCGCGCCGCCACCCGGGTGGCCAGGCGCAGCAGCTCCCGGTGGACCACCGCCGGGTCGTCGACGTCCCGGGGGAAGGTCTCCTCGGCCCCGATGCTGCGCTCCGGTTCGTCGGGCACGACCGGGCGGGCGTCCCGCCCCCAGGACAGGCGGGCGAGCTGGCCGCCGACGGCCGCTCCGAGGGCTCGCACCAGGGTGTCCACCGGAGTGTGAGCGACGTCGCCGACGGTGCGCAGGCCGAGCCGGCGCAGCTGCTCCTCGGTGTGCTCACCGACCCCCCACAGCGCCCCGACGGGCAGCGGGTGCAGGAAACCAACGACCTCGTCCCTAGGCACCACGAGCAGGCCGTCCGGCTTGGCCTGGGTGGAGGCCAGCTTCGCGACGAACTTCGACGCTGCCACGCCGACCGAGCAGGTCAGGCCCTGCTCGTCGGCGACCCGGGCGCGGATCAGCTCCCCGATGCGCCGGGGCGTGCCGAGCCGGCGCAACGCCCCCCGGACGTCGAGGAACGCCTCGTCCAACGCCAGGGGTTCGACCAGCGGGGTCACCGAGAAGAAGATCTCGTGGATCGCCGCCGACGCGCGGGCGTACTGCTCGAACCGGGGCGGCAGCACCACCACGTCCGGGCAGAGCCGCCGGGCGCGCAGCACCGGCATGGCCGCGTGGATGCCGTACCGGCGGGCCGGGTAGCTGGCCGAGAGCACCACCCCGCGGGGACCCGGCCCGCCGACCAGCACCGGTGCGTCCTGCAGCTCCGGCCGGTCGCGCAGCTCCACCGCCACGTAGAACGCGTCCATGTCCACGTGCAGGACCGGGCAGCCGGTGTCGTCCCCGGAGAGGCCGCGACCGGGGGCCGCCGGGGGTGGCCGCCGGGTCATGTCCGCCCTCCGCCGGCCGGATCAAGGCCGGCTGGCGAGCAGGTGCAGCTGCGCGGCGACCTGGCAGAAGGCCGGCCGGGTCGCCGCGGCGTCCTCCAAGGCGAGCAGGGCGGCCAGCGCCCCGGGCTCGCCGTCGAGCAGGGCTCCGGGAACCAGGTCGGAGAACACCCGGACCCCGTGGACGGCGGACACCGCCAGCCCGCCGCCCGCCAGCAGCTCGGTGAGCTCGGCCAGGTCGAACCGGCGCGGCACCGGGTCGGCGTCGCCCCAGCGACCGGCCGGGTCGTCCAGCGCCCGGTGCGCCTCCGCGAACCGACCGGCCACCGCGCGGGAGAGCACCGCCGCGTGCCGGTTCGCGGCCAGCACGCTGAGGACCCCCCGGGGACGCAGCACCGCGGTGAGGGCCCCGACCGCGGCGACCGGGTCGTCGGCCTGCTCCAGCACGCCGTGACACAGGACGAGGTCGGCGCTGTCGGCGGACACCCGGTCGAGCAGGTCGGTGAAGTCCCCCTGCACGGCGCGCACCGCGGCGGTGACGCCGGCCTCGGCCGTGCGGCGCTCCAACGCGGCCAGCGCGTCGGGGCTGGGATCGACGACGGTGACCCGGTGGCCGAGCTCGGCGACCGGGACGGCGAACCCGCCGGTGCCGCCACCCACATCGAGCACGTCGAGCGGCCCGCGGCCGGCCGTGGCCAGCGCGGTGATCTGGGCACGCAGCACGGACCAGACGACGGCGGTGCGCACCGAGCTGCGGGCGCGAGCACGCTCGACCACCAGAGGGCTCCTCCCGGCGGGACGGGACGGCTCCACCCTAGTGATCCACGGTGTGGTCGTGGCGGCCTCACCGGTCACCCTCCCGCACTGCCCGGGCTGGCGTGCCACAGCTTGCGCGGCGGCCCGGCCGAGGCGGCGTCCCGGGAGCCGCCGCCGGCGGGACGGACGTCGGCGTACGGCGACTGGCGGAACCCGCTGGGATGCACGAGCACCCGGTGCCGCCCGGTGCCGGACGGGCCGGCCGAAGCCGGCGGGGCGCCGAGCAGCTCGACGACCGGGGCCAGCCCCCCCGACTCCCACGTCGCGTGCAGCACCGGCAGCTCCCAGCACCCGGTGGCCCGCAGCGACACCCCCCGGGGGCCGGTCCGCCGCAGGTGGCCCCGGACCAGCAGCAGCCAGCCGTGGAACAGCGTCGCCGCGTAGGGCCCCTGCGCGTCCTCGAAGAACGTGGCGTCCACCGGGCCGGTGGCGTCGTCCAGGGTGACGAAGACGACCCGCCGGCCGGATCGCACCGGCGGGGTCTGGGTGGCCACCTTCACCCCGGCGACGAGCAGCTCGGCGTCGCTGCGCTGGCGGAGCAGGTCCCGGGACCGGGTGACGCCGAGCGCGTCGAGGAAGGGGCTGTAGAAGTCGACCACGTGCCGGGTCACATCCAGGCCCAGAACCTCCAGCTCGGCGCGGACCCGCTCCGCCCCGGTCATCTCCGGTAGGCCGCTGGGGACCACCGCGTCGGGGGCGTCGGCGAGGTCGAGGGTCAGCTGGACGGGCACCGCGCCCGGTGGCGGGGCCGCGCGGGGGGCCGCGGACTGGCGGGCGGCCAGGGCTCGAACGTCCCCATCGGGATCCGGGCCGGCCGCCGGGCGGGCACCGGCCCGGGCCCGCCCCCGGTCCACCGCTCGACGCCACCGGTCCAGCTCGGCGACCTGCAGCAGCAGGTCCCGCCGGGTGACCTGGCCCCGACGGCGGACCGGGGCGGGGGCGCCGATGCCGTAGAGGGCGTCGAAGGCACCGGCGAGCACGAGCCGCTCGACCACCGGGCGGGACACCCGGGCGCGATGCCAGAAGTCCGCGAGCGACCCGTAGGGCCGCCCGGCGACGATCCGGTGCAGCTCGGCGTCGCCGAGCCCCTTGACGTCGACCAGCCCGAGCCGGATGCCGTACGCCCGGCCGTCGGGCAGGCCAGGGTCTGGGGCGGGCCGCGGCGGACCATCGAGGATCTCCGGGGGAGGCTCGTCGAGGGTGCCCACCCGTTCCACGCGGTACTCCCCGTCGGACCGGTTCACGTCCAGCGGAAGGATCGCCACCCCGAACTGCCGGGCGTCGTCGAGGATCAGCCGTTTGGGGTACATCCCCGGGTCGTGGGTGAGCACCCCGGCGAGGAAGGCCGCCGGATGGTGCGCCTTGAGCCAGGCCGACTGGTAGGTGGGCAGCGCGAACGCGGCGGCGTGGGCCTTGCAGAACCCGAACGAGGCGAAGGAGCGCAGCACCTCCCACACCTCCTCGACGACGGGCAGCGGGTACCCGCGGGCCAACGCCCGGGGGAAGAACCAGACCCGCAGCTCCTCCTGGCCCGCGGCGTCACCTAGGGCCCGCCGGGCCTCGTCGGCCTCGGCGAGGCTGCACCCGGTGAGCACGGCGACGACCCGCAGCACCTGCTCGTGGAAGACCACCACGCCGAAGGTCTCCGCCAGCACCGGCCGCAGGTCCTCGTGGAAGAAGCGCGGCGACGCCCAGCCCTGCCGGGCCCGCAGGAACGGGACCACCATGTCGCTCTTCACCGGTCCGGGCCGGAACAGTGAGATGTCCACCACCAGGTCCTCGAAGGTCTCGGGGGCGAACTTGCCGACCAGCTCCCGCTGCCCGGGGGACTCGATCTGGAAGCAGCCGAGGGTGCGGGTGGACTGGATGAGCCGGAACGTCGCTGGGTCGTCGGTCGGGACCGCGTCGAGGTCCACCGCCACCCCGTCGACGCGGGCCACCTCGCTGACCGCGTGCGCCATCGCCGACTGCATCCGTACGCCGAGCACGTCGAGCTTGAGCAGGCCGAGATGCTCGACGTCGTCCTTGTCGAACTGGCTCATCGGGAAGCCCAGCCAGCTCGCTTCGACCGGGGTGCGGTCGAGCAACGTCGCGTCGGAGAGCAGCACGCCACAGGGATGCAGCGCCACGTGCCGGGGCAGCCCGTCGAGCCGCTCAACCAGCCGCAGCAGCAGGTCGTGGGTGCCGGCCCGGCCGGCCAGTCCGGCCAGGCCGGCCAGCTCGGGTAGCTCCCGCAGCGCGGCGCGGACGTCCCGGGCGCGGATGTGCGGGAAGGACTTGGCCACCGCGTCGATCTCCCCGGGTGGGAGGCCCAGCGCCGCCCCGACGTCCCGGATGGCGTGCCGCGCCCGGTAGGTGTCCATCATCGACACGCAGGTGCAGCGGGCCCCGCCGAACTGGGCCAGGATCTGCTGGTAGACCTCGGTGCGCCGGGCCGACTCCACGTCCAGGTCGATGTCGGGCAAGGCCTGGCGCAGCGGGGAGAGGAACCGCTCCATGACCAGCCCGTGCCGCAGCGGGTCGACCCCGGAGATGCCCAGGAGGTAGGTGACTAGGCTGCCGGCCCCCGACCCGCGCGCCGCCACCCGGACCCCCATCTCACGCACCAGCCGGACGACGTCGGCCACGGTGAGGAAGTACGACGGGTAGCCCAGCTGGCCGATCACGGCGAGCTCCTCGTCCAGCCGCTGGCGTACCGGAGGAGTCGGTGCCATCCCCCGCCGGCCCAGGCCCGCCTCACAGCGCTCGCGCAGGACGACCTCGGCGGGGCGACCGGAGCCGTCGAGCACCGCGAGCTCGGGGAAGTGCAGCCCACCAAGTCCCACGTCCCGGCGCGGGTCCACCACGCACCGGTCGGCGACCCGTCGGGTCGCCGCGAGCA
>JBMOMH010000180.1:0-7341 GCA_049323135.1 Actinomycetota bacterium
CGGGCGACGTCGCCGCCGCGGTCGCCGCCGGGGACCTGGGCGGCGCCCGGGACCGGGTGCCCGCGTTGTGCGGCCGCGACCCGCGGGCCCTGGACGGGACCGGGCTGGTCCGGGCCACCGTGGAGTCGGTGGCCGAGAACACCTCCGACGCGGTCGTCGCGCCGCTGCTGTGGGGCGCGGTCGCCGGGATCCCCGGGTTGCTCGGCTACCGCGCGGTGAACACGCTGGACGCCATGGTCGGTCACCGCTCGCCGCGCTACGCGCGCTTCGGCACGGCCGCGGCCTGGCTCGACGACCTGGCCAACTGGGTGCCGGCCCGGGTCACCGCGGCGCTGGCCGTGGCCGCCGCCCCGCTGGCCGGCGGCGCCCCCGCGGGGGCCTGGCGGGCGTGGCGGCGCGACGGCCCGGCGCACCCGTCGCCGAACGCGGGCCGCTGCGAGGCGGCGTACGCGGGGGCGCTGGGCGTGCGGCTGGGTGGCCGGACGGCCTACCCGGGCCGGGTGGAGGACCGGCCGGTGCTGGGCTCGGGTCGGGCCCCGGAACCCGGCGACGTGGCCCGGGCGCTGCGGCTGTCCCGCGCGGCGGGGTGGGCGGCGCTGGGCCTGGCCGCGCTGGTCGCCCAGGCGCGGGGACGGGGTGGGGTCCGGTGAGGGGGGCGCTGCTCGTCGCCGGCACCACCTCCGACGCCGGCAAGAGCGTCCTCACCGCCGGGCTGTGCCGGGTGCTGGCCCGCCAGGGGGTGCGGGTCGCCCCGTTCAAGGCGCAGAACATGTCGCTGAACTCGACGGTGACCGCGGATGGGGCGGAGATCGGCCGCGCCCAAGCCATGCAGGCCGCCGCCGCCGGGGTGCCGGCGGAGGCGGCCATGAACCCGGTGCTGCTCAAGCCGGGCAGCGACCGGCACAGCCAGGTGGTGCTGCTGGGCCGGCCGGTGGCCGAGGTCGACGCCATGTCCTACCGGCGGGTACGCCGGGAGCTGTTCGACACGGTGCTCGGCTGCCTGGCCGACCTGCGGGCCCGCTTCGACGTGGTGGTCTGCGAGGGGGCGGGCAGCCCGGCGGAGATCAACCTGCGGGACGGGGACGTGACGAACATGGGGCTGGCCCGGGCGGCCGGGCTGCCGGTGCTCGTCGTCGGGGACATCGACCGGGGCGGGGTGTTCGCCGCGCTGTACGGCACCCTCGCCCTGCTCTCCGCCGCGGACCAGGCGCTGGTCGCCGGGTTCGTGGTGAACAAGTTCCGCGGCGACCCGGCGCTGCTGGCCCCCGGGCTGGACACCCTGCGTGGGCTCACCGGCCGGCCGGTGCTCGGCGTGCTGCCGCACCGCTCCGGGCTGTGGCTGGACGTCGAGGACTCCCTGGACCTCGACCGGGGCGGCCCGGGGACGGGGGGGCCGCCGTACGGGGTCGACGTGCTGCGGGTGGCGGTGGTGCGGCTGCCCCGGATGAGCAACTTCACCGACGTCGACGCGCTGGCCGGGGAGCCCGGGGTGCTGGTCCGCTTCGTCACCTCCCCGGTCGAGTGCGCCGACGCCGACCTGGTCGTGCTGCCCGGGTCCCGGGCCACCGTCGCCGACCTGGGCTGGCTGCGGGAGCGGGGGTTCGCCGAGGCGCTGGCCGTCCGGGTGCGGGCCGGCCGGCCGGTGCTGGGGATCTGCGGCGGCTACCAGATGCTCGGGGTGAGCGTCGAGGACGACGTGGAGAGCGGGGCCGGCCAGGTGCCGGGGCTGGGTCTGCTGCCGGTACGCACCCGGTTCGCCCCGACCAAGACGCTGGGCCGGCCCCGGGGGGAGGCCTACGGCGAGCCGGTGTCGGCGTACGAGATCCACCACGGGATGGTCAGCGTCGACGGGCCGGCCGAGCCGTTCCTCGACGGGTGCCGGCGGGGCAGCGTGTGGGGCACCACCTGGCACGGGGCGTGGGAGAACGACGGGTTCCGCCGGGCGTTCCTGCGGGAGGTCGCCGCGGCGGCCGGGCGGGACTTCACGCCGCAGCCGGGGGTGTCCTTCGCCGCGCTGCGCGAGCGCCGGCTGGACGCCCTGGGGGACCTGGTGGCCGAGCACCTGGACACCGCGGCCGTGTGGCGGCTGCTCGAGCGCGGGCCACCCCCCGGGCTGCCCGTGCTCGCCCCGGGCGCGGGCTTCCCCGGACGGCCCGGGGCTGCTGCGGTGTCCGGGTCGGCCTGCTTCCTGTGTCGTCGTCACGCGGCGGTGGGGGGCGGGGGCCGCCGGGGCGGGGCCTAGGATCGCCAGCCATGCCGGCGCAGATCCTGTTGTTGTCCACGGCGGACACCGAGCTGCTGGCCGCGCAGGCCAGCGGTGCCGGCTACCGGACGGCCAACCCGACCCGGCTGGACGACGCGGCGCTGCCCGGCCTGCTCGCCGGGGCCGACGTGGTCGTCGTCCGGCTGCTCGGCGGCCGGCGGGCCTGGCCGGAGGGGGTCGCCGCGGTGCTCGCCGCCGGCCGGCCCACCGTGCTGCTCGGCGGCGAGGCCGCCCCCGACGCGGAGCTGATGGCCGCCTCGACGGTGCCCGCCGGGGTGGCCCGGCAGGCGCACGCCTACCTCGTCGAGGGAGGCGTGGCCAACCTGCGGGAGCTGGCCCGGTTCCTGGCCGACACGCTCCTGCTCACCGGGCACGGTTTCGCCCCGCCGCAGCCGATGCCGGCGTACGGCGTCCACGCCTGGCCGGCCGACCAGCCAGCGGCCGGGGCCGGCGACCCGGGCCCCCGGCCCCGGGTCGGCGTGGTCTTCTACCGGGCCCACGAGCTGTCCGGGAACACCGGCTTCGTCGACACCCTGTGCACCGCCCTGGCGGCGCAGGGAGCCGAGCCGGCCCCCGTCTTCTGCACCTCGCTGCGCGCCGCCGACCCCGGGCTGCTCGACCTGCTGGCCGGCTGCGACGCCCTCGTCGTCACCGTGCTCGCCGCCGGCGGCACCCGGGCCAGCGACGCCACCGCCGGCGGCGACGACGAGGCCTGGGACGTCGGCGCCCTCGCCGCCCTGGACGTGCCGATGGTGCAGGCGTTGTGCCTGACCACCAGTCGTGCGCAGTGGCTGGCCTCCGACGCCGCGCTCTCGCCGATGGACGCGGCGATGCAGGTCGCCATCCCCGAGTTCGACGGCCGCATCGTCAGCGTGCCGTTCTCCTTCAAGGAGGAGGGCCCGGATGGCGTCCCGGTGTACGCCGCCGACCCGGAGCGGGCCGCCCGGGTCGCCGGCATCGTCACCCGGTGGGCCCGGCTGCGGCACGTGCCGGTCGCCGAACGTCGGGTGGCCCTGGTGCTGTCCTCCTACCCCACCAAGCACGCCCGGGTGGGCAACGCCGTCGGGCTGGACACCCCGGCGTCCGCGGTGGTCCTGCTGCAGGCGCTGCGCGACGCCGGGTACGCCGTCGGGGAGTTCCCCGAGGACGGCGACACCCTCATCCACACGCTCATCGCCGCCGGCGGCCACGACGTGGAGTGGCTCACCGAGGAGCAGCTGGCCGCCAACCCGGTCCGTGTTCCGGCCGCCGACTACCGCCGCTGGTTCGCCGCGCTGCCCGAGCCGCTGCAGGCGGCGATGCGCACCCACTGGGGGGAGCCGCCCGGCGAGCTCTACGTCGACGGTGAGGACATCGTGCTGGCCGCGCTGCGGTTCGGCAACGTGGTGCTGCTGGTGCAGCCGCCGCGCGGCTTCGGGGAGAACCCGGTGGCCATCTACCACGACCCGAACCTGCCGCCGTCGCACCACTACCTGGCCGCCTACCGCTGGCTGGACGAGGTGTTCGGCGTCCACGCCGTGGTGCACCTGGGCAAGCACGGGACGCTGGAGTGGCTGCCGGGCAAGGGCCTGGGCCTGTCCGCGCAGTGCGCCCCCGACGCCGTCCTGGGCGACCTGCCCCTGGTGTACCCGTTCATCGTCAACGACCCCGGGGAGGGCACCCAGGCCAAGCGCCGCGGCCACGCGGTGGTCGTCGACCACCTGGTGCCGCCGATGGCCCGGGCGGACACGTACGGCGACCTGGCCCGCCTCGAGCAGCTGCTCGACGAGTACGCCACGGTCCAGGCCCTCGACCCGGCCAAGGCGCCCGCGGTGCGCGCCCAGATCTGGACGCTGGTGCAGGCGGCGCAGCTGCACCACGACCTGCACGTCGCGGAGCAGCCGGGCGCGGCGGAGTTCGACGACTTCGTGCTGCACGTCGACGGCTACCTGTGCGAGATCAAGGACGTGCAGATCCGGGACGGGCTGCACGTGCTGGGCTCCGGCCCGGTGGGCAGCGCCCGGGTCGACCTGGTGCTGGCGGTGCTGCGGGCCGCGCAGGTGTGGGGCGGCACGGTCGGTGCGCTGCCCGGGCTGCGGGCCGCCCTCGCCGGCGCCTTCGGGCTGGTGGAGGCGGACCTGCTGGCCGCGCCGGGCGAGGCGGTGCCGGACGGACCCGGGCTGGCCGCGCTGCGCGCCCTCGCCGACGGGCCGGCGCGCACCGGGTCCGACGTCGTCGACCTGGTCGAGGCGGTGGCCCGCCGGCTGGTGGCCGGGATGGAGGACCTCGGCTGGGACCCGGAGAAGGTGACCGCGGTCTGTGTGGAGACCCTGGGCCGGGACGTGCCCGACGTGGTGCGGGTGCTGCGGTTCGCCGCCACCGAGGTGGTGCCCCGACTGGCCCGCACCACCGACGAGGTGACGCACGTCCTGCACGCGCTGGGCGGCGGCTTCGTCCCCGCCGGTCCCAGCGGGTCGCCGACCCGGGGGCTGGTCAACGTCCTGCCGACCGGGCGGAACTTCTACTCCGTCGACCCCAAGGCGATCCCGTCCCGCAACGCCTGGGACGTCGGGGTGGCGCTGGCCGAGTCGCTGCTGGCCCGGCACCGGCAGGACACCGGCCGCTGGCCGGCCAGCGTCGGTCTCACCGTGTGGGGGACGTCGGCGATGCGCACCCAAGGCGACGACATCGCCGAGGTGCTGTGGCTGCTCGGCTGCCGGCCGGTGTGGGACGACGCCTCCCGCCGGGTGACCGGGTTCACCGTGGTGCCCGTGGCCGAGCTGGGCCGGCCCCGCATCGACGTCACCGTGCGCATCTCCGGCTTCTTCCGGGACGCCTTCCCGCACGTGGTGGCACTGCTCGACGACGCCGTCCGCGCGGTCGCCGCCCTCGACGAGCCCGCCGAGGACAACTTCGTCCGCGCCCACGTCCGCCAGGACCTGGCCGGCCACGGGGACGAGCGCCGCGCCACCACGCGCATCTTCGGCTCCCGGCCCGGCGCGTACGGCGCCGGGCTGCTGCCGCTCATCGACGCCCGCAGCTGGCGCAGCGACGCGGACCTCGCCGAGGTGTACGCCGTCTGGGGCGGCTACGCCTACGGGCGCGGGCTGGACGGGCGGGCGGCCCGCACCGACATGGAGACGGCGTTCCGGCGCATCGCCGTCGCGGCGAAGAACCAGGACACCCGGGAGCACGACATCGTCGACTCCGACGACTACTTCCAGTACCACGGCGGCATGGTCGCCGCGGTTCGGGCGCTCACCGGGCAGAACCCGGCGGCGTACATCGGGGACAGCGCGGTCCCCGACAGCGTACGCACCCGGACCCTGCAGGAGGAGACCCACCGGGTGTTCCGCGCCCGCGTGGTGAACCCGCGCTGGGTGGCCGCGATGCGCCGCCACGGCTACAAGGGGGCCTTCGAGCTGGCCGCGACGGTGGACTACCTGTTCGGGTACGACGCCACCGCCGGGGTCGTCGACGACTGGATGTACGAACAGCTGGCCGCGTCCTACGTCTTCGACCCGCAGACCCGCGACTTCCTGCGCCGGTCCAACCCCTGGGCGCTGCGCGGCATCGCCGAGCGGCTGCTGGAGGCCGCCGACCGGCGGCTGTGGACCGCCCCCGACCCGGACACGCTGGACCGGCTGCGGGCCACCTACCTCGAGCTCGAAGGCGACCTCGAAGGCGACCGGGAAGGCCACCCCCCCTCTGCGTGAAGGCGTCCTTCTGTACTCAAGTAGGGACAGAAGGACGCCTTCATGCGGGCGGGCGGGAGGGGGCGGGGGGTGCGGGCAGCCGGGCGGGCAGGGCTACAGTGACCGGCACGAGACGGCAGTGGAGGAAGCCGGTGCGAGTCCGGCGCGGTCCCGCCACTGTCTCCGGGGAGCAAACCCCCGCCGCGGCCCGGCCGCGGTGACGGCCACGGTCACGGCGACGCGACCGGAAGGCCGGGGGTGCGTGTCGATCCGGGAGCCAGGACACTCCGGCCGTCCTCGCCACCGACTCTTCGGGCGTGGACACCCGAGGGAGGAGCGCCAGTGACCGGCCCGGTCTACCCCTTCGCCGCCGTCGCGGGCCTGGACGACCTGAAGCTGGCCCTGCTGCTCAACGCGGTCACTCCCAGCGTCGGCGGCGTGCTCGTCCGTGGCGAGAAGGGCACCGCGAAGTCGACGGTGGTCCGCGCCCTGGCCGGGCTGCTGCCCGGCCTGCCGGTGGTCCGCGGCTGCCGCTTCGGCTGCGCCCCGGAGGCGCCGGAGCCGGGCTGCCCGGACGGCCCGCACCCGCCGGACGCCCCGTACGACGTGCGCCCGGCCCGCCTGGTCGAGCTGCCGGTCGGGGCCAGCGAGGACCGGCTGCTGGGTGCCCTGGACGTGGAGCGTGCGCTCACCGAGGGGGTCAAGGCGTTCGAACCCGGCCTGCTCGCCGCCGCCCACCGGGGGGTGCTCTACGTCGACGAGGTGAACCTGCTGCCCGACCACCTGGTCGACGCGCTGCTGGACGCCGCCGCTATGGGCCGGGCCTACGTCGAGCGCGAGGGGGTGTCGGTTACCCACCCGGCCCGGTTCGTCCTCGTCGGGTCGATGAACCCCGAGGAGGGGGAGCTGCGCCCGCAGCTGCTGGACCGGTTCGGGCTCACCGTGGAGGTGCGGGCCACCCGCGACCCGGAGGCGCGGGCCGAGGTGGTGCGGCGGCGGCTCGCGTACGACGCGGACCCGGACGGCTTCGCCGCCGGCTGGCGGGCCGCCGACGCCGCGCTGGCCGAGCGCATCGCCGCCGCCCGGGCCGCGCTGCCGGCCGTGGTGCTCCCGGACGGGGAGCTGCGCCGGGTGGCCCGGGTCTGCGCCGCGTTCGAGGTGGACGGGCTGCGCGCGGACATCGTCACCGCCCGGGCCGCGGTCGCCCTGGCCGCTTGGCACGGCCGGCGGGTGGTGGCCTCCGAGGACGTCCGGGACGCCGCCCGGCTGGCCCTGCCGCATCGCCGCCGGCGCAACCCCTTCGACGCTCCCGGCCTGGACGAGCAGGCCCTCGACGAGGCCCTTGAGGACGCCCTGCGCGGCGAGGACGGCGACGAGGAGCCCGACCCGCCCGGCCCGGGCCGC
>JBMOMH010000181.1:0-7281 GCA_049323135.1 Actinomycetota bacterium
GGGACCGGCGGGTCGGCCACCGGGACCGGCGGGTCGGCGACCTGGACCGGCTGCTGGCGGCCGTGGCGGACCAGGACGCCCCGGCCGGGCAGGGGTGGTCCGGCCGGGGCGAGGCGCACCCCCCAGGGCTCGCCGTCCAGCGGCCCGGTGGGGCCGAGCACCAGGGCGCAGCGGCCGCGGCGCAGCTCGGCGGGCAGCCCCCGGTAGGCCGCGGCGAGCTCGTCCAGGCCGCCGGCGGCCACCAGCACCGCCCCGTCCGGCCCCTCGCCCCGGCACACCTCGACGAGCAGGGGTTCCACCGGGGTGTCCAGTAGCGCGGTGACGTCGTCGGCCAGCAGCACCACGGGCCGCCCGGCCGGCCTGGGCGCCCGCAGGGCGGCGGCGAGCGCCGACGCGGCGGTGGGGTCGAGCACGACCGGCCGTCCTTCGCCGGGCGGACCCAGGGGCGGGCCCATCGGCGGGCCGATCACCGGGCTCACCCTCGGCCGGCGCAGCGGTGACCGGGTGGGGGCTACCGCGACCACGGGCACGCCGCGGCCGGCGTACCAGGCGGCGAGGGTGAGCAGGGTGCTGGAGCGCCCGCTGCCCGGCCGGCCGGTGACGAGCAGGGCCGGGCCGTCCTGGGGTAGGTCGACGCCGACGGGGCCGGCGTCGTCGCCGCCGAGCCCGAGCAGGGCCCACCCCGGCGGCCGGGGGCCGGCCGCCGCCGCGGCCACCGGGTAGGCGACCCGCCGGGGCAGCGCGGCGACGCGCAGCGGTCCGCGCGGCGGGGGGCCGGGACCGTCCGGGCCGACGTACGCGCTGGCCTGGGCCGCCCGCGCGGCCAGGGCGGCGAGCTGGGCTTGGCCCGAGGGCTGGGGCGCGGGCAGGGCCACTTGCACCTCGGTCCCCTCCGGTGCCAGCAGACCGCGGCCCGGCTCGGGCGGCAGGGCGTCGGCCCGTACGCCGGCCAGCGCGTAGTCCAGCGGGTCGACCAGCCGCAGCAGCAGGCGGGGACCGGCCAGTCCCGCCGGCGGCCCGGTGAGCAGCCCCCGGCCGCCGGTGAGCACGAGGTGCAGGCCGGCCGCCAGACCCTCGGTGCCGAGCCGGAGCAGCGTGTCGACGCTCGGGTCGCCTGGGGCGTCGTGGGCGGCGACGAACGACTCCCAGCCGTCGACCAGCAGCAGCAGCCACGGCCAGGCTGCCTCCGCCGGGCTCGCAGCGCACTGCTCGGCGGCCGAGGCGTGCCCGCCGTCGGCCAGCAGCGCGCGGCGACGGCGGACCTCTTCGTCCAGCCGGGCCAGCAACCGCCGGGCCCGCTCCCCGTCGCCGGGCTCCACCACCGCCCCGACGTGGGGGAAGGCGCCCAGCGCACCCAGGGCCGGCGCCGACCCTTCGACGACATACACGTGCGTGTTCGCCACGCCGGGCCCCGGTGCGGTGGCCGCAACCAGGGTGCTCAGCAGCGTCGAGCGGCCGCTGCGCGGCGCCCCGGCTACCAGCAGGTTGGGGTCCCGCCCGAGGCGCAGCCCAAAGACCCCGTGCCGCTGCTCCGCCGGCAGGTCGGTGCGCCCCAGGGGGACCAGGTCCGGTCCGGCGTCGCCGAGCTCGTCCAGGGTGACCACCGGCGGCACGGGGGGCACCCAGGGCCGGCGCGGGGGCGGACGTCCCCGGCGCCGTGCGGCCTCCGCAGCGGCGGCCACGAGCCGGGCCAGGTCGGTCGGCGGCGGGTCGGTGGTCACCTGGTCGGCCGGGCATGCCTCGCCTGTCGCTGCGTCGCGGCCGGGCTGGCCGCCCGGTGCCCCGGGCCAGGACCAGCGGCGTACCGTCACCGGACCGTCGTCGGCTGCAGCCGGCCGGCTGACGGTGGCGGCCTGGAACAGCCGCGGCCGGTCGGGCCCCGCCCGCAGCACCGCCCGGCCGGGGACTCGTGGGGACAGTGCAGCGGCCTGTCCCGTGCCGACGACGTCGAGGGACTCCGCCTCGTCGGTCACCCGCAGGGCGATGCGCAGCGCCGTGTTCGCCCGGATGTCCGGGCTCACCACCCCGCCGGGCCGCTGCGTGGCCAGCACCAGGTGCAGCCCCAGCGCCCGCCCCCGCGCGGCCACGTCGACCAGGCCGCGCAGGAACTCGGGCAGCTCCGCGGCGAGCGCCGCGAACTCGTCCACCACGACCACGAGGCGACCCAGCGGGGGCCCAGGTTCGGGGCCGCCGGCCGGCCCGCGGGTCAGGTAGGCGGCTAGGTCGGGGCACTCGGCCTCGCGCAGCAACCGTTCCCGGCGCCGCAGCTCCGCCTCCAGCGAGGCCAGGGCCCGGGCGGTCAGCCGCCCATCCAGGTCGGTCAACAGGCCCACGGTGTGCGGCAGCCGCGCGCACTCGGCGAAGGCCGTGCCGCCCTTGTAGTCGACCAGCAGGAAGGCCAGCCGTTCCGGGGGGCGGGCAGCGGCCAGCGCGGCGACCAGGGTGCGCAGCAGCTCGGACTTGCCCGAGCCCGTGGTGCCCGCGACGAGCGCGTGGGGGCCGTCCCGGGCCAGGTCCACGGTCACCGGGCCGTCCACGTCCACGCCTACCGTCGCGGGCAGGCCGTCGCCGTCGCGGGCCCACCATGCCAGCAGCTGCTCAGCGGTGACCCCGGCGGCGGAGCCGTCATCGGGGCCCAGCAGGGCGGTCAGGCGGATCGCACGGGGCAGCCGGCCGGGCGGCGGAGTTGCCTCCCGCAGGGGGGCCAGGGCGCGGGCCAGTGCCTCGGCCCAGGCCAGGCTCACCCCGTCCGCGACCACGGTGGTGCCGGCCGGCGTCGCGTCGCCGATAGCGCAGTCGCCGCCGGCACCGGCGCCGCTGGTGGCCAGGCTCACCTGGAGTCGGGTCGCCACCTCCCCGGTCACTACCGCGGTGGCCCGCACCTCGGGTGGTAGGTCGGCCAGCTGTGCGCCCAGGCACACGGTGTACACCCCGGCGGCCGGTCCGGCACGGAGCAGCGGGGTGAACCCGGGCAGGGCGCGCAGCTGTGCCGGGCCGTCGACGATCACCACGGTCACCGGCCGGGCCGGCGGCCCCGGCCCGAGGTGGCCGCCGCGCGGCGCGGGGTCGAGCCCCCGGGCCAGCTCGGCCAGGAGGTTCCGGGCCTGGTCGGGTGCCCAGGCGACCGCCAGGTCGTCCGTCGCGTCGCCGAGGTGCGGAAGCCAGCGGGCCCAGGCCCAGTCCCCGGCTGCGGCGGCGGGGCCGAGCAGTGCCAGGCGCAGCTCCCCGGGGCCGTGCAGGGCGGCCAGCTGGCCCACCAGGGAGCGGGCCAGCCGCAGCACCGCCTCCCGGGGGCCGGCCACCCCCAACACGCCCACCTCGGCCAAGGCCAGCGTGAGGGGGACCCAGGGCAGCCACAGACGTGGGACCTCCTCCGGCCCGGTGACGGTGACCTCGGGGGCGGCCGGCAGGTCCGCGCAGCCCAGCCGCAGCCGCAGCCAGTCGGGGTCCCCTGGTCGGCGCGCCCACAGGCCCACCTGCCGGCCTTCGGCAGCGGTGAGCAGCGCCGCCGCGTCCGGGGCCACCCGGTGGCGCCGGCGGGCCGCGGCCTGGAGCTCCGCGGCCAGCAGGTCGCTGGCGGCGGCGTACTCCCGCAGGTAGGCCGCGGTCTGCCGCCGGAACCGGCGGCGCGCCGTCCATCGCTCGGCGACGGCCCCACCGGCCAGGGCCAGCGGGGTGAGCCCGGCGACCAGCAGCGACGCACGGCTGCCGGACAGCGCGGCGAACCCCCCGCCCAGCAGCAGTGGCGTGCCCAGCAGGGCCCAGGGCAGCCGCGCCGGGCCGCTCCGCCCGGGTGCCCGGGGCAGGGTCACCGAGCGAGGCTGGGGGACCAGCTCCCCGGCCAGCCCCGGGCGGGGCCCGGGGTTCAGCACCAGCCCGCCGGCTCCATCCGGGGCGACGGCGGCCGGCGCGGCCTCGGTGGCCACCACCTGCAGGGTGGACTCGCCGAGGCGCAGCAGTGCCCCCGGTGGGACGGGCACCGGAGTGGATCCGACGGACCGGCCGTCCAGGTAGGTGCCGTTCGCCGAGCCGAGGTCGGTCACCTGGACGCCGTCGGGTTCCACGAGGAGCGCCGCGTGCCGGCGCGAGACCTGGGGGTCGGACAGCCGCACCGGTACCCCGGCGCCGCGGCCGAGGACGACCCGCCCGGTGGCCAGCCGGTGCCGGACCCCCGCGTCGGGCCCGCCGACGACGCGCAGCTCGAGCAGCCCGGGGGGTGGGTCCGGCACGGCGGGCCCGTCCACACCGAGCACCGCTCCGTCGAGCAGCGGTGGCCGGCCCAGGGTCAGGTCGTCGCCCAGCAGCCGGCTGCCGGCGTACAGCAGGCCGTCGGCCCGCTGCAGCTCCCGGGCCAGCGGTCCGGCGACCGCGCCCAGTGGCGTCCCCGCCGGGGCCGTGACGACGACGTCGACGGGCGGGCCCCCGCCCGCCGGCCGGACCAGGCTGAACCGCAGCCGCACGACGTTGCTCCCTTCGCGTCCCTTCCCACCCGGTACGGCAGGCCCGGTACGGCAGGCCCGGTACGGCAGGCCCGGTACGGCAGGCCCGGTACGGCAGGCCCGGTACGGCAGGCCCGGTACGGCAGGCCCGGTACGGCAGGCCCGGTACGGCAGGCCCGGTACGGCAGGCCCGGTGCAGGCATCGTGACAGCCGTCCCCGACGGAACGGGGCGGTCCGCGGCCCGGCTGTGGACAACCGGTTGCTGGTCGGTCGGCGGGCCCGTCACCCTCACCCGCAGGCCGCCGGCGCATCCGCCGGTCGGTTCATGGGTCCGGCGCGAAGGGAAGCAACCGATGGTGGAGCTGAGGGTCTCCGACGAGGCGCTGCGTGGGCTGGCCGGCACGGTGCGCGCCCGTTCGGGGGAGGTGGCCAGCCTGCTCGGGCAGCTGCGGGGCGGGATCGACGCGACCCTGGGCGCGTCGTGGGCCGGCCAGGCCTCCGGCGCCTTCCAGGAGCGGTTCGTGCAGTGGCAGCAGGGCGCGCAGCAGCTCAACGACGCCCTGCAGGGCCTGGCGGTGCTGCTGGACCGGGCGGCGGAGAGCTACGCGGCGACCGAGGAGGGGATCCGCCAGGCGTTCCGCACCTGACGCGGGTGGATGCCCACCGGACGCCGGTGCGGCGACCCACCCCCGACGGGTTGTTCACAGCTCGCTCCGGACCGCTTGTGCCCCCGGCGGCCGGGCCCGTAGCCTCCGCTCACCACGAGGCAGCCGGGCGAGGCGACGGGCCGGTCACCCGGCCGCCTCCGCGGCGGGGGAGCAGCGATGTCAGCTGTGGAGATCATCGACGCCGAGGTGCGGGAGCTGGTCCGCCGCCGCGGGCTGGACCCGGTGACCGACCCGGTGGCGCTGCGGCGGCTCGTCGAGGAGGTGGTGGGCGAGTACGACGAGCGCAGCAGCGGTGGTGGGCTGCCGCCGCTGGTCGACGCCGGGGCGGTGGCCCACGAGGTGTACGACGCGGTGGCCGGCTTCGGGCCGCTGCAGCGCCACCTGGACGACCCCGCCGTCGAAGAGGTGTGGATCAACGACCCGGGCAAGGTGTTCGTCGCCCGGCACGGGCGCAGCGAGCTGACCACCACCTTCCTCACCGCCGCGGAGGTGAGGGACCTGGTCGAACGGATGCTTCGCTGGTCGGGCCGTCGGGTGGACCTGTCCCAGCCGTTCGTCGACGCCCTGCTGCCCGACGGCAGCCGGCTGCACGTGGTCATCCCCGACATCACCCGGCAGCACTGGGCGGTGAACATCCGCAAGTTCGTCGTCGCCGCGGGGCACCTCGACGACCTCGTCGCCCTCGGGACGCTGACCCCGCATGCGGCCCGGTTCCTCGAGGCCGCCGTGCTCGCCGGACTGAACATCATCGTCTCCGGCGGCACGCAGACCGGGAAGACGACGCTGCTCAACTGTCTGCTGGCGGCCATCCCGGCCCGGGAGCGGGTGATCACGTGCGAGGAGGTCTTCGAGCTCAACCCCCCGCTTCCCGACGTCGTCGCGCTGCAGACCCGGCAGCCGAGCCTGGAGGGCACCGGGGAGATCCGGCTGCGCCGGCTGGTCAAGGAGGCGCTGCGGATGCGCCCGTCCCGGCTCATCGTCGGCGAGGTGCGCCAGGAGGAGTGCCTGGACCTGCTCATCGCCCTGAACTCGGGGCTGCCCGGGATGTGCTCGGTGCACGCCAACAGCGCCCGGGAGGCGGTCACCAAGCTGTGCACCCTGCCGTTGCTGGCGGGGGAGAACGTCGGCTCCCGGTTCGTCGTGCCCACGGTGGCCGGCTGCGTGGACCTCGTCGTGCACTGCGCCTTCGACGCGGAGGGCCGTCGTCGGGTGCGTGAGGTCGTCGCACTGCCGGGCCGGGTGGAGGGGGAGGTGATCGAGGTGGCGGACCTGTTCGTGACCCGGGCCGGTCAGCTGGTCCGGGCCGACGGCTACCCGCCGCACCCCGACCGGTTCGCCCAGGTGGGCGTCGACCTCGCCGTGCTGCTGACCGGGCGGGCGGGGACCCGGGGCGCCGAGGCGGGCCGGGCCGGCGGCGCCGCGGGGGAGGAGGTGGCCTGACGGTGGGTGCCGTGGTGGGCCTGCTGTTCGGGTTGGGCGTGCTGCTGGTGGGCCAGGCGCTGTGGCCGGCGGCCCCGGTGGTACGCCGGCCGCCCCGGCGTGGTGTCGGAGAACGGCTCGCCGAGCTGCTCACCCAGGCCGACCTGGCCGGGGTGAGCCCGGCGGGGCTGGTCGTCGCCGCCGCCGGCCTGTCCGGGGCCGGGTTCGTCCTCACCTGGGCCACCAGCCGGGCGTGGACCATCGCCGCGTGCTTCGCCGCGATCGCGGCGTACGCCCCCTTCGGCCTGGTCCGACACCGCGCGCGGCAGCGGCGCGCACAGCTGCGCGCCGTGTGGCCGGAGGTGGTGGACAACCTTGCCTCGGCGGTGCGCGCCGGGCTGGCCCTGCCCGAGGCGGTGGCCCAGCTGGCCAGCCGGGGGCCGGACCCGCTGCGCGGCGCCTTCGCGCGGTTCGCCGAGGACTACCGGGCCACCGGCCGGTTCGGGGAGTGCCTGGACCGGCTCAAGGCCCGGCTGGCCGACCCGGTGGCCGACCGGCTGGTCGAGTCGCTGCGGGTGGCCCGGGAGGTGGGGGGCAGCGACCTGGGCCGGCTGCTGCGCACCCTGTCCGGGTTCCTCCGCGAGGACGCTCGCACGCGGGCCGAGCTGGAGACCCGCCAGGGCTGGACGGTCAACGCCGCCCGCCTGGCCGTGGCCGCGCCCTGGGTGGTCCTCGGCCTGCTGGCCACCCGCCC
>JBMOMH010000182.1:0-7278 GCA_049323135.1 Actinomycetota bacterium
GCCCGCCGGCGGGCCCACTCGGCCTTCTTCGCCTCCTGCTCGGCCACGGCCGCGGCCTGCTCCTCCTCCAGCCGCTGCTTGGCTTGGCGCAGCCGGGCCAGCCGCTCGGCCCGCCGCCGCAGCGGGACCGGCACCTCATCGCCCCGGTCCGCACCGTGCGCGGCGTCCTCCGCGGCATCGGTCACGGCGTGCTCCTCCAGCAGCTGCGCGGCCAGGGCGTCGAACCGGCCCTGCTCCTCACGGATCTGGTGGGCCAGCGACCCGGCGGTGTGATTGGCCGACCAGGAGGCGTTCGCGGCGATCCTCGTCCCGTCCACCGCGATAACCCCCAACCGGACCATCCCCGCCGCGTGACACACCCGCAGGACCTGCGCGAACAACCCCTGCAGCGCCCCCCGATGCCGGGCGAAGAACCGGGCGATCGTGGCGTGATCGGGCACCCGGTTGCCGGCCAGCACCCGAAACGCCACATCCCGCACACAGTGCCGCTCGATCGCCCGCGACGAGCGCACCCCCACCGCGTGCGCATACACCAGCACCGCCACCATCAGCGCCGGATCGAACGCCGCCGCCCCCTGCCCGTTGGACCGATACGCCCGATAGAACCCCGACAGGTCGAAGGACTCCACCACGTCCCGCACCGTCCAGGCCAGCTCACCCTCGGGCAGCCACTCCCGCACGTCCGGCGGCAACAAGAACACCTGATCGACATCGGCCCGGAGGAAGTTCTGCGGCATGCCCCATTCTCCCCGAACACAAGATCACCACGGCTGAGGCGCGCCGTTTATGCGACAGGCTTGATCAGGGCCAGAGGGTCACCGACCTGGCCCGTACCTCTTCGGGACCGGGACAGGTCAGGAACGTGTGCAGCTCCCCGATCTGACAATCGGACCAGCGAAGACCAAGGTGGAGTCGACCGGTAAGAGGAAGCGGAGCTATCCACAAGCGCACTTGGTGCTGCCGCTCGCCGCCGCCGGCCTCCAGCAGGGTCCGCCATGGCACATGTGACAGCTCCGACCGGAACGGAGGGGAAAACTTCGCCTCATCATCCTCGAAAGAGACACCTACGAGCAAGCCTCCTGGAGCATCGCCGTTGAGCTGGTGTGACCACCCACTGCGCATCCGCTTGCGGCTCAGCAGGCACAGGTCAAGCGTGAGACCGGTGGTGTAGGCAACCAGAGAACGAAGCATCACCGCGCCCTCTGTCGACGTGGCCAACAACTGGTGCACACTTGCAACAGCACCGCACTCATTGTCTGGCGGAGTCAGAGCAGGGCTTCCATTCACGACCTTACAAACCTGTTCCCGTTCACTAGGGTTCCAGCCTCGTCGAACTTCCGCTCAGCGAGACCGGACAGCACGTTGTCGGTACCCAGGATGTCGGGCGCCGAGTCTGACTGCACGCGTCACGGACATACCGCCGGATGATAGGAGCTTCCCCTTGTATGAGCGCTCGTGATAGAAATCTGGACGCGCGGACTACTGGCGTAGCGCTGCCAATAGCCGGTGATCTGAGTATAGTCATCGTAACTGGACACGGTCCAACAATTGAGGGTCCGGGTGTAGTACGCGATTGCAGAGCAGCTACCACCGCAGCCTGTCCCGGATCCCGAGACAGCACCGGATCGGCCCGGTCGGGTGCTGTAGTGAAGAATGGGGTAAATGGCGCCAGCATAAATCGGACCGTTGCATGAAAGAAAAACGTCCGCTCTAGACGTAAACCCGTACGTACCGTTTCCGTTATACCAGGGTCCTTGTGATACATATGGTGGGTTTGCCGATGCTCGGCAATAGGGACCTGGGTCCAAAGGTTCGGGTCCCGTGGCGCTCGCAGGAGACGCGAAGCCGACGACAAGCGTGAGCGCTAGCAGAACGCAGGTCGTGGGTTTGCCGAATGACCACTTCATCCTTTGGTCCCCCTCTGCCACTTGTCGCAGGTACAGGCGGCCCGCAACTAACCATCCGGTCATGACGGAAGGACTTGTATAGTCAGGACTTGTAGACTCGGCGGTCGTTCCGAGAGTGTTCAGGCGAGTAGAGCACCTGCCGCACGCGCCGTCAAGGTGCAAGCCGGCAGATGTCGAGGCGAGGGTGCATGAGGCGATGAGCGAGCAGGAGTACCGGATCGAGCACGACTCCATGGGTGAGGTGCGCGTTCCGGCATGGGCGCGGTGGCGGGCGCAGACCCAGCGCGCGGTGGAGAACTTCCCCGTCTCGGGACAGCGGCTCGAGCGTGCCCACATCGCCGCGCTGGGGCGCATCAAGGCCGCGGCGGCCACGGTCAACGCCGAGCTCGGTGTGCTGCCCCCCGACGTGGCCGAGGCGATCCGTACGGCGGCCGAGGAGGTCGCCGCCGGGACCTGGGACGACCACTTCCCGATCGACGTCTTCCAGACCGGTTCGGGCACGTCGAGCAACATGAACGCCAACGAGGTCATCGCCTCCCTGGCCAGCGAGCGGCTGGGCCGGCCGGTGCACCCGAACGACCACGTCAACGCCTCGCAGTCGAGCAACGACGTGTTCCCCTCCTCCATCCACATCGCCGCCACCAGCGCGGTGCTCGGTGACCTGGTCCCGGGCCTGGACCACCTCGCCGCCGCCCTGGAGGCGAAGGCCGCCGAGTTCGCGGGGGTGGTGAAGAGCGGCCGCACCCACCTCATGGACGCCACCCCGGTGACCCTCGGCCAGGAGTTCGGCGGCTACGCGGCGATCGTCCGCAACGGGGTGGAGCGGCTGCGGGCCAGCCTGCCCCGGCTGGCCGAGCTGCCGCTGGGCGGCACCGCGGTGGGCACCGGCATCAACACCCCGCCCGGCTTCGCCGCCCGGGTCATCGCCGAGGTGGCCGCGGCCACCGGGTTGCCGCTGACCGAGGCCCGCGACCACTTCGAAGCGCAGGGCAGCCGGGACGGCCTGGTCGAGACCTCCGGGCAGCTGCGGACCATCGCGGTGGGCCTGTACAAGATCTGCAACGACCTGCGGTGGATGGGCTCGGGGCCGCGCACCGGCCTGGCGGAGATCCGGCTGCCCGACCTGCAGCCCGGTTCGTCGATCATGCCGGGGAAGGTGAACCCGGTGGTCCCCGAGGCAGTGTGCATGGTCTGCGCGCAGGTGGTGGGCAACGACGCGACGGTGGCCTTCGGCGGCGCCGCGGGCAGCTTCGAGCTCAACGTGATGCTGCCCGTGCTCGCCCGCAACGTCCTGGAGTCCATCCGGCTGCTCGCCAACGCCGCCCGGCTGCTCGCCGACCGCTGCGTCCGCGGCATCGAGGCGGACGTGGCGCGGTGCCGGGAGTACGCCGAGTCCTCCCCGTCGGTGGTGACGCCGCTGAACCGGTTCCTCGGCTACGAGGAGGCCGCCAAGGTGGCCAAGCAGGCCCTGGCCGAGCGCAAGACGATCCGGCAGGTCGTCCTGGAGCGCGGGTACGTCGACGCCGGCCGGC
This sequence comes from Actinomycetota bacterium, assembly GCA_049323135.1. Lineage (GTDB taxonomy): Bacteria > Actinomycetota > Actinomycetes > JBMOMH01 > JBMOMH01 > JBMOMH01. The sequence goes on from JBMOMH010000182.1 coordinate 3,440, forward strand.
TCACCCTCGCCGAACTCGACAAGGCCCTCGACGTGCTGGCCATGACCGCCCCGTCCCGGCCCCGTTGACGGCCCCGTTGACCAGGTACCCATGGTCAACGGGGGCCTTGCCCGGCGCGGAACCCGGGTCAAGCCCCCGTACGCCGTGCCAGGCGGCGTCCGGAGCCGGCGTCCGGAGCCGGCGTCCGGAGCCGGGCGCACCGCGTCAGTACCAGCCCTTGGCTTGGAAAGCGCGCCAGGCGCCGCAGGGCGTGCCGTAGCTGGCCGCGATGTACCCGAGGCCCCACCGGATCTGGGTGGCCGGGTTGGTCCGCCAGTCCGCCCCTTCCGAGGCCATCTTCGAGCCCGGGAGGGCCTGCGGGATCCCGTACGCCCCCGAGGAGGGGTTGGTCGCGCTCACCGACCAGCCGCTCTCCCGCGTCCACAGGCTGTCCAGGCAGGTGAACTGGTCGCCCCACCCACGCTCGGCCAGCATGCTCCGGGCGATCGCCCGGGGGTCACCGAGCGGCTGGCGGGCCTGCGCCCGGCTGGCCCGCGCCGCCGCCTCCCGGGCGGCGAGCGCCTGCGCCTGGGCCGCGGCCTGCGCCTGCGCCTCGACCCGGGCCCGCACCGCAGCCTCCGCCGCGGCCTGCTGCCGGGCGGCCTCAGCCAGCGCCGCCTGCTCCTGCGCCCGCTGCAGGCCGAGGACGGCCCGGCCGACCCGACGCTCGACGGGCAGCACCGACGCCCCAGGGGCGGGTGGGGTGGCATCCGCAACCGGCGCGGCCACCAGCCGCGGGTCGGCCCCCGCCCACCGGTCCACCCCGAGGGCGACGCCGCTGGCCACGGTGGCCGCGGCGGCGGCCACCGCCACGCCACGAATGGTGTGTCTCAGCTGGCTGGTCCTTCCGATCGGCTGGTGCGGCCGGGCCGGTGGGCCGGCACCGGTCGACCGACCGCTGCCGCGCCCGGCACGCCCCGCCGTCGGCGCGGCGCCGGCCCGTCGACGTACCCGCCCCGGAGGTCCCCCACGGGTGCCGGCGGGGGCCGGGCCGCGGTAGCGCCGCGACGTACGGCGCACCACCCTGCCCGATAAGGTGGGGTTTCTGGCAAATCGGGCCCCCGTCAGAGCCAGGCCCGAGCCCCCCACTTGACGCCGCAGCTTAGGTTAGGCTTGGCTAACCCAGGCCGGCTGGACGTCGGCGTCGAGGACCAGACCGGGGCTGCCCCGGAAGCGAAGGAGGCCGGACGGTGCGTCGAGGACTATGGGGGACGGTGCTGGCGGGGCTGCTGGCCGCGACCATGGGCGTCCTGGGTACGGCGTGTGGCGGGGGCGGCGCGGGCACCGCCGCCTCCGGGGGCACGCCGGCGGCGACGCAGCGACCGGAGGACCGGGTGGTCTCCGCCGCCGAGGTCTCGGCCGGGCTGGCCAAGCTGGTGGACCTGGCCGACCAGACCGCCGCGGCCACCGGCACCGACCCGGCCAAGGCAAAGCAGCTCAACGGCGAGATCGAGCCGGTGTGGAAGACCATCGAGGGCACCATCAAGAAGAACTCCCAGGACGCCTACCTGGCCTTCGAGGACGCCTTCGGCCTGCTCTCCCGGGCAGTGGACGGCGGCAACGCCGCTGACGCGCGCAGCGCCGCGGGCCAGGTGAAGACCGCCGCCGACGACTACCAGAAGAGGTACGGCGGATGAGCAGCCCAGCTGCCGTCGTACGGCGCCTCGGGCTGGCCCGGGCGCTGGTCGTCCTGCTCCTCGCCCTGGTCCCCGCCCTGGGGCTGGCCTTCGCCCGCCCGGCCCAGGCGGCGACCACCCCGGGCGGCACCAGCCGGGCCGAGGCGCTGGCCCAGCTGCAGGTGGTGCAGCGCAGCATCGACCAGACCCTGGCGCTGCTCGAGCAGGGGCAGCGCCAGCAGGCGTTCGAGGTGGCCAAGACCGGCTACCTCGACCACTACGAGGCCGTCGAGATCCCGCTGCGGGTCGCCGACCCCGGGCTGACGCTACGCGCCGAGGAGCAGTTCGCCATCGTCCGCGGGCTGATCTCCAACAACGCCCCCACCGAGACGATCCGGCCCGAGATCGTCACCCTGCGCCAGCTCGTCGTGGACTCCGAGCGCCGGCTGACCGCCAAGGGGGTGGCCGCGCCCGCGGCCGCCGTGGGGCAAGGGTTCGTGATCCTGTTCCGGGAGGGCCTGGAGGCGGTGCTGCTGCTCAGCGTCCTCATCGGCTACCTGGAGAAGAGCCGCAACCGCCGGCTGGTGCGCCCGCTGCTGGCCGGGGCAGGCGTCGCGGTCGCCGCCAGCGCGGTGACCTACCTGGCCATCGACGCGCTCATCGCGGTGCTCCCCTTCGGCCGCGAGGTGCTGGATGCCGCGGTCGCGCTGCTCGCGGTCGCCGTGCTGTTCTACGTCTCGTTCTGGCTAGTGGCCCGGCTGGACCGGCGGCGCTGGCTGGAGTTCCTCCGCGCCCGGGCGTGGACCGCGGCATCGGCCGGCTCGGCCACCGGGCTGATCCTCGTCGGGTTCACCTCGATCTTCCGGGAGGGCTTCGAAACCGCCCTGTTCTACGCCGCGCTCGCCTCCTTCGCCGAGGGCCTGCGCGGCTGGGTCGCCCTCGGCGCTGGGCTGGCCGCCGTGGCCCTCGGCGTCGTGGTGCTGCTAGTATTCCGGTTCGGCCGGCGGCTCCCCGTGGGAACCTTCCTCACGGTGGCCGTCGCGCTGCTGATGGCCACCTCGGTGGCGGTGCTGGGCAACGCGGTCAACGCGCTGCAGACGGCGACCCTGCTGCCGTTCAGCCGGCTGGACGGCTGGCCCCGGCTGCCGATCTTCCTGGCCCAGATGACCGGGTACACCCCGACCCTGCAGACCGTGCTGGCCCAGGCGGGGCTGGCCGCGGTGTACCTCGCCGGCGCCGGCTGGCTGCTGTGGGCCGCCCGGCGCCGCCGCCGGGGCGCCACCTCGGCCGGGGCCGACCGTACGCCGGCCCGCCCGGCCGGGCCCACCGCCGACCCGGCCGCTCGCACCCCCCGGTGAGGCTGCGGGTCGGGGTCGACGTCGGGGGGACCTTCACCAAGGCGGTCGCCGTCGACCCGGCCACCGGCGCGGTCCGCCACGTCCGCACCGTCCCGACCACCCACGACGCCCCCGGCGGGGTCGCCGACGGGGTCGTCACCGTGCTCGCCGCCCTTGCCGACGCGGTCGGCGCGGCGGCGCTGGGCGCGGTCACCTGGTCCACCACCCAGGCGGTCAACGCGCTGCTGGAGGGGGACGTGGCCACCGTCGGCGTGCTGGGTCTCGGGTCCCGGCCGGACCTGGGCAAGGCGCGGCGGCGTACCCGCCTGCACGACGTCGAGCTCGTCGCCGGGCGGCGGCTGCCCGTCGTCGGCGAGTTCCTCGACGTCACCGACGGGCTGGACCCGCAGGACCTGGCCGCGGCCCTGGACCGGCTGCAGGGCGCGGGCGCCGGGGCGGTGGCCGTCGCCGAGGCGTTCGCCCCCGACCGGGGGGCCGCCGAGCGGGCCGCGGTGCGGGCCGCCACCGCCCGGGGCCTGCCCGCCTGCGGGTCCACCGACCTGGTCGGCATGTACGGGCTGGAGCTGCGCACCGTCACCGCCGCGGTGAACGCGGCGATCCTTCCGGTGGCCACGGCCACCGCGGACACCGTGCAGCGGGGCGCCCACGCCGCGGGGCTGCCCGGTCCGCTGCTGGTGATGCGCGGGGACGGGGGCGCCACCGACCTGGCCGGGTTCCGGCAGGAGCCGGCCCGCAGCCTGTACTCCGGCCCGGCCGCCTCGGTGGCCGGGGTGCTGCGCGCCCTGGCCCCGCTGGAGGCGGTGGTCGTCGAGGGCGGGGGGACCTC
>JBMOMH010000183.1:0-7168 GCA_049323135.1 Actinomycetota bacterium
GCTGCCCGGCGCCCCCACCGCCGCCGCGGCGGCCCAGCTGCACCGCGACCTGCGCCGGGCGGTCCGGGCCACCGACGCGGGCCTGGCCGCCGCCCGGGCCGCCGGGGAGCCGGTGGCCGAACTGACCCGCGCCTACGCGCCGCTGCGCGCCGAGGCGCTCGCCCTGGCCGGCGACCTGGCCCGACTGGCCGCGGAGCCGGACCCGGCGGTCGCCGCCGGCGTCGGGCCGCCGCTGGCCGCCCGGGCCCGGGACGCCCTGACCGGCCTGGCCGAGCTCCGTCGCGGCCTCTACCTGGCGCGGCTCGCCGCCGGGGACGGTGCGGAGCACCGCCGCCGGGTCGGCGAGGAGGCGTACCTGCTGCACGAGCACGCCCAGGTCCGCCGGCGGCTGGGGCAGCCGGCTCCCTGACCGCAGCGCCGCGGGCGCCGTACCGGCCGGTCAGCCGGCCGCGACGAACACGTGGGCGGCGACCTCCAGGTCGAGCTCGGCGGCCTCCCCGCCGCTCCCGACCAGCAGGCCGCCCGGGGACCGCGCCACGGTGACCACGCTACGCGGCAGCACCCCGGCCCGGCGCAGCGTCGACATCAGCGCGGTGTCGCTCTGCACCGGCTCCCCGATGCGCCGGACGACGACCGTCACCGGCTCGTCCCGCACCGCCGCGGTGAGCGGAGCCACGCGGTCGTGGGCGTCACCGGGGGCCGGCTCGCCGAGCTCGTCCAGGCCGGGGATGGGGTTGCCGTACGGCGACTCGGTGGGGTGCTCGAGGAGGGTGAGCAGCCGGCGCTCCACGGCCTCGCTCATCACGTGCTCCCACCGGCAGGCCTCTGGGTGCACGTGCTCCCACTCCAGCCCGATCACCTCGACCAGCAGGCACTCGGCGAGCCGGTGCTTGCGCATCACCCGGGTGGCCATCGCCCGGCCCCGCGCGGTGAGCTCCAGGTGCCGGTCCCCCTCGACGGTGAGCAGCCCGTCCCGCTCCATCCGGGCCACCGTCTGGCTGACGGTGGGCCCGGACTGGCCGAGCCGCTCGGCGATCCGGGCCCGCAGCGGGACGACGCCCTCCTCCTCCAGCTCGAAGACGGTGCGCAGGTACATCTCGGTGGTGTCGATGAGGTCAGTCACACCCGCGGCTCCCGTCCACAGTTCTGGAATGGCTCCATTCTGCGCGCTGGTTGCGCCCGGGGACAGCGTGCCGGTCCGACGCCGTCCTGGCTATCGGCACCGGAGGAAGTCCTGCTGGCGTGGGAGGTGATGGTTGCTTTATGCTAAGCAACTGATTCGCCCGGCGCCGCCGGGCGCGCGGCGGGGCACCGACCGGACGAGCATGGAGGACCGCACATGGGCGGGCAGGCAGCAACCGCGCACCGGCCGGACACCGGACGGCGGGCGGGTGCCCCGGCAGTTTCCTCGGCGCTGGCCGGGGCCGGCGTGCCCGATGGGTACAAGTGGCAGGCCCTGGCCAACACCACGCTGGGCATGCTGATGGCCACGGTCAACTCCTCCATCGTGATCATCTCGCTGCCGGCCATCTTCCGCGGCATCCGGCTCGACCCGCTGGCCCCGGGCAACGTCGGGTACCTGCTGTGGGTGCTGATGGGCTTCCTGGTGGTCACCGCGGTGCTGGTGGTGGCCCTCGGCCGCCTTGGCGACGTCCTGGGGCGGGTGCGGGTCTACGCCTTCGGCTTCGTGGTGTTCACCGTCGGCTCGGTGGCCCTCGCCCTGGACCCGCTCGCCGGCGGCGGCGGGGCCATGTGGCTGATCGGCTGGCGGCTGCTGCAGGGCGTCGGGGCCGCCATGCTCTTCGCGAACTCCACCGCCATCCTCACCGACGCCTTCCCGGCCCGCCAGCGCGGCATGGCGCTGGGGGTCAACCAGGTCGCCGCCATCGCCGGCTCCTTCCTCGGGCTGCTGGCCGGCGGCCTGCTCGCCCAGTGGAGCTGGCGGCTGGTCTTCTTCGTCTCGGTCCCGCTGGGCCTGCTGGGGACCATCTGGTCCTACCGGGGGCTGCGCGAGCTGGGCACCCGGACGCCGGGGCGGGTGGACTGGTGGGGCAACCTGCTGTTCGCCACCGGGCTGACCGTCCTGCTGGTCGCCATCACGTACGGCATCCAGCCCTACGGCGGCGCCGACATGGGATGGGGCAGCCCCTGGGTACGCGCCGGCCTGGCCGGCGGCGTCGCCCTCCTGGCCGCCTTCTGCTGGGTGGAGACACGGGTCGCCGACCCGATGTTCGACCTGGCCCTGTTCGGCATCAAGGCCTTCAGCGCCGGCAACCTGGCCGGCTGGCTCGCCGCGGTCGCCCGGGGCGGCCTGCAGTTCATGCTCATCATCTGGCTGCAGGGCATCTGGCTGCCGTTGCACGGCTTCACCTTCGAGCAGACCCCGCTGTGGGCCGGCATCTACCTGCTGCCGCTGACCGTGGCGTTCCTCGTCGCCGGACCGGTGTCCGGGTACTTCTCCGACCGGTTCGGGGCCCGTGGCTTCGCCACCGTCGGCCTGCTGGTGGTCGCGGCCAGCTTCGCCGGCCTGCTGCTGCTGCCCACCAACTTCCCCTACTGGGCGTTCGCCGTGCTCGTCGCCCTCAACGGGCTGGGCTCGGGGCTGTTCTCCGCCCCGAACACCTCGGCCATCATGAACAGCGTGCCGGCCACCCGGCGCGGGGTCGCCTCCGGCATGCGGGCCACCTTCTTCAACTCCGGCACCTCGCTGTCTATCGGCCTGTTCTTCTCGTTGATGGTGGTGGGGCTGTCCACGACGCTGCCGCAGGCGCTGAGCGGCGGGCTGCGGGCGCACGGCGTACCCGCCGCGGTCGCCGAGCGCATCGCCCACCTGCCGCCGGTCGGGAGCCTGTTCGCCGCGTTCCTCGGCGACAACCCGATGGCCCGGCTGCTCGGGCCGCAGCTGCTGGGCAGCCTGCCCCCCGCCGACGCGGCGGCGCTGACCAGCACCACGTTCTTCCCCACCGTCATCGCCGGGCCGTTCCACCGCGGACTGGTCATCGTCTTCACCGTGGCCGTGGCGATGTCGGTGGTGGGGGCGGCGGCCTCGCTGCTGCGCGGCGGCCGGTACGTGCACGACGAGGTCGGCGTCACTGCGGTCGAGGCGAGCCGGGCATGAGCACGACCGGGACGACCGGGACGGCAGGCGACGTCGCCGCGCTGGCCGCGGACCTGCGGCTCGTCGTCGGCCGGCTGACCCGGAGGCTACGCGCCCACCCCCCCGGTGGGCTCACCCTCTCGCAGCTCTCGGCCCTGGCCACCGTCGAGGAGCACGGCCCGCTGCGGCTGACCGACCTGGCCGCACGGGAGGGGGTGGCGCTGCCGACGGCGTCCCGGGCCGTCGACCAGCTGGTGCAGCACGGGCTGGTCGGGCGGTCCGCGGACCCGGCCGACGCGCGCTGCGCGCGGCTCGCGCTCACCCCCGAGGGCACCGCCCTGCTCGCCGGCTGGCGACAGGAGCGGGCCGCCCTGCTGGCCGCCCACCTGCACACGCTGACACCGGCCGACCTCGACCGGCTGCGCCAGGCCCTGCCGGTGCTGCGCGCCGTCCTGGCCGGCCTCGGCTAACGCCTCCCGCTCTGCATGAAGGCGCCCTTCTGTACTCACTTAGAGTAGGTAGTGAAGGACGCCTTCATGCGGAGGGGTGGGGGGTGGCTGCGGGGGTCAGCGGGGCCACGGCGCGCAGCACGCCCAGCAGCCGGGTGACCTCGGCGGCCACCGCGTCCCGACCCGGCGCCAGGTAGCGCCGCGGGTCGACGACGTCCGGGTGCGCCGCCAGGTGGGCCCGCACCCGGGCGGTGAAGGCCGCGTTGAGGTGCGTGGCGATGTTCACCTTGGTCAGGCCACTGTGCACGGCCCGGGTGAGGTCCGGGTCGGCGACGCCGGAGGAGCCGTGCAGGACCAGGGGGACGGGGACCGCGGCGCGCAGCCGCTCGACCAGCGCGAAGTCCAGCACCGCCGACCGGGTGAGCATGGCGTGCGAGGTGCCGACGGCGACGGCCAGCGCGTCCACCCCGGTGGCCTCGACGTACGCCGCCGCCTCCTCCGGGTCGGTGCGGGCCCCGGGGGCGTGCACCCCGTCCTTCCCCCCGACCTCGCCGAGCTCGGCCTCCACCCAGGCCCCGTGCGCGTGGCACCAGGCGGCCACATCCGCGGTGGCCCGCAGGTTCTCCCCGTACGGCAGCGCCGACGCGTCGTACATCACCGAGCCGATCCCCAGCTCCACGGCCTCCCGGACCAGGTCCAGGTCGGTGGCGTGGTCGAGGTGCACGGCGACCGGGACGGCGGCCGCCCGGGCGATCGCGAGAGTGGCCTGGGACAACGGCGCCAGCGCCCCGTGGTAGCGCACCGCGTTCTCGCTGATCTGCAACACCACGGGGGCGTCGGCCGCCTCGGCGCCGGCGACCAGCGCCTCGGCGTGCTCCAGCAGGATCACGTTGAACGCGCCCACGCCACGACCGACGGCGGCCGCGGCGGCCACGATCTCGCCGGTGCCGGTCAAGCCCACGCGAACCTCCTCGACCCCTCCCCGGGATGCGACCGGAGTACCGGGCCGAGGGTAGCGGGGCGGGCGCGGCCGCCCGGGGGGCGGCCCCGCCTAGGGGCGGTCCCGGCGCGCCTTCTGCAACGTGAACGCGTCCTGGACGGCGAGGCGCCCGCCCGGTCCGGTGACGTCGTAGTAGGTGACCCCGATCGAGGTGGTGCCGCCGGGCCCCCGGCCCGGGTCGACGGTGAAGGCGGCGAACCCGTAGGCGTGACCCTTGTCCCGCACCGCCGACCACGGGGCGTCCTCCCAGACGTACACCGGCGGGCGCTTGCCGGTTGCCGGGTCGGCCGGTCCCACCCCGGTGATGACCCGGCACCGGGGCGGGTCGGTGAGCAGCATGTTGGACGGCACCGACGTGCCGCCGCCACCGAGCACCATGTGCACGGTCCCGGCACCGGTGTCCACCACGTCGCGCCGGTCCCCCCGGGGCACCGGGCTCAGCGTGTCGTTGGGCTGCGCCCCGCGCACCGGGTGCGACCGCTCGTAGTGGTGCTCGTGGCCGCACACGACGAGGTCGACGCCGTACCGGTCGAACAGCGGGACGAACTCCTCCCGGATGCCCCGGTCGGCGCCGTTGAACCGGTCCGCGGTGCTGACGACGACCTGGTGCATGCACACGACGATCCAGTCGAGGCTGCGGTCGGCGCGGGCGGCGGCGAGCTCCCTTTCCAGCCACTGTCGCTGCGCACCACCGCTGTAGCCGCGGACGTAGGTGTTGCCGCCGTCCTGGTAGCACACGTCGTCGTTGTTGACGAACACGAACCGCACGGTGCCGACGGTGAAGGCGTACCACAGCCCCTGCGTCAGCGGGTCGCCTGACGGGGCCGGGAGCGGGAAGTACGTCTGGTAGGCGGCGAACCCGATGGGGCCGTTGCCCTTCTCGTTCTCATGGTTGCCCGCGGTGGGCATCCACGGCCGATACCGGGCCGACCGGCTGACGTTGGCGAACCAGGACTGCCACACCCGCACCCGGTCGGCGGACAGGTTCGCGTAGCACAGGTCGCCGTTGAGGAGGTTGAACAGCGGCCCCACCCGCTCGATGCCGTCGACGAGGTCGGCCGAGTACGGCGATCCCAGCGCGTCGTTGACGTAGCGACCGGCGGCCTTGTCCCGGACGACGGTGCCCGGACTGGCCATGTCCCCGAAGCTGGTGAAGACGAACGGCGCCCGGCCCCGGGGCGCCGTACGGAAGAAGCCCGCGTCGGGGTCGGCGCCGTCGTGCACCGCCGCGTAGACGTAGCGGGCGTCCGGGCGCAGCCCGGACAGCCGGGCCGTGTGCACCGTCACCTGCTGCCCGGACTGGGCGTCACGGTAGGTCCGGGACTCGGCCGGCACCTCGCGGCCGAACCCGTCGTCGGGGGTGCCCCACCGGACCCGCGGCCGGGCCACCTGGTCGACGGTGGCCCAGGACGCGAGCATCTCCCGGGACGGGTCGGCGCCGAAGGTCAGGTGCAGGCCCTCCACCGGGGGCGCCCCCGCCGCGGCCGGGCGGCGCCACAGGTCCGGCGTACGCCGGTCGCCGGCCTCGTGCCGGTCCGGTCCCTCCTGCGCCTGGGCGGGCGGGGCCAGCACCCCCGCGGCCAGGACGGCACCGCCGGCGGTGGCGCCGCGCAGCAGGGCCCGGCGGGACACGGCGGGAACGGGCGGGGTGGTGGGCTCGGGCACGGCGACCTCCGGCAGTCGGGCGGGACGTGTCGAAGGCAGGCTGGCGGCCACGGGCGTCGACCGGGTGCCGGCCGCCCCACGGGCAGGTGACGAGTGGACGGACGATCGGGTCCGCGCCGGGTGGGTAGGGTCGCGGGCATGGCCACGGAGCCCGAGCGCCCCGGGGCGGAGCGCTGGGTGCCGCCCGGTGCCGACCTGGCCGGGCTGGCCGCCGCAGCCCGGGGCTGCCAGGGGTGCGAGCTGTACGGTCCGGCCACCCAGACGGTGTTCGGTGCCGGGCCGGCCGACGCCCGGATCGTGGTCGTCGGGGAGCAGCCCGGCGACCAGGAGGACCGGATGGGGAAGCCGTTCATCGGCCCCGCCGGGCGGCTGCTGCTGCGCGCGGTCGCCGAGGCCGGCATCGACCCGGCCCAGGTCTACCGGACCAACGCGGTGAAGCACTTCCGGTTCACCCAGGCCGGCCCCGGCAAGCGCCGGCTGCACCAGACGCCGGACCTGGTGCACCTGGTGGCCTGCCGGCCCTGGCTGGACGCCGAGCTGGCGCTGCTGCACCCCACCGTGGTCGTCGTCCTGGGGGCAACCGCGGCCCGGGTGCTGCTCGGCCCGTCCTTCCGGGTCAGCCGGCAGCGCGGCGTGCTCCTGCCCTGGCCGCGCACCGGGCACCGGGCCGGCGACGGGGTGGCCAGCGACGGGGTGGCCAGCGACGGGGTGGCCAGCGACGGCCGGACCGCCGATGCGTTCCTGCTGGCCACCCTGCACCCGTCGGCGGTGCTGCGGGCCGACGACCGGGAGGGCGCCTACCGGGGCCTGGTGGCCGACCTGTCGGTGGCCGCCGCGGCCCTGCGCGGCCAGGCGGGGGGCGGCCCCACCGGGCGCGGCGCAACCGGGCGCAACGCCGGGGGCAGGTAGCGGGCGCCCGGCCCGTCGCCCGCGGCGACGTCGCCGGGGTTGGACAGC
>JBMOMH010000184.1:0-7153 GCA_049323135.1 Actinomycetota bacterium
ACCGGTCCGCTCCCGCCTCGGCGAGGGCGAGGACCCGGACCTGGTTCGCGCGTACCTGGAGGACATCGGGCGCACCCCGCTGCTCACCGCCGAGCAGGAGGTGGACCTCTCCCAGCGGATCGAGGCCGGCCTGTACGCCGCCGAGGTGCTGCGCCGGCGTACCGAGGCCCGGGCCGGGACCACCGCCCAAACAGAAGGTGAAGCCGGAGCCGGCACCGAGCCGGAGGGCCCGGCGGCCCGGGAGGCCACCGACGCCGAGCTGGCCGCCCTCGCCGAGGACGGCCGGGCGGCCCGCGACCACATGCTGCGCGCCAACCTGCGCCTGGTCGTCTCGGTGGCCCGCAAGTTCTCCGGCCGGGACGTGCCGTTCCTCGACGTGGTCCAGGAGGGCAACCTGGGCCTGGTCCGCGCGGTGGAGAAGTTCGACTACGCCAAGGGCTACAAGTTCTCCACCTACGCCACCTGGTGGATCCGTCAGGCCATCCAGCGCGGCATGGCCGAGCAGTCCCGCAGCGTGCGGCTGCCGGTACACGTGGTGGACGACCTGAACCGGCTGTCCCGCATGGAGCGGGACCTGCACGTCCGGCTGGGCCGGGAGCCGACCTTCGAGGAGGCCGCGGAGGCCTTCGGCGGCACCCCGGAGCGGGTGGACGAGCTGCGCCGGCTGGGCCGGCGGACGATCAGCCTGGACGACACGGTGGGCGACGACGACGAGACCCGGGTCGGCGACCTGATGGAGGACGTCGACGCCGAGCGGCCCGACGAGGTCATCGTGCAGGACGCCCTGGTGCGCCAGCTGCGCAAGCATGTGCGCAGCCTGCCGCCGCGGGAGGCGCTGATCGTGGAGCTGCGGTTCGGCCTGTACGACGGGCGGCCGCGGACCCTCGAGGAGGTGGCCCGCCAGGTGGGGCTGACCCGGGAGCGGGTGCGCCAGCTGGAGAAGCAGTCCCTGTCCGAGCTGCGCCACCCGAGCCGAAGCAAGGACCTGCTCGACTGGGCCAGCTGACACCGCGGGCCCGGACCGGCTGACGCCCCGGGCGCCGGGTCGGGGTCGGCCCGCCGACCCCGGTGCGTCGGGCAGGATGGCGCCGTGAGCCCGCTGCCGCTGCCCCGGCGTACCGACGTGGTCGTGGTGGGCGCCGGGCACAACGGGCTGGTCGCGGCCACCCTGCTGGCCCGGGCCGGGCTGGACGTGCTGGTCCTGGAGGCCGCCGACACCGTCGGCGGGGCCGCCCGCACCGAGTACCCGTTCCCTCGGGTCCCGCAGCTGGGCCAGTCCACCGGCGCCTACCTGCTGGGGCTGATGCCCCCCGAGCTGGTCTGGCTGCTCGGCGTGGACCTGCCCCTGGTCCGCCGGGATCCGCACTACTTCCTGCCCACCGACCGGCCCGGCCGCTACCTGTGGCTGGGCCGAACCCGGGACACCACCGACCTGGTGAGCGCCGCCGACGCGCGCGCCGACGCGGCCCTGCAGGCCCAGCTGGCCGCGCTGCGCGAGGACCTCGCCCCGGCCTGGCTGGCCGAGCCGCTACCCGTCGAGCAGACCGCGGAGCGCTACGTCCGCCCGCAGCTGCGCCAGGCCTTCCAGGACCTGGTCACCGGCTCGGTGACCGGGTACCTGGAGCGCTTCGGCTTCACCGGGGAGCTGCTGCCGGCCCTGTACGCGGTGACCGACGGCCTGTCCGGGCTGGCCGCCGGACCGGACGACCCGGGCACCGGGCACAACCTGCTGGTCCACAACATGTGCCGGCTGCCCGGCGGGGACGGGACCTGGCTGGTGGTCCGCGGCGGGATGGGCACGGTCAGTGACCGGCTGGCCGGCGCGGCCCGCGCCGCGGGGGCCACCCTGGTCGCCGGCAGCCCGGTCGTCGAGGTGTGCCTGTCCGCCGGCGCGGTGGACGGGGTGGCGCTGGCCGACGGGCGGCAGGTGCGCGCCCCGGTCGTGCTCGGCGGCTGCGACCCGTTCCGGCTGGCCGGTCTGGTCGGGTGGGACCGGCTGCCGGCCGGCCTGGCCCGCCGGCTGGACGGCCTGCGCCGGCCCGGCAGCACCCTGAAGGTGAACCTGGCGCTGCGTGACCTGCCCCGGTTCACCTGCCTGCCCGACGGGGCGGCCCACCCCGGGGCGGCCACGGTCCACCTGCTGCCGGACGCCACCGGTCACCCGCTGGCGGCGCTGCGCCGGATGTGGGCGCAGGTGGCCGCCGGTGGGCTGCCCGAGGAGCCGACGATCGAGTGGTACGTGCACACCGGGGCCGATCCGTCGCTGCGGGACCCGGCCGGCCACCATTCCAGCGCGCTGTTCGTCCAGTCGGTGCCGCACACCCCGGCCGGCACGACGTGGGCGGCGGCGCTGCCAGCGTACGTCGAGCGCCTGCTCGGCCTGTGCGACCGGGTCGCCCCGGGCACCTCGGCGCTGGTCGCGGACGCGCTGCCGCTCACCCCGCCGGGCATCGAGGCCCGGTTCGGGATCACCGGCGGGCACATCCACCACGTGGACAACTCGGTGGCCTTCACCGACCGGGTGCCCTACGGCTTCGGCGTGCCCGGGCTGTACGCCGGGTCGGCCGGCTGCCACCCGGCCGGTTCGGTGATCGGGGCGGCCGGGCACAACGCGGCCGCGCGGATCCTCGCCGACCTCGGCCTGCCGCCGCCCCGGCGCCCCTGAGGCGGACGCTCGGGGGTCCGACCCGGCGGCCAGGGCGGCCTGCGCCCGGGCGTGACGATGTCGTCGAACGCCACCGTGGCCGAGGCGATGGACGACGGCACGCCCCTCGATGCGCTGCGTTGACGTCAACGTCCTCGTCTCCGCGCACCGGGCAGACCTGTCCGAGCACGTCGCCTACCGCGCCCTGCTGGAACGGCTGGCCAACGCGGACGAACCGCTCGGGTTGCCGAACGTGGTGCTCAGCGGGTTCGTGCGCGTGGTGACCCACCGGCGGGTCTTCACCGAGCCGACGAGCCCAGCCGATGCCTGGCGGGCGGTGGGCGAGCTGCTCGCCGCGCCGGCGAGCCTGCTCCTGCGCGCGGGCGAACGCCACTGGGCGCTGTTCCAACAGCTGGCGGGGGACATCGACGCGCGGGGCAACGACGTCGCGGACGCGTACCTGGCGGCGTACGCCCTGGAGAACGGCGCCGCCTGGCTCAGCGCGGACCGGAGCTTCGCCCGCTTCCCGCGGCTGCGCTGGCGCCATCCGCTGGACCTGCCACCCGACGGCAGGTAAAGCACCGGTTGACCCGGCACGCGCCACGCCGTACCGTGGACGTGCATTGGCCGTACAAGGTGGGAGGCGTCGGGGTGACTGTGAAGGCGCCGCGGCGGCGTAACCGGCGGCTGGAGCTGCGCACCACCGCCGAGGAGCGCGAGCTCATCGAGCGCGCGGTCGCGGTCACCGAGACCGACCTGACGGAGTTCGTCGTCGGCCAGGCGACCGCGGCAGCTCGCCGGGTCCTGGCTGACCGCACGGAGTTCGTGTTGAGCGCGGAGGCGGCCGCGGCATGGGAGGCGGTCAACTCGCGCCCGGCGGCGGACCTGCCCGGGCTGCGGGACCTGATGCGCCGGCCAAGCCTGTTCGAGTAGGTGGCGCGCTACCGGGCGCCGGAGCCGCTGACCGACCAGCACGACGTATCCGGCTTCACCTGCCGCTCCGCGGAACAGACGGACTGGCTGCGGCGGCACGCGCGACAGTCGTCGGCGGCCGGAGTCACGCGGGTGTTCGTGGTCACCGAGACGTCCACGGCGGCGGTCGTCGCCTACTACGCGTGGTGCATGGCGCAGGTGTCGCCGTCGGCGGCGCCGGCGCGGCTGCGGCAGGGCGCCGGACGGTACCCGCAGCCCGTGGCCTTGCTGGCCCGGCTGGGCGTGCACGTCGAGCACGAGGGCAGAGGCTTGGGCGCCGCGCTGTTGCAGGACGTCTTCGCGCGACTGGTGGCGTTGTCCCCGGCAATCGGCTGCCGTGGCCTTCTCGGGCACGCCGAGTCCGAGGCCGCCCGCAGGTTCTACCTGCATCTGGTGCCAGAGTTCGAGCCGAGCCCGACCGACCCGATGCACCTCCTCCTCCTGCTCAAGGACATCAGACGCACCCTGGGAGAGTGACCGGCGAGGGTGGCACCCGCCGGGGTCCAGGACGACGCGCTGGTCCGTGAATCACGCCGGCGCCTCCTGTCTCCCCCTCCGCGCCTGCTCCAGGCTGTCCAGCAGCCGCCGGGCGTTGGCGGGCACCCGCAACAGCATGGCCGTCTCGTTGAGGGCGTCCCACTCGGCTCGGGAGACGAGCACCGCATCACCCCGGCGAGACGTGATCTCAACCGGCTCACGGTCGTCGTTGACCTTCTGGATGAGCGGCAGCAAGTTCTTGCGCGCCGCACTGGCGGTCACCGTCATCCCCATCTCCTCCGCACCCCTACCACTCATCG
The DNA here is from genome assembly GCA_049323135.1 of Actinomycetota bacterium. Classification (GTDB taxonomy): domain Bacteria; phylum Actinomycetota; class Actinomycetes; order JBMOMH01; family JBMOMH01; genus JBMOMH01. The sequence goes on from JBMOMH010000184.1 coordinate 4,414, forward strand.
TGCCGCTCTCGACGGCGGACCGTGGGGCTGAGTACGCCGCCCAGCCGGGTCCGGCCGAGCAGCGTCGGACGGCGGTGGACCCGGCCCCGGCCTCCCCCTGTCAGGATGGCGGGCATGAGCCGTGACGGGCAGCCCGCGGACGGGCGGATCGTCCTCGACGGGCTGACCAAGCACTTCGGTCGGGTCCACGCGGTCGAGGGCCTCAGCTTCACCGTCCCCCCGGGCACGATCACCGGTTTCCTGGGGCCCAACGGTGCGGGCAAGACCACGACGCTGCGGATGCTGCTCGGCCTGGTCACGCCGACCGCCGGGCAGGCGACCATCGGCGGGGTCCGCTACGTCGACCTGGCCCGCCCGGCCACGGTGGTCGGCGCGGCGCTGGAGGCCACGGGGTTCCACCCGGGCCGTACCGCCCGCGCCCACCTGCACGTCCTGTGCACCCTGGCCGGGCTGCCGGCGCACCGGGCCGAGGAGGTGCTGGCACAGGTGGGGCTGGCCGACGTGGGAGGTCGGCGGGTGGGCGGGTTCTCCCTGGGCATGCGGCAGCGGCTACAGCTGGCCGCGGCCCTGCTGGGCGACCCCCAGGTGCTCGTCCTGGACGAGCCGGCCAACGGGCTGGACCCGGAGGGCATGGCCTGGCTACGCGGGTTCCTGCGCTTCTTCGCCGACCAGGGGCGCACCGTGCTGGTCTCCAGCCACGTGCTGGCCGAGGTGGCGCAGACCGTCGACCAGGTGGTGATCATCGCCCGGGGCCGGCTGGTCCGTCAGGCGTCGCTGGCCGAGCTGACCCAAGGGGCAGGGACCCTGCGGGTGCGCAGCCCGCAGGCCGAGCGGCTGCTGACCGCGCTGGCCGGTGACGGCGTGCGGGCGGACGGGGTCCGGGTCGAGCGCGTCGACGGGGACACGCTGCAGCTGACCGGGGTGGAGCCGGCGGCCGTCGGCCGGGCCGCGCTGCGCGCGCAGGTCGAGCTGCACGAGCTGACCGTCGTACCCAGCGACCTGGAGCAGGTGTTCCTGGCGCTCACCGCCGACGAGGGGGGGATCCGGTGACCCGGCTGGTCCGCGCCGAGCTGCAGAAGGTGTTCAGCACCCGGATGGTGTGGGGTCTGCTGGCCGGGCTGTGCGTGCTGGTGGCGCTCAGCGTGGTGGCCCAGGTGTTCGCCCCCCGGGGGCCGGCCCAGCCCCCGCTGGACTCCGGGGCGGGGCTGCGGGCGGTGTACGCCGGCGCGGGCGGGGGCTTCGTGTTCGCGCTGGCGCTGGGGATCCTGGGCATGACCGGGGAGTTCCGGCATCTCACCGTGACCGCGTCCTTCCTGGCGGTGCCCCGGCGGGGCCGGGTGGTGGCCGCGAAGGTGCTCGCCCACGCCGTGGTGGGGGCGTTGTACGCCGTCACCGCGGCGATCGTCACGATCCTGCTGGCGGTGCCGCTGCTGGTCTACGTCAAGGGGATCGGGGACCCGTTCCGGGACGTGAACCTCTTCAGCATCGTCGGGTACGCGGCGCTGGCCACCGCGTTGTACGCCGTCGTCGGCGTCGGCGTCGGCGTGCTGGTTCGCAACGTCATCGCGGCGATCCTCGTGGCGCTGGCGTGGGTGATGCTCGTCGAGACGCTGATCGTCGCCTTCCTGCCGAAGGTCGGCAAGTGGCTGCCCGGCGGGGCGGCCAGCGCCATGCTGGAGTCCCAGGTCCCCGGCGGACGGCTACTCGAGCCGTGGCAGGGAGCGCTGCTGTTCACCGCGTACGGCGTGGCCTTCGCCCTGGCCGGGACGCTGCTCACGGTACGCCGCGACGTCACCTGAGGGCGGTCAGGTCGGCCACGAACAGCTCGCCGGAGGCCTGCGGGTAGTAGAACGGAAGCGGTCCTAGCAGCAGCGTGCCCGTTGCCGGTGCCTGCCGGGACAGGGTGACCCGCCGGGCCACGGACAGTTCCTCGGACGCGCAGCGGTAGGCCGCGGTGACCATGACCGCGGCCCTCCCGTCCACCAGGCACACCCGCCGTCCCGCCCGGTCCCCGGCCAGGAGCAGGCCGGTCATCACCGGCCACAGCTCCGGGGCGTAGGACAGCGCGATCGGCTCACCGGGCCGCCCTGCGGCCTCGATGGCCGCCCAAGTGGTCCGGACCACGGCGTCGTCCGGGCGGGGAACCCGGACGCCGGGCGTACGGGCCAGCTGCCCGGCGGCGAGCAGGGCGAGGGCGACGACGCCGACCAGCGTGGCCTTCGGCATGGCCCGGCCCACGCGGTGCACTAGGTGCGCGACCGCAAGGGTGACGACCCAGAGGGGGACGGCGAGGTAGAACAGGCCAACGTAGTACGCACGCAGGTCGTCCACGCCCACGGCGGCGTAGAACCACAGCGCCGCGGTGAGGATGGCGGCCAGGACGACCATGCGACGCAGGAACCCCCGCTCCTGCGGGTCCCGGCCTCGGAGGGCGGTCCAGCCGACGACGGCGGTCGCCGCGAGCACGGGCAGCAGCCCCCCCGGCAGCGCCGTACGCCAGTAGTGGACGACGAACCGCGCCCCCCCGAGGCTGCGCCCCACGATTCCAGCGGATGCATTCCCCGCCGTGTAGGTGAGGTACTTCAGCCACTCTCCCGGCCAGTTGAGGACCAGGTTGAGGACCAGGGGGGCGGCGAAGACCGCGACCAGCACGCCAGCGACGGCCAACGGGATACGGGCGGTACCGAGGGCCAGGTCCGCACGCCGGGGCCACAGCGAAACGGCTACCCAGGCGAGAACC
>JBMOMH010000185.1:0-7126 GCA_049323135.1 Actinomycetota bacterium
GGTCCGGCCTGCTGCTCGGGGCGGTGCTCGCCCTGGCCGGGCTGCTGGTCACGACCACCGTCGTACAGACCCAGCGGCGGCAGTCGTCGGTGGCGAGCGCCCGGGCCGCGCTGATCGCGGAGATCCGCTCCCGCACGGCGGACACAGACGCGCTGCAGGCCCGGGTGGCCGCGCTGCGCGCCGAGGTCGCCCGGGCGAACCGGCAGGCGCTGGCGCTGACCGCCACCGGGACCGCCGCGGGGGCGCGGCTGGCCCAGGTGGAGCTGGTGAGCGGGGTCAGCCCGGTGGTCGGCCCCGGGCTCACGGTCGTGGTGGACGACGCTGACGCGAACCGGGCCGGGGGCAACGGCGTACGGAGCGGCTCGCTGCTCGACCAGGGTCGCGTGCGGGACCGGGACCTGCAATACCTGGTCAACGGGTTGTGGGCGGCCGGGGCCGAGGCGGTTGCGGTGAACGGGCAGCGGCTCACCGCGGTGACGGCCATCCGCTCCGCCGGGGCGGCCATCCTCGTGGACTACCGGCCGCTGACCCGACCGTACACGGTGAGCGTCATCGGGGACCCCAAGACGCTGGAGCCGGCCTTCGTCGGCGGGGTCGCCGGCAGCTACTTTCGTACCCTGAGCGCCCGGTACGGCATCCGCTTCGACGTGCGGTCCGCCGCCCAGGTGACGCTACCGGGGGCGTCCGGGGTGACCCTGCGTTTCGCGAAGGTGGGCAACGGCTCGTGATCGCTGCACTGGGCCTGGTCGTGGGCATCGTCGCGGGGCTGTTCGTCCAGCCCGAGGTGCCGGCGTGGCTGCAGCCCTACCTGCCCATCGCGGTGGTCGCCGCGCTGGACGCGGTGTTCGGGGGCGTGCGGGCGCTGCTGGACGGCATCTTCGACGACAAGGTCTTCGTGGTGTCCTTCGTCAGCAACATCGTCGTCGCCGGGCTCGTCGTGTTCCTCGGCGACCAGCTCGGCGTGGGCGGGCAGCTGTCCACCGCCGTGGTCGTGGTCCTCGGGATCCGCATCTTCGCCAACGCCGCGGCCATCCGTCGACACCTGTTCCGGGCATGACCGAACCCCCCGCACCCCGCCGCCGCCGGGCCAGCCAGGCGCTGATCGCGCTGCTGCTGGCCGTGCTGGGCTTCGGCCTGGCGCTGCAGGTGCGCACCACCAGCGCCGACTCCGGACTGCGCACCGCCCGGCAGTCGGACCTGGTGCGCATCCTGGACGACCTCAGCCAGCGCGGCCGGCGGCTGGCCGACGAGGAGCAGGCCCTGCAGGCCACCCGCGAGCAGCTGCTCAGCGGCGCGGACAAGGCCGCCACGGCCCTGCAGGACGCCCGGGAGCGCGCCGACACGCTGGGCATCCTCGCCGGCACCGTCCCGGCGACCGGGCCGGGGATCCGGCTGACCATCCAGGACCCGAAGCGGGCGGTGAAGTCCTTCGAGCTGCTCGACGCGCTGCAGGAGCTGCGGGACGCCGGCGCCGAGGCGGTGCAGATCGGGCCGGTGCGTGCGGTCGCCAGCACCTACCTGACCCAGGAGGGGGACCGCATCTTCGTCGACGGGGTGGGCCTGGACCCGCCGTACCAGATCCTGGCCATCGGTGACCCGCCGACCCTGGCCAGCGCCCTGGACATCCCCGGCGGGGTGCTGGAGGTGCTGCGCCGGGACGGGGCCCGGGGGGAGGTCACCCAGCTCGACCGGGTGGTCATCGACGCCTTGCGGCCGCTGTCGACTCCTCAGTACGCTCGCCCGGCCCCGGAGCCGGCGGCCACCCCCAAGTGAACCGCCCCGCCGTCCGTCCCACCCGACCCCGTCGACCGCAGGGAGGCCCTGTGCGCGAGCTGCCCGAAGACCTGCGCTACACCCGCGAGCACGAGTGGGTGGCCCTCCGCGCGGCGCCGGGGGAGGCGACTGACGGGGGTTCCGGCGAGGTGGTCCGGGTCGGGATCACCGACTACGCCCAGGACGCGCTGGGGGACATCGTCTTCGTGACCCTGCCCGAGGAGGGTGCGTCGGTGCGGGCCGGCGAGCCCTGCGGGGAGGTGGAGTCCACCAAGAGCGTGAGTGACGTCTACGCCCCCGTGTCCGGCACCGTGGTGGCCCGCAACGGCCGCCTGGACAGCTCCCCGGAGCTGGTCAACTCCGACCCGTACGGCGAAGGGTGGCTGTTCGACGTACGCCCCGACCGGCCCGGCCAGCTCGACGGCCTGCTGGACGCGGCGGCGTACCGGGACACCCTCGACGACGCCTGACCGGGGCGCCCGGCGTACCGTGGTCGGCTGGCGGTTGACCGCCGCCCGCCGACCCGCATAGGTTGCCCATAACCGTCAACCTCGACTGACGGTCGAGGGTGCGCGGCCGGAAGCGTGCCCACGTCCAGCACCGCGGGCAGCCGCGGGGGAGGCGCCAGCGATGTCCTTCTGCACCCAGTGCGGCTCGGAGAACTCGCCGACGGCACGGTTCTGCTCGAACTGTGGGGCGCCGCTGCGCGGCGGGGAGCGGGCCGGCGAGGCGACCAGCACCATCTCGCTGTCGGGCATCGAGGCGGTCGAGGCGGGGGAGACCGACCTGTCCGCGGCCGACCAGGCGGCCGTGGAGGCGCTGCCCGCGCAGTCCGCGCTGCTGGTGGTCCGGCGGGGGCCCAGCTCGGGCAGCCGGTTCCTGCTGGACAGCGACGTGACGACCGCGGGCCGGCACCCGGACAGTGACATCTTCCTGGACGACGTCACCGTCTCCCGGCGGCACGCCGAGTTCCACCGGGAGGGCGGGGTGTTCCGGGTCCGCGACGTGGGCAGCCTGAACGGCACCTACGTGAACCGGCAGCGCATCGACGAGGCGGTGCTCGCCAACGGCGACGAGGTGCAGATCGGCAAGTACCGCCTGGTCTTCCTCGCCTCGCCGCAGGACCTGGCAGGCGGGGGATGAGCTCGGCGGTTCCCGCGGGGACCTCGCTGAGCATCGGGGAGGTCCTCGCCCAGCTGCGCCCCGACTTCCCGGACGTCACCATCTCGAAGATCCGCTTCCTGGAGTCCGAGGGGCTGGTGGAGCCCCGGCGTACCCCCTCCGGGTACCGCAAGTTCGGCCACGGGGACGTGGAACGGCTCCGCTTCGTGCTCACCGCGCAGCGAGACCACTACCTGCCGCTGCGGGTCATCAAGGAGCACCTCGACGCGCTCGACCACGGCCGGGTACCCCCGGGGCCGGCCGGGCTGCGCGCGCTGCGGGCCCGGTCGGACGCCGCAGCCGGGCCGGGCACGGACCCGTGGTCGCTGGACGCGGGGGAGGCCCGGTGGACGCGGACCGAGCTGGCCGCGGCCGCCGGGCTGTCCGAGCGGTGGCTGGCCGAGCTGGAGGAGTTCGGGCTGCTGGTCCCCCGGGGCGGCCGGTACGGCGGGGACGCCCTGCGGGCGGTGCGGGTCGTCGCCGAGCTGGCCGCCTTCGGCATCGAGCCGCGACACCTGCGGCCGTTCCGGACCGCCGCGGAGCGCCAGGCCGGGCTGGTCGAGCAGGTGGTCACCCCGCTGCGCCGGCAGCGCGGCGCTGACTCCCGGGCCCGCGCCGAGGAGTCCACCAAGGAGCTGGCGGCGCTGTGTGTGCGGCTGCACGAGGCGCTGCTGCAGGCCGCGTTGCGCCCCGGGCTGCAGGGGTAGTGTGGCCGGTGTGAACCAGCTCGACGTCGTCGGCGTCCGGGTCGAGATGCCGTCGAACCAGCCGATCGTGCTGCTGCGGGAGATGGGCGGTGACCGCTACCTGCCGATCTGGATCGGGGCCGTCGAGGCGACTGCGATCGCCTTCGCCCAGCAGGGCGTGGTGCCCGCGCGGCCGATGACCCACGACCTGATCCGCGACCTGCTGCAGGCCCTCGGCCAGGAGCTGCGCCAGGTCCGCATCACCGAGCTGCGGGACGGCATCTTCTACGCCGAGCTGGTCTTCGGCAACGGCACCACGGTGAGCTCCCGGCCTTCCGACGCCATCGCCGTGGCGCTGCGCACGGGCACGCCCATCTACGGCGCCGAGGAGGTGCTGGCCGAGGCGGGGATCGAGATCCCCGACGAGCAGGAGGACGAGGTCGAGAAGTTCCGGGAGTTCCTCGACCAGATCAGCCCGGAGGACTTCGGCCGCTCCGGGAGCTGACCCGGCCGGCGGGCCGCCGGCGTCGACAGGCCGGCCCGGTCGTTGACGTGACCCCCGCGGCGGCCTACCGTGCGAGGAGAACGTCGCCCGTGTAACTCCATGGATGTCAGCCGGCGGCGGTCGGCGCGGGGCGGCAGACGACGGAGGTACGGCGTGAGCGGCAGCGGTGACATCCGGCGGGGAACCGCCCGGGGAGGCGGCCCGGCGACCGGTGCGGCGCGCAGCGCCCGCCCGGCGACCGACCGGCGGCTCGGGGAGCAGGGCCTGCTCTTCGAAGACGACCTGGAGCTGCGGGCCGAGGACGTCGGGTACCGGGGACCGACCGCGGCCAACGTGGCCGGCATCACCTACCGGCAGCTGGACTACTGGGCGCGGACCGGGCTGGTCGAGCCGAGCGTGCGGTCCGCCGCCGGGTCGGGCTCCCAGCGCCTGTACGGCTTCCGGGACATCCTCCTGCTCAAGGTCGTCAAGCGGCTGCTGGACGCCGGCATCTCGCTGCAGAACATCCGCACCGCGGTGGCCCACCTGCGGGTCCGGGAGGGTCAGGACCTGGCCCGGGTCACCCTGATGAGCGACGGGGCCAGTGTGTACGAGTGCACGTCCCCGGACGAGGTGGTCGACCTGCTGGCCGGCGGGCAGGGCGTGTTCGGCATCGCCCTGGGGGGCGTGTGGCGGGAGGTCGAGGGGACCCTGGCCGAGCTGCCCAGCGAGCGGCTGGCCGACGCCCCGGGGACCCCCGGTCTGGGCACCGGCACCGACGAGCTGTCCACCCGCCGGCGGGCCCGGCAGAGCGGCTGACCGGCTGACCGGCGGCCCCTGCCTGTGTAACCGGTCAGCCGGGCCGGCTCACCGCCGCCGGCGCGGGCCCGCCGCCCGCCGGACCCGGGCGAACAGCCGGTCGAACGCGGCCGCGACCTCCTCCCCGCCCGGGGTCCCCCACAGCTGCACCGGCTGGGCGGCCCCCTGGGCCTGCTGCACCGCGGAGCGTTCCGGGATCGGCGGGGTGAGCACCAGCGGGCCGAAGAGCTCGCGCAGCTCGGCCAGCCGGAACCGGTGTTCGGGGCTGCGCTCCCGGAACCGGTTGACCACCACGCCCAGCGGCTGCAGGTCCGGGTTGTGCCGGCGCTCCTCGGCGACCGCGGTGAAGGCTCGCTGCGCGCCCTGGACGGCGAACAGCGTGGGTTCGGCGACGACGAGGGCCCGTTGGCTGGCCACCAGCGCCCCCCGGGTGAGCTGGCCCAGGTGGGGTGGGCAGTCCAGCAGCACCAGGTCGTAGCCGGTGAGCCGGGACAGCGCGGTGCGCAGCGGTCGCAGCGCGGCCGGTCCCGGGGCCGGCCCCTCCAGGCGCTCCAGCCCCGGTCCGGCGGGCAGCACGTCCACCACCGCGTCGCCGGCCACGTCCTCCAGCCAGGCCGACGGCTGGACCGCGGTGCGCCAGGCCGACCGTGGGTTGGCCAGCACCTGGGCCACGGTGACTGCCGGGGCGGCGTCCACGCCCAGTGCTGTGCTCGCGTTCCCTTGCGGGTCGAGGTCGACGACGAGGGTCGGCACGCCCGCCTGCAACGCGGCGCCGGCCAGGCCCAGCACCGTGGTGGTCTTGCCCACGCCGCCCTTCAGGGACAGCACGGCGAGCACGAACACGCCGCCGAGACTAGCCCCGTCGCCCCCCGACCGTCCCGGCGCCCGAGACGGTGATCAGGTTTCCTGATCGTCGTACCGCGTCCTGGGCCGTCGACCACCCAGGAAGCGACGTCACCACCCAGGAGGCGGTACGACGACCCAGGAGGTGCGGCCACGCCGCGGCGGGGACGCGCCCAAGGCCCGCCGCTCCGGTAGGCTGAGCGCAGCCGTCGACCCCGGACGGGAGAGTCTCCGCGCAGCCAGCGCGGGCGCCGAAGGGGCAATCCTCCCCCGGAACCTCTCAGGCCGCAGGACCGCCCGGGCGAGGCCACTTGGAGTTCGGCCGGCCATCGCCGGCGGGACGACAGGGGGGGAGGCCGCGCCGTCGCGTCGCCGTCCCCCGAGAGGTCCGCATGCCCCACCTGCCCCCCTTCGCCGACCGGCACATCGGACCCGCCCCGGAGGAGCAGGCGAAGATGCTCGCCGCGGTGGGGTACGCCTCGCTCGACGAGCTGGTCGCCGCCGCGCTACCCCCGGCCATCCGCAGCGCGCGACCCCTGCACCTGCCCCCGCCGGTGGACGAGGCGGCGGTGCTGGCCGAGCTGCGCACCCTGGCCGGGCGCAACCAGGTGCGCACCTCGATGATCGGCCTGGGCTTCCACGGCACGGTGACCCCGCCGGTGCTGCGCCGCAACGTGCTGGAGAACCCGGCCTGGTACACCGCCTACACCCCCTACCAGCCGGAGATCTCGCAGGGCCGGCTGGAGGTCCTGCTCACCTTCCAGACGATGGTCGCCGACCTGACCGGGCTGCCCGTCGCCGGCGCCAGCCTGCTCGACGAGTCCTCCGCGGCCGCCGAGGCGATGCTGCTGTGCCGCCGGGCCACTGGTCGGGCCGGTACGCCGGCGGCCGGCAGCGTCCGGTTCGTCGTCGACGCGGACTCCCTGCCGCAGACCCTCGCGGTGCTGCGTACCCGCGCCGAGCCGCTGGGCATCGAGCTGGTCGTCGCCGACCTGTCCGCCGGGCTCCCCGACGGGGACCTGTTCGGCCTGCTGCTGGCCTACCCGGGGGCGTCCGGGGCGGTCCGGGACCCGGCCCCGCTGGTCGCCGCCGCCCACGAGCGGGGGGCCCTGGTCGCGGTGACCGCGGACCTGCTCGCCCTGACCCTGCTCCGCCCGCCGGGGGAGCTGGGCGCCGACCTGGCCGTGGGCAGCAGCCAGCGCTTCGGGGTGCCGCTCTTCTTCGGGGGACCGCACGCCGCCTACCTGGCGGTCCGGGCCGGGCTGGAGCGGACCCTGCCCGGCCGCCTGGTCGGGGTGTCCGTGGACAGCGCCGGCGCCCCGGCGTACCGGCTGGCCCTGCAGGCCCGCGAGCAGCACAT
>JBMOMH010000186.1:0-7063 GCA_049323135.1 Actinomycetota bacterium
GAGAAGACGCGGGGGCGCAGCCGGTCCGGGTAGACCCGGGCCACCACCACGTACAGGGCGACGATGACCAGCCCGGCGCCCCACCCCTGCACGGCGCGCCCCAGCACCAGGACGGCCATGCTGGGGGCGCTGCCGGCGACGACCAGGCCGGCGGCGAACGCGGCTAGGCCGGTGAGCAGCGGGCCCCGGGGTCCGACCCGGTCCGCCCAGCCGCCGGCCTGCACCATGCCGACCAGGCTGGTGCCCAGGAACGCGCTGAACGCCCAGGCGTACGCCGCCAGCCCGCCCAGGGCCGCGACGGTGACCGGGAGGACGGTGGCGACGGCCATCGCCTCGAAGGCGACCAGGCCGACGACGGACACGACCCCGACGGTGGCGACGCGGTGGTCCGGTCCGAGGAGGCGGGGCGGGTGGGTCTGGCCGGGCGGTGCGGGGGCGCTCAGCGGGCGTCGTCCTCGCCGGGCGCCATCGACTCGTAGATCTCCTTGCACTCCGGGCAGACCGGGAAGCGCTGCGGGTCCCGGCTGGGCACCCAGACCTTGCCGCACAGGGCGACCACCGGCGTCCCGGCGACCATCGCCTCCACGATCTTGTCCTTGGCGACGTAGTGCGCGAAGCGCTCGTGGTCCCCGTCACCGGGCGAGACCTGCGGCCGTTCCTCGACCAGCGTGCCCAGACCCGGGTCGGGATGCGGGCTCTCCTGCGGCTCGGGCATGCCCCCCAGTGTAGGGACCGCCGGACGCTCCGATGGCGCGCCGTGCGAGTCGGTGTACCCCTTCAGATCACCTTGAGCCGTCAGGTTCACGTTTCGGTTGCGACGGTCAAACGCAGGTGCAAGCCTCTGCAAGGGAGGATCTGGCCCAGGAGGCTTGACCTCGCTCGGGCAAGGGTGGGGCCGATGGATACGGATTCGAGCCTGGACAACACGCTGGGTAAGGAGCAGGAGCCCGCAAGTCGCGAGCAGCTGCTCGCACCAACTCAGGCGGTCCCCCTGATGCGCCGCCGTCGAGCTGCCATCATTGTCGCGATCGGGATGTTGGGAATCTCGGTTCTTGCCACCTACGCCAGCATTTCCGCGAACGCATGGGCGAAGAAGGCGGACGCCCTCCATATGGCATTGTTGGACACCGACACGCGTTTGACTGAGTCCGAACAGGAACTGGCCAGAGTGAGGACAGAACTAAAGGCGACTATCGAGGACCTCGGAAACTCCAGGAATCAACTCAACGAGGCGAATGCGCGAATCAGAGAACTCGTTGCCGAGAAGTCTCAGGCAGTGGACACTGGCATGGTGTTCTATCAACTTGCGCAGAGGTCCAACGAAGTCGTACAGAGTCTCGACAACTGCGTTCGACTGCAGCAGCAACTCATGGTCTACATCTTGGATATCTCACGGTACTATCTTCCCGATCTCGTGAGGTATTCGCGAGACGTCAGTGCGGCTTGCGCTAGGGCGCAGACCATGAATCGTCAATTGGCGGAGGAGATTAGCAAGTACTCATGAATGCATGGACTCGTCGTTGCGGCATGGTCACGTCTGTGAGCTCTGCGACTCTTGCTGCTTGCGGCGTGGTTCCAGCGCCACCTTCGAATGAGGCAGTCGGATCTCCGCCATCCGTGGTAACGAGCCATGGCCCGACCCCGGTCCCTGCTGCAACATCCACCAGGACGCCCGAGAGGCTAGTACTCGGCTTCACACGTACTGAACAGGCTGCTCTTCGTGTCCGAAACGTGACTTGCCAGATCGGCTTGTCGACTGGGACCGGGGTCGCGATAGGACCTAACTTGCTCGTAACGAACAGACACGTTGTAGAAGGTGCGAAAGAGCTACAGCTCGAGCGCTTCGACGGCCGGAAGGTCGTAGCAGCCGCTGCAGCCGTGATCTACTTCGCAGACCTCGCAATACTCCAGACGGAAGATGTGTTGCCAGTCGTGTCGCCCCTGGCTTCCCGCGATCCTCCTGTAGGAACTCGAGTCACCGTTGTTGGTTACCCATATGGCGGCCCCATGGTAACGACCAGTGGATCTGTTCTTGGGTACCAGGTAGATCCGATGGTCGGTGGGACGCGCGTCATGGTCAATGATGCATCAATACGACCGGGCAGTTCAGGGAGCGCGGTTTACGACGAAAGCGACGCGGTTGTTGGGATTGCATACGCTGGGAGCGTTCCAGACGGCCCCTACCTTGCCGTTCCAGTCAGCGCTTTGCTCGCGATTGCTCGCGACCCCAGCAAGCTTCGACCGCTGGGCACCTGTCGGCCCGGTTGATGGTGGCGAGCGCAGGGGTCTCCCGGACCGCCCCGGCGCTAGTTCAGGGCGGGGTCCTCGGGAAACGTCGAGACCAGGGCGAGGGTGCCGCCCTGGCGGCGCAGCACCTGCCGCCACAGCAGCGCCGGGTCGTCGGTGAAGGCATCCCCCTCCTCGGCAGGCAGGACGTACCAGTCCCCCCGGGCCACCTCGGCCTCCAGCTGGCCGGGACCCCACCCGGCGTACCCGGCGAAGATCCGGATGGCGGACAGCTCGGGGACCACCACCTCGGGCGGCACATCCAGGTCGACCAGGCCCATCCGGTCGTAGAGGGTGCGCACCCCCAGCGGCTCCTCGCTGACCCGGACCGCCACCAGGCCCAGGGCGCTGTCCCGCGCCACCGGTCCACCCTGGAAGACCACCCCGGGGGCGGTCGCGTGCGCCGACCAGGTAGGCAGGATGTCCCCCACCGCGACCGGGGTCGGCCGGTTGACGATGACCCCCAGGCTGCCCTCGGCGTCGTTGTCGAGGACGAGGACGACGCTGCGGGCAAAGTTCGGGTCGCGCAGCGCTGGCGTGGCCACCAGCAACCGCCCGGTGAGGGGGGCCGTCATGCCCCCATGGTGCCCTCCCGGACCGCCGGCGCGTCCTGGGCGCCGACGGCCTCCCGTACGGCGGCGGCGACGGTGGCGGCCACGTCGGGGTGGAACACGCTGGGCACCACGTAGTTGGCGTTGAGCTCGTCGTCGCTGACGACCGCGGCGAGCGCCCGGGCCGCCGCCAGCAGCATCGGGGTGCTCACCTCCCGGGCACCGGCGTCAAGCAGGCCCCGGAACACCCCGGGGAAGGCGAGCACGTTGTTGATCTGGTTCGGGTGGTCGCTGCGCCCGGTGGCGACCACCGCCGCGTGCTCCGAGGCGGCCACCGGGTCGACCTCCGGGTCGGGGTTGGCCAGGGCGAACACGATGGCGTCCGGGGCCATCGTGGCAACGTCCTCCCCGGTGAGGATGTTGGGGGCGCTGACCCCGACGAACACGTCCGCGCCGGCCAGGGCCCCCCGCAGGTCGCCCCGGTAGCTGGCCGCGTTGGTGTGCTCGGCGATCCAGCGCAGCGACTCGGTCAGCCCGGGACGCTCCCGGTGCACCACTCCCTCGACGTCGGCGACGACAACGTCCCGGGCGCCCGCGGCGAGCAGCAGCTGCAGGATCGCCGTACCCGCGGCGCCCGCCCCGGACAGGACGATGCGTACGGCGGGAAGGGCCTTCCCGACGCAGCGCAGGGCGTTGGTCAACGCGGCCAGGACGACGATCGCGGTGCCGTGCTGGTCGTCGTGGAACACCGGGATGTCCAGCAGGTCCCGCAGGCGACGTTCCACCTCGAAGCAGCGCGGGGCGCTGATGTCCTCCAGGTTGACCCCGGCGAACCCCGGTGAGATCAGCGCCACCGTGCGCACGATCTCGTCGACGTCCTGGGTGTCCAGGCAGATCGGCCAGGCGTCGATCCCCGCGAACCGCTTGAACAGCGCCGCCTTGCCCTCCATCACCGGCAGCGCCGCCCGAGGCCCGAGGTTGCCCAGGCCGAGCACCGCCGAGCCGTCCGTGACCACGGCGACGCTGTTGCGCTTCACCGTCAGCCGCCGTGCGTCGCTCGGGTTGGCGGCGATGGCCAGGGCGACCCGCGCCACGCCGGGCGTGTACACCATGGACAGGTCGTCCCGGTTGCGGATCGGCACCTTCGACTGCATCTCAATCTTGCCGCCCAGGTGCATGAGGAAGGTGCGGTCGCTGACCTTGCCGATCTCGACGCCGTCGACGCTGCGCATCGCCTCGACGAGCGCCTCGGCGTGCGCGGTGTCGGTGGCCGCGCAGGTGACGTCGACCCGCAGCCGCTCGTGGCCGGACGCGGTGACGTCCAGGGCGGTGACGCTGCCGCCGGCGCTCTCCACCGCGTGGGTCAGCCGGGAGACGGCGTTACCGCGGGCGGGCGCCTCCAGGCGCACCGTGATGGAGTAGGACACGCTGGGCAGCGGGGGCATGGAAGGTCTCCTGGACCGGGCGGGTGGGGTGCTCCGATGGTCCCACCCGGCCCGGGCACCCGGCGCAGGGGCTAGCGCCGCGGGCGCGCCCGCTCGTACTGCACCGGCCACGGGACGTCGACGCCCAGGTCGTGCGCCCAGCGCAGCGGGGTGTGCGGGTCGCGGAGCAGCTCCCGGCCGACCACGACGGCGTCGGCCGCGCCGACGGCCAGCAGGTCCTCGGCCTGCTTGGCGTCGGTGAGCAGGCCGACCGCGGCGGTCGGTACGCCGGCCTCCCGGCGTACCCGCTCGGCGAAGGGCACCTGATAGCCGGGCGCTGCGGGGATCGTCGCGTCGGGCACCAGGCCGCCGGAGGAGCAGTCCACCAGGTCCACGCCGTGCTCGGCGAGCAGCCGCGCGAAGGCGACCGTCTCGTCCACCGACCAGCCGCCGTCGACCCAGTCGGTGGCCGACACGCGGACCAGCAGCGGCAGGCGCTCGGGGAGCACCTCGCGTAGGACGTCGACCACCTCGAGCGGGAACCGGACCCGGTTCTCGAACGGACCGCCGTAGCCGTCGGTGCGCCGGTTGGCCAGCGGGGAGAGGAACTCGTGCAGCAGGTAGCCGTGCGCCATGTGCACCTCGACGACCTCGAACCCGGCGGCCAGGGCCCGCCGGGCCGCCGCGGCGACGTCGGCCCGGACCCGCCGCAGGTCGGTGTCGGTCAGCTCCCGCGGGGCCGGCAGCCCCCCGAAGGGGATCGGGGACGGGGCCACGGTCGGCCAGCCGCCCTCCGCCGGCGGCACCGCCGTCCCGCCCTGCCAGGGGGGCCGGACCGAGGCCTTGCGCCCGGCGTGGGCGAGCTGCACCCCGGGGACCGCGCCCTGCGCGCGGACGAAGTCGACGATCCGCCGCCAGGCGTCGACCTGGGCGTCGTCGTACAGCCCGGTGTCGGCGGGGCTGATCCGCCCCTCCGGGGACACCGCCGTCGCCTCGGTGAGCACCAGGCCGGCGCCGCCGACGGCGAAGCCGCCCAGGTGCACCAGGTGCCAGTCCTGCGGCACGCCGTCCACCGCGGAGTACTGGCACATGGGCGAGACCCACACCCGGTTGCGGGTCGTGGTACCGCGCAGGGTCAGGGGGGTGTACAGCAGGCTCACCGGGCTCCTCCGGACGTCGTGGGTTTCCGTGCGGGTCAACCGGCCCCGGCCGGGGGGCATTCCGCACGAGGACGGGGCGGTTCTGGCTGAACCGCCCCGTCCGTACCGCCGGTGCCCGGCCCGCGCGGCCCCAGTCGATCAGGTCCGCTGGTCGATCAGGACCGCTGGCCGCCCGCCGTCACCTCGGCCCGTTCGGCCGAGGCCAGCGTCTGCACGGGCACCTTGTGCGCTACCGCCGGCTTGGCCAGGTCCTTGATCCGCACGTGCAGCAGGCCGCGGTCGTACGACGCCTGCACCGCCTCCGGTCCCACGGTCTCGGGAAGGGCGAACTCGCGCCGGAAGCTGCCGTAGCGCAGCTCGCGGACCAGCACCTGGCGGCCCTGGTCGGTGTTCTCCATCACCTCCTTGCGCTCACCGCGGATGGTGAGCCGGCCCTGGGCCACCTCGATGTCCACGTCGCGCTCGACGTCGACCCCAGGGAGCTCCAGGGTGATCACCACGTCGGCCCCGTCGCGGGCCATGTCCACGGCGGGGACGTACCCGGTCTGCTGCGAGCGGCCGCCCCAGGTCTGGCGGACCAGCTCGTCGAACTCCGAGTCGAGTCGGGCCAGCATGGTGAACGGGTCCCAGATCGTCATGGCCACTGCCGTCCCTCCTTCGCTGTCTGCAGCGGTTCCGAGGGGCCGGGCCGCCGGTCCCTCGGCCACGACAGTTAGCACTCTGCCTCGCCGAGTGCTAACTGTCAAGTCCCCCTGGCCGCGCTGTCAGGCAGCGCCCGGCCGCACGGATCCGGGCTCCCAGAGGGGGCCCCCGGGCCTCATCGATTGTGGGCGGCGGACAGACCGGCAAGGATGCCTCCAACGATCCTTCGACGCGAGGTGAGCGGGATGAGCGAGGACACCGAGCTGCTGCCGGCGCTAGCTGGGCAGGAAGACTTCGCCGTGGTGCTGCGCGGGTACGACCGCCGCCAGGTCGACGACTTCGCGGCCCGGATGCGGCACCGCGTCCAGGACCTCGAAGGGGCCCTGGCGCGGACCGAGCAGGACCTGGCCCGGGCCGAGCAGGACCTGGACCGGGCCCGGCGGGAGGTCCAGGAGGCCACCGAGCGGGCGGCCCGGGACCGGCCCACCTTCGAGGAGCTCGGTGAGCGGGTGACCGAGATGCTGCGGCTGGCCGAGCAGGAGGCCGCCGCGCAGCGGGCCACGGCGGCGAGCGAGGTGGCCCGCCTGCGCCAGGACGCCGAGGAGCAGGCGCGGCGTACGGTGGCCGAGGCCGAGCGGCAGGCCGCCGAGATCGAGGCCGCGGCGCAGCGCCGGGTGGCCGAGCTGGACGCGCAGCACCAGGAGGTCGTCCGCCGGCTCGGCGAGATCCGCGACACGCTGACCCGGCTGCTCCCGCCGCCACCGGTCGACCAGGCGCCCGACCAGGCGGCCGAGGTCGCGGAGGCGGCCGACCAGCGGGTCGAGCAGGCGGCCGAGGCTGAGCAGGCGTCCGAGGCCGCCGAGGCGGCGGAGGATGAGCCGCCCGCCGACCCGGACGCTGGCGAGGCCGCGCCGGGCCGCGGCTGAGGGTGCCGGACGGGGAGACCGGCTGGGCGGGGCGGCTGGGTCCCCGTTGGGTCGGCGTCCTGCTCAACGCGCTG
>JBMOMH010000187.1:0-7042 GCA_049323135.1 Actinomycetota bacterium
CTGGGCGCCCTGGCCTTGTGCGGCCTGGGGTTCGCCGTCTTCTGGACCGCGCCGTGGGCGTGGCTGGCCTTCCTCGGCCTGGCGGTGACCGGCCTGGGCATCTCGCTGCACTTCCCGCTGGGCATCAGCCTCGCCATCGCCGCGGCGGACGGCGCCACCGACCTCGCCACCGCCAGGGCCTCGTATGCCGCCGGGCTCGCCGTGGGCGTCGCCCCGCTCGCCCTGGGGGCCCTGGCCGACCGGGTCGGCGTACACCTGGCGTTCCTGCTGGTGCCGGTGCTGCTGGTGATCGCCGCGGCCGGCGTACGCCGGGCCCACCCGGCCCAGGTCACGCCGTCAGTCGCCGCGGGGTGACCCGGCCGGTCAGGCGGCCACCCGCGTCGCCGCCGGATGGCTGCGCCGCACGGTTGGTGTACAACCGCGGCAGAGCCCGTTGTCCGCCCCGGTGGTGGACGTGACGGTGAGCAGGTTGCGGGCCGAGCTGGCGGCTTGGATCGAGCGTGCCCGTCGTGGTGGCGGTCTCCAGCCGGTTGGCCTATCCGGAGGTGCGCGCCACGTGGGCCGCAGCCGGCCGCGACCATCGCCTGGACCCCGATGCGCAGTCCCAGGCCGAGGCGTCCTGGGAGGAGTACTGGGCGGAAACCTGGGTGATGGAGCTGACCGGGGCGATCGCCGCTCGCGCCGGCCAACTGGCCGACGAGCACGCCTTGCCCGGAGCCGACGCGGTCCATCTGGCCAGCGCGCTCGCCGTGGGCACCGACGAGCTCCTGTTCACCGGGTGGGACCAGCGGCTTCGTTCGGGTGCCGAGGCCGCCGGAATCTTGCTCGCCCCGGCCGCATCGCCACCGGGGCAGCACGGTCAGGCCGACCTGCCTCGGTCCTCCTGAGCCCCCCCGCGTTGACCAGGTAAACATGGTCACCCCCGACCTTGCTCAGCGCACACCCCGTGCAAGGCCTGCGACGACCAGGTTTACATGGTCATTCCGGGTTGCGGGAGGGCCGACGGCGGACCAGCGTCAGGACGCCCCCGGCCAGCAGGGCCGCCGTCAGGGCCGCCCCGGTGGCCGCCCAGCCGGCCCCGCCCGGGGCGCCGGGGAGGGCCGCCGCCGAGCCGGTTGGGGTGGCGCGCGGGGCGGGCGTACCGGATGTCGGTGCCGGGTGCGGCACCGGCTGACCCGCCAGCACGGCCGGGGCCAGACCCACCCGCCAGACCGGGGCCTGCCGGCCCTCGCTGCCCAACAGCAGGGCCGTCCCGTCCGGCGTCCAGGCCACCGACTCGCCCTGCCGCTGTGGGGGGAAGCCCACATCGTCGAGGTAGCGGCCGGGCACGTCACCGGTGGCGTCGAACACCCACGCCGCGGCGTAGTCGCGCAGCACGAGCAGCCGCCCGTCCGGGGCGAAGGCGCCGTCGGTGACCAGGGCCGGCGCGTCGGCCACCCGGCGCAGCACGTTGTCCGTCGCCGCGTCCGTGTCCGCCCGCAGCGGGACCGGCGCGGCGTACACGGCGGCCCCGGTGAGCTCCTTGGTGACCACGTACAGCGCCCCAGTGCGGGGGTGCACCAGCAGCGTCTCCGCGTCGTGCGGCCCGTCGGGGTAGCGGAGCCGGAACCGCTGCGCGGGCACGGTGGCGTCGCGCAGCGCCGCCGGCTCCACCAGCCGGTACACGGCCACCGAGGGACGGTGGCGCAGGTTGTCGCCCAGGTCCCCGACCCACAGCGTGCCCTCCGGACCGGGGGCCAGCGCCTCCCAGTCCTGGGCGGTGGCGCCGGCCAGCGTGAGTACCGCGAGGGTCTCCCCGGCCGGGCCCACGGCGAAGAGGCGGGGGCGGTCCCCGCTGTCGTTGTGGGTCCACACCACCCCCGGGTGTCTGCCGCTGGCGGCCAGGCCGCTGGACTCGCCGATCCGTGGGTCGGTGAAGGTGAACGCCGGTCGCGGCGCGGCGTCGGGTCCCCCACCGTCGGCGCGGGCAGGGCCGGCACCCGACCCGACCAGCAGCACGCCCACGGCCAGCACGGCGCCCGCGCGCGCCCGGCGTACCGCAGGAAGCAGGGCAGGGGCCACCGGCCCATGCTGGCAGCGGCACCGCCGCGGCGGGGGCCGAACCGGCGTCCTAGGGTGGCCGGCATGGACTACACCCACCTCGGCCGTTCCGGGCTGTCGGTCAGCCGGCTGTGCCTGGGCACCATGAACTTCGGTCCGGTCACCAGCGAGCCGGACGCGCAGGCCATCATGGACCGCGCCCACGAGCAGGGCATCAACTTCTTCGACACCGCCGACGTCTACGGCTGGCAGAAGGGCCAGGGCGTCACCGAGCAGGTCATCGGTCGGTGGTTCGCCTCCGGCGGGGGACGGCGGGAGCGCACCGTCATCGCCACCAAGCTGTACGGGTCCATGGGCGACTGGCCCAACGAGACGTTCCTGTCGGCGCTGCACATCCGGCGGGCCTGCGAAGGATCGCTGCGGCGACTGCAGACCGACCACATCGACCTCTACCAGATGCACCACGTGGACCGCTCCACCCCGTGGGAGGAGATCTGGGAGGCCATGTCGGTGCTGCGCCAGCAGGGCAAGGTGCTCTACGTCGGCTCCTCGAACTTCGCCGGGTGGCACCTGGTGCAGGCGCAGGCGGCCGCGCGGGAGCGGCACCTGCTCGGGCTGGTCAGCGAGCAGCACCTGTACAACCTGGCGATGCGCACGGCCGAGCTGGAGGTGCTGCCCGCGGCGGCGGCGTACGGCATCGGGGTCATCCCGTGGAGCCCGCTGCACGGGGGGCTGCTCGGCGGCGTGCTGCGCAAGACCGACCGGGGCCGGTCGGCGGAGGGCCGCGCCAAGGAGGCGCTGGAGGCGCACCGTACCCAGGTGGAGGCCTACGAGGCGTTCTGCGATGAGCTGGGCGCCCACCCCGCCGACGTGGGGCTGGCCTGGCTGCTGCACCAGCCGGCGGTCACCGCGCCGATCGTCGGCCCCCGCACGGTGGAGCAGCTCGACGGTGCGGTGCGGGCGGTCCAGCTGCAGCTAGATGCCAAGGCACTGGCCCGGCTGGACGAGATCTGGCCCGGACCCGGCGGCCCCGCCCCGGAGGCGTACGCCTGGTGAGGTCAGCGCCGAGACAGGTCGCCGAGCAGCACGAGCAGGACCAGCAACGCCAGCACCGCGGGCACCAGCCACCGGCGCAGCCGCGGATCCACGAGGGGAGAGGCTAGCGGGCCAGGCCGGCCCACACCGGGGCGAGCCCCTCGACGGCGTCGAGGTACGCCGCGTAAGCGGCGTCGAGCACGTCGGCGCGGGCCGGGTCAGGGACGTGACGCCGGGCGACCTGGACGACGCGGGCGGCGCTCGCCACGTCGGGGTAGAGCCCGGCGCCGATACCGGCCAGCAGGGCGGCACCGTGCGCGCCGGTCTCCGCGCACCGGGGTACCACGACCGGCAGCCGCAGCGCGTCGGCGAACAGTTGCGACCACAGGGCGCTGCGCGACGCCCCGCCGGACAGCGCGACCTGGGGGGCCACCGTGAAGCGCGAGCGCAGCGCGGTGACGTGGGTGCGGTGGTTGAGGACGACGCCTTCGAGCAGCGCCCGCAGGACATGGCCGCGTCCGTGCCAGCCGCGCAGCCCGACGAACGCACCACTGGCCTGCTCCCCGTGCGGCGACCCGTAGAGGAAGGGCAGGTAGAGCACCGACGACGGGCCGGTCAACGACTCGGCCACCTCCTGCTCGACCCG
Organism: Actinomycetota bacterium; assembly: GCA_049323135.1. Lineage (GTDB taxonomy): Bacteria > Actinomycetota > Actinomycetes > JBMOMH01 > JBMOMH01 > JBMOMH01. The sequence goes on from JBMOMH010000187.1 coordinate 3,722, forward strand.
CAGGTAGTCCCCGGCTCCCCCGTGGGTTCGCAGGAACCACTCGAGGTTCGTCGCCGACGCGGGGGAAGTGGACATGTTCAGCCAGCGTCGCGGCTCGACGAAGCTGCGGGCCTGCCACCGCTGGTCAACCCGTACGTCGGCGCTGACCACCTGGTTGATGCTGAACGTCCCGGCCACCAGGGACAGCGCGCCGACGTCGACGGCACCCATGCCGAGGGCGGCGGCGTCCACGTCGTGGGCGCCGCTGACCACCGGCGTCCCGAGGGCCAGCCCGGTGGCTGCGGCGGCCGCGGCAGTGACGCCGCCGGCGACCGAGGTGCTGGGCAGGATCGGGGGCAGCCGGTCGGCGTACCCGGCCAGGCCGTAGAGCTCCAGCGCCGCCGGGGCATATCCCTGCGTGTGAACGTCGGTGAACGAGGCGCTCGCCTCCGACGGGTCGGTGCTGACCTCGCCGGTGAGGCGGAGCTTGAGCCAGTCCTTGCAGAAGAGGAACCACCGGGAGCGGTCCAGCACCGAGGGCTCGTGCTGGGCGAACCAGGCCAGCACCGCGGCCGGGCTGGCCGCGAACGGCACCTGGCCGGTCAGCCGGAGGGCCTGCGGCCACACCGGTCCCTGGCGCCACCCGGCCAGGACCTCGTGGGCCCGGGAGTCCATCGCCGTCACCGCTGCCCGGACGGGACGGCCGGCGGCGTCAACCGGGTACAGCCCGTCGTTATGGCCGACCACTCCCACCGCGGCGACCCGGGTCGCCGGCACGCCGGCGGTGTGCAGGCAGGCCCGGATGGCTGAAGCCGTGGCCTGCCACACCTCGTCCATGTCCCGTTCCACCCAGCGGGGAGCCGGCGTGTGCACCGGAACCCGGGTGCTGCCAGACGCGCGCACGGTGCCCTCGACGTCGAACAGCACCGTCTTGGTGACGGTCTGGCCGGCGTCCACGCCGAGCAGCAGGTCGGCCATGCGCTGGTCAGGCCCAGCCGAGGTCCGCGGCGTTGACCGCGGTACGGCACCGTCCGCTGCCGACCAGCTCGACCACGGCCTCGGCCACCAGCCGCGCGGAACGCTCGTTGGTGGTGACCGTGTCGCCGCCGTAGTGCGGGGTCAACGTCACGTTGTCCAGCCGGCGCCACGGGCTGTCCGGCGGCAGCGGCTCCTCGTCGTAGACGTCGAGGGCGGCACCGGCGATGCGCCGCTCGGCCAGCGCCTCGTACAGGGCCTGGTAGTCCACCAGCCGGCTGCGAGCGGTGTTGACGAAGTAGGCGGAGGGCTTCATCAGGGCGAGCTGCGCCCGGCCGATGAACCGTTCGGTCTCGGGGGTGAGCCGGGCCTGCACGTGCACGAAGTCGGCCTCCCGGAACACCGTGTCCAGGTCCACCCGCCGCGCGCCGTAGTGCTCGAGCTGGGCGTCGTCGACGTACGGGTCGGCGACGAGCAGGCGGGTGGCGAAGCCGGACAGCCGCGCGGCCAGCTCACGCCCGACGTGACCGAAGCCGACCATGCCGACGGTGCTGCCGCCGACCTCGTGCCCGGAGTGAACGAACTCCTTGCGCCACCCACCGGCAGCGATGTCGGCGTACGCGCGGGCGATGCTGCGGGCCTCGGCCAGCATCAGCCCCAGGGCCAGCTCGGCGACGGCCGAGGCGTTGCGGCCGGCCACGTTCACGACGGCGACCCCGCGGCCGGTGGCCGCGGACACGTCGACGTTCTCCACCCCTGCCCGGGCGACGACGACCGCCCGCAGCCTGGGTGCGGCAGCGAACACGGCCTGGGGCACGGGCGCGAAGTGCACGGCCAGGACGTCGACGTCGCAGACCGCCGCCAGGACCTCCGCCGGGACCCGCACGGCGTCAGGTCCGCGCCATTCCATGACCTGCTGCTCGGCGTGCTGCTCCCCCTTGGTCCCCGCCCACTGCACGGTGCGCACCTCCGCCTCCGGCAGCAGCTCGCCGAGCGCCGCGGCGTACGCGGTGGCCGGGATGAAGTGGTCCCCGACCGCGAGCACCCGGACCCGGGGCCGGCTCACCCGGTCCGCCCCGGGACCACCTGCAGCTTGCGCCCCGTGCCGGCGCGGAAGGTGTCCAGCGCCTCCGGGTACGCCGCCAGCGGGAAGGTGTGGCTCAGCATTGCCTCCGCGTCGACCACCCCCCGGCCCATGAGCTCGACGGCCCGGCCGAAGCTGTGCAGCACCGCCATGCTGCCGACGATGGTGATCTCGTCGTTGTACACCCGGAACGGGGAGAAGGTGGCCTGCGCCTCGGCCGCGGCGACGCCGAACTGCTGGAAGGTGCCGCCGCGGCGTACCCGGGTCAGCCCGTCTTCGATGGCCGCGACGACCCCAGTGCAGTCGATGACGACCTCCCAGCCCTGCGGCCGGTCCAGCTCGTCGGCGGAGGTGGCGACCACGTCGGCAGCCAGCCGCCGGGCAACCTCCAGGCGCGGCGCGTTGGTGTCCACGACCGACACCGACGCCGCTCCAGCGTGGCGGGCCAGCTGCGCCATCAGCAGCCCCATGGTGCCGGCCCCGTAGACGAGGTAGTGCTCACCCTGCCGGCGGGGCAGCAGGTCGAACCCACGCACGGCGCAGGACAGCGGCTCGACCAGCGCCCCGTGGCTCACCGGCACGCCCTCGGGCAGCGGGTAGCACCGCGCCGCTGGCACGGCGACGTACTCGGCCGCGGCCCCGGGGCGGGTGACCCCCGTGGCGTTCCACCGCTCGCACAGGTTCCCCCGCCCCACGCTGCAGTAGTGGCACTCCCCGCACGGCAGCGACGGGTCGACGGCCACGACGGTGCCGACAGCCGGCTCGGTGACCCCAGGCCCTGCCGCCACGACGGTGCCGGCGAACTCGTGCCCGGGGACGATCGGGTACGGCGTGGGGGCGAACTCCCCGTCGACGATGTGGATGTCCGTCCCGCAGATGCCGCACGCCCCTACCTGGACCACCACCTGTCCCGGACCGGGTTCCGGATCCGGCACCTGGGTCACCACGACCCTGCCCGGCTGTTCCACGACGACCGCCTGCATCACTTCACCGCTCCCATCGACAGACCACGGACCAGCTTGTTCTGGGCCACCCAGCCGGCCAGCACCACCGGCAGCGCGGCCATCGTCGACGCGGCCGACAAGCGGGCCCAGAACAGCCCCTCGCTGGTGATGAAACCGACGAGGAACACGGGCACGGTAGCCGCCCGGGTCGCCGTCAGGCTCACCGCGAAGAAGAACTCGTTCCACGCGAAGATGAAGCAGATCAGGGCGGTCGCGGCCAGCCCTGGGGCGACCAGCGGCAGCATGATGCGGGTCATCTCGGTGCGCAGGCTGGCCCCG
>JBMOMH010000188.1:0-6937 GCA_049323135.1 Actinomycetota bacterium
GCCGGCGCTGTCGACCGCGAGCATGCCTTCCCGGATGCCGTGCAGCATGGCCTCGCGCTGCTCCAGCAGGCCGGCGATCTCCCGGGGCTCCAGGCCGAAGGTCTGCCGCTTGACCCGGCGGGCCAGCAGCCACGAGCCGGCGGCGCCGAGGGCCAGCCCGAGGGCGGCGTACACGAGCAGCTGCGGCAGCAACTCCCGCAGGGCCGCCGCGACCTCCCGCTCGAGGATGCCCACCGAGACCACGCCGATGACCTCGCCCCGGTCGTCCAGCACGGGGACCTTGGCCCGCACCCACCGGCCCAGGGTCCCCGTCTCGGTGCCGACCCAGGCGCGCCCGCTGTCCAGGGCGGGGCTGGCGTCGGTGGACAGCCGCTGGCCGATCTTCCACGGGTCGGGGTGGGAGTAGCGCACCTGGTCCCGGTTGGCGACCACCACGAAGGTCGCCCCGGCGGCCTCCCGGACCGTCTCGGCGATGGGCTGGATGATGCGGGACGGGTCGGGGGCGGTGAAGGCCTCCCGGATGGCCGGGATGGCGGCCACGGACTCGGCGATGGCCAGCACCCGCTGGGCGTAGGACTCGTCGAGCTGGCGGCGCGACTGGTCCACGGTGAGCAGCGCTCCGACGGTGACGGTCAGGGTCACGATGACCAGTTGCAGCAGCAGGATCTGCGCGGCCAGCGACCACCTGCGCAACACGCCGCCTCCCCAGGTTCGGTTCCCGGCACGGTACCTCCCCGGCCCGAGGGCTCGGGCGGTGAACACAACGACCACAACGGCGCCAGCTGTCACAACTCTCGACAGGGCGGCGTCCGCCGCCCAGGCTCCCCCCACGTCCGCCACGCCGTGGCCTACGAGAAGGAGCAGCAGATGCAGATCAGCGGGCACGTACGCGCCCGGCTGGCCGGCGCGGTCGCCGCGGTCGCCGCGCTGGCCGTCACGGCCGCCTGCGGCGGGGGGAGCGCGACGAACACCGCCGCGCCGCAGGCCACCACCGGCGGCGGGGTCACCGCCGCCGCCGTCGACTTCCCCCAGAAGACGCTGCAAATCATGGTCCCGGCGGCCCCCGGTGGCGGGTGGGACCAGACGGCGCGGCTGGCCCAGCAGGCCCTGGAGCAGGGCAAGGTCACCAGTAAGGGCGTCGAGGTCTTCAACGTCCCCGGCGCCGGCGGCACCGTCGGCCTGGCCCGGCTGGCCAACGAGAAGGGCAACGGCCACCTGCTGATGACCATGGGCATGGTCATGGTCGGTGCCGTGGAGACCAACAAGTCCAAGACCACGCTGGCCGACGTCACGCCGATCGCCCGGCTCACCAGCGAGTACGAGGCGGTCGTGGTGCCGACGAACTCGCCGTACCGAACCCTCGCCGACTTCGTGACCGCCTGGAAGGCCGACCCGGGCAAGCTGGCCATCGCGGGGGGTTCGGCGGGCGGCACCGACCAGATCCTGGCCGGGCTGATGGCCACCCAGGTCGGCATCAACCCCAAGCAGGTCAACTACGTCGCCTTCTCCGGGGGCGGCGAGGCGATGGCGGCCATCCTCGGCGGCAAGGTCGCGGCCGGCATCGCGGGGGCCGGGGAGTTCGCCGACCAGGTGAAGGCGGGCAAGCTGCGCTTCCTCGGCATCTCCAGTGCCAAGCGTGTCCCCGGGATCGACGCCCCCACCCTCACCGAAGGCGGCGTGGCCGTGGAGCTGGCGAACTGGCGGGGCATGGTGGCACCGCCAGGGATCTCGGCCAGCGACCGAGCGGGGCTGGTGCAGGTGCTCACCAAGATGCACGACACCCAGCAGTGGAAGGACGCGCTGGCGAAGAACAAGTGGGACGACAGCTTCCTCGCCGGAGACGAGTTCGCGTCCTACGTCACCGCGGAGCAGCAGCGCATCGCTGGGGTGCTCAAGGAGCTGGGCCTGGTATGAAAGTGTTGCCCTCGGCGGGGCGCGGCCGGGCCGAACTCGGCCTGGCCGCGCTCGTCGCAGCCCTCGGTGTGTTCGTCCTCGTGGAGACCACCACGATCCGGGCGCCGGCGACGACCAACGTGATCGGGCCCCGGTTCTTCCCGACCGGGGTGGGCGTGCTGCTGGTGGTGCTGGCGGCCTGGCTTGCCGTGGACGTGCTGCGCGGCGGGCACGGCGAGCCCGAGGCCGAGGAGGACGTCGACCTGTCCGCACCCAGCGACTGGCGCACCCTGGCCCTGCTCGCCGCGGCGTTCCTCGGGCATGCCCTGCTCGTCGACCGCATCGGGTGGGTGCCCGCGGCGGTGGTGCTGTTCTGGGGCTCGGCCTTCGCGCTGGGCAGCCGCCGCTACCTGCGGGACGCCGCCGTCGCCGTGACGCTGGCCGTCGTCGTGTACGTCGGCTTCGTCCGTGGCCTGGGTGTCACGCTGCCGGCGGGCATCCTCGAAGGAGTGCTCTGACCCATGGACACCCTGAACCTGCTGTTGCAGGGCTTCGCCACGGCGGCCACGCCGCAGAACCTGCTCTACGCCCTCGTCGGCGTGACCCTGGGCACCGCGGTCGGCGTACTGCCCGGGATCGGACCGGCGATGACGGTGGCGCTGCTGCTGCCGATCACCTTCCGGGTCGAGCCGGTCAGCGCGTTCATCATGTTCGCCGGCATCTACTACGGCGGGATGTACGGCGGGTCCACGACGTCGATCCTGCTCAACACCCCGGGCGAGTCGGCCTCCATCATGACCGCGCTCGAAGGCAACCAGATGGCCCGGCGGGGCCGCGCCGCGCAGGCCCTGGCCACCGCGGCCATCGGCTCCTTCGTGGCCGGGACCATCGCCACTGCGGCGCTCGTGGCGGTCGCCCCGGTCATCGTGCGGTTCGCGCTGTCCTTCGGGCCGGCCGACTACTTCGCCCTCATGGTGCTGGCGTTCACCACCGTCTCCGCGGTGCTGGGCCGGTCCCTGGTCCGCGGCCTGACCGCCCTCGCTCTCGGGCTGACCCTCGGGCTGGTGGGCATCGACAGCCAGACCGGCCAGGCCCGGCTCACCCTGGGTGTGCCGCAGCTGCTCGACGGCCTCGACGTCGTCGTCGTCGCCGTGGGCCTGTTCGCCGTCGGCGAGGCGCTGTGGGTGGCGTCCCGGCTGCGGCACGGGGTGCCGGAGGTGGTCCCGGTGGGCAAGCCGTGGATGGGCCGGTCGGACTGGGCCCGGTCGTGGAAGCCGTGGCTACGGGGCACGCTGCTCGGGTTCCCGTTCGGGGCGCTGCCGGCCGGCGGGGCCGAGATCCCCACGTTCCTCTCGTACAGCCTGGAGAAGCGGCTGTCCCGGAACCGGTCGGAGTTCGGCCGCGGCGCCATCGAAGGGGTCGCCGGCCCGGAGGCGGCGAACAACGCGTCGGCGGCGGGGGTCCTCGTGCCGCTGCTCAGCCTGGGGCTGCCCACGTCGGCCACCGCCGCCATCATGCTGGCCGCGTTCCAGCAGTACGGCCTGCAGCCCGGCCCGCTGCTGTTCGCGTCGAACCCGGCCCTGGTATGGGGTCTCATCGCCAGCCTCTTCGTCGGCAACGCGATGCTGCTGGTGCTCAACCTGCCGCTGGCCCCGGCCTGGGCCCGGCTGCTGGCGATCCCCCGGCCCTACCTGTACGCCGGCATCCTGCTCTTCGCCGCCCTCGGCGTGTACGCCGCCAAGGGCTCGCCCGTCGAGCTGTTCATCCTGTTCGTCATCGGCGTGCTGGGCGCGCTGATGCGCCGGTTCGGTTTCCCCGTCGCCCCCGCGGTGATCGGCGTCATCCTGGGCCCGTTGGCCGAGCAGCAGCTGCGCCGGGCGCTGGCCATCAGCCAAGGGGACCCCACCGCCCTGGTGACCAGCCCCATCGCGGCGGTGCTGCTCACCGTCGCGCTGCTGGTGCTGCTCGCTCCGGCGCTGCGTCACCTGGCCCCCGTCGTACGCCGCCGACCCGCCGGTCAGTCGGTGACCGGAAGGTAGATGCGGCCACCGCGCTGGGTGAACTCGGCGGCCTTCTCGCGCAGCCCGGTGTCCAGCGCCGCCTGCTCGTCCAGCCCGTGCTCCTCGGCGTACCGGCGCACGTCCTGGGTGATGCGCATGGAGCAGAAGTGCGGGCCGCACATCGAGCAGAAGTGGGCGGTCTTCGCCGGGGCCGCGGGCAGCGTCTCGTCGTGCATCCCGCGGGCGGTGTCGGGGTCGAGGGAGAGGTTGAACTGGTCCTCCCAGCGGAACTCGAACCGCGCGTCGGACAGCGCGTCGTCCCACGCCTGCGCCCCCGGATGGCCCTTAGCCAGGTCCGCCGCGTGCGCGGCGATCTTGTAGGCGATGACGCCGGCCTTGACGTCGTCCCGGTCGGGCAGCCCCAGGTGCTCCTTGGGCGTGACGTAGCAGAGCATCGCGGTGCCGTACCAGCCGATCATCGCCGCGCCGATGGCCGAGGTGATGTGGTCGTAGCCGGGAGCGATGTCGGTGGTCAGCGGCCCGAGGGTGTAGAAGGGCGCGTCGTGGCACAGCTCGCGCTGCAGGTCCACGTTCTCCTTGATCTTGTGCATGGGCACGTGCCCCGGGCCTTCGATCATCACCTGGACGTCGTGCTCCCACGCCACCGTGGTCAGCTCGCCGAGGGTGGCCAGCTCGGCGAGCTGGGCCTCGTCGTTGGCGTCGTACACGCTGCCCGGGCGCAGGCCGTCGCCGAGGGAGAAGGTGACGTCGTACGCGCGCAGGATCTCGCACAGCTCGGCGAAGTGGGTGTAGAGGAAGTTCTCCTGGTGGTGGGCCAGGCACCACGCGGCCAGGATCGAGCCACCCCGGGACACGATGCCGGTCTTGCGCCGCGCGGTGAGCGGCACGTAGCGCAGCAGCACGCCGGCGTGCACCGTCATGTAGTCCACGCCCTGCTCGCACTGCTCGACGACGGTGTCCCGGTAGACCTCCCAGGACAGCTCCTCGGCCTTCCCGCCGACCTTCTCCAGCGCCTGGTAGATGGGCACCGTGCCCACCGGGACGGGCGCGTTGCGGATGACCCACTCCCGGGTGGAGTGGATGTTGCGGCCGGTGGACAGGTCCATCACCGTGTCCGCGCCCCACCGGGTGGCCCACCGCATCTTGTCCACCTCCTCCTCGATGGAGGAGGCGACCGCGGAGTTGCCGATGTTCGCGTTCACCTTGACCAGGAAGCGGCTGCCGATGACCATCGGCTCGGCCTCGGGGTGGTTGACGTTGGCGGGCAGCACCGCCCGGCCCGCGGCCAGCTCCTCCCGGACGACGCCGACGTCCACGCCCTCCCGCAGGGCGACGAACTCCATCTCGGGGGTGACCAGGCCGCGCCGGGCGTAGGCCAGCTGGGTCACCGCGCCACCGTCCCGGGCCCGTCGGGGGCGGGCGGGCGTGGCGGTGAAGACCGCGTCGAGGGACCGCAGGTCGGTACGGCGGCGCCCGTCGTCCTCGGGCCGCACCGGGCGCCCGGCGTACTCCTCGGTGTCCCCCCGCTCCACGATCCACCCGGTCCGCAGCCGGGGCAGCCCCTGGCGGACGTCGAGGACGGTCTGCGGGTCGGTGGCCGGCCCGGAGGTGTCGTAGCGGAGCAGCGCGTCCCCCGTGCTGAGCCGCACCTCGCACATCGGCACGCGCAGGTCGGGGCGGCTGCCCACCAGGTAGGTCTTGCGCGCGCCCGTGGCGGTGGTCCCGGAGCGGACCGCGTCATCGGTGGCCGTCATCGGCTCTCCTCCCTACGCCGGCATGACCCGGATCAGGTACTGGCGGTCGGCGGCCTCCCAGCCACCTCTCAGCCCGGTCGCCCCGGGCACCCGCGGGTATGGTCACCCTACGCCGGACTCGGACGCTGGCGGGAGGGGGTGGCCGGTGGTCCCCCGACATGCCAGGGTGAACGCCGTGACGCGGCGACTGCGGTGGGGCCTGGTCGGGGCCAGCGACATCGCCGCCACCCGGATGCTGCCCGCGCTGCGCGCACGGGGCGACGACGTGGTGGCCGTGGCCAGCGGGGACGTCGAGCACGGGGCGGCGTACGCGCTGGCCCACGGCGTACCCCACGCCACGGCCGACCTGACCGAGCTGCTCGGCCGCGCCGACGTCGACGCGGTCTACATCAGCAGCACCAACGACCGGCACCATCGGCAGACCCTGGCCGCCGCCGCCGCGGGCAAGCACGTGCTGTGTGAGAAGCCGATGGCCCTCACCGTGGCCGAGGCCGAGGAGATGGTGGGGGCCTGCGCCGCCGCGGGCGTCGTCCTGGCGGTGAACCACCACCTGCCCGGCTCGGGGGCGCACCGCACCGTCCGCCGGCTGGTCGCCGACGGCGCGGTGGGCCGCCCGCTGGCGGTGCGGGTGCACCACGCCGGGCTGCTCGCCGAGCGGCTGCGCGGCTGGCGGCTGGGCGGTGGCCCCGGCGCGGGCGTGATCCTCGACATCACCTCCCACGACGCGTCGGTGGTCCGGCCGCTGCTCGGCCGGGAGGCCCTGGACGCGGTGGCCACCGCGGTGCGCCAGGGGCCGTGGGCGCCGGGCGCGGTGGACGCGGTGATGGCCTGCATCCGGTACGAGGGGGACGTGCTGGTCTGCACCCACGACGCGTTCACCGTGCCGTACGCCGGGACGGCGCTGGAGGTGCACGGCGACGAGGGCAGCATCCTGGCGTCGGGGGTGATGACCCAGAGCCCGGGGGGCACGGTGCGGCTGCGCGACGGGGACGGGGAGCGCGAGGTGCCGGTGGCCGACCAGCGCAACCTCTACGAGGTGCTGCTCGAGGCGTTCGCCGCGGCGGTGGCCGGGGACGGCGTACCCACCGTGTCGGGGGCCGACGGCGTACGCGCCCTGGCCACGGCCCTGGCCGTCGAGGAGGCGGCGCGCACCGGGCGGCGGGTCAGCGTGGCGCCGCCCCGGGCCGTGGCAGGGGGCTGAGCCTGGGCGAGAAGCCGCCCCATGAGGTAGGACGTCTTGGCGCACGGCGCCCGAGGCGCTGCCCGGCG
>JBMOMH010000189.1:0-6908 GCA_049323135.1 Actinomycetota bacterium
CAGCGCCAAGCGGACGGCGGCGGCCACGCGGACCACCACCCGGCGGTCCCCGCGCAAGGCGACCGGCGGCACCGCGGGCTGACCCTGCACCACCCCGTGGAGTGGGCCCGGTCGACGGCGACGCCCCGGGCTCACTCCACGTCGTTCCAGCGAGGGTCGTTCTCCCAGGCTTCGGTGCGCAACGCGGCCGTCTCCCGGGCCCGCGCCGCCTCCTCCCGCGTGGGATAGGGGCCGAGCCGGACCGTGTTCGCACACCCCTCGTCGGGCTCCACCTGCTCGTGTCTGAGGCAGAACCACCACCGCTGCTGGTCCATCGCCCACCTCCCTGAGCTCCGGTGCCGATCGCGACCCCGGGATCTCCCCCCTCGTCCACCTAGAATCACCCTGTGTCTGTGCTCGTACCCGGCCGGGTCTCGCCGACGCGTGTGGTCCCGGCGCACATCCCCCGTCCCGAGTACGTCGGCCGCAGCAGCCCCCGCCCTTACACCGGGCCGTGGGCGCAGCCGGCCGACGTGATCGAGCGGATGCGGCTGGCCGGGAAGGTCGCCGCCCAGGCGCTGGTGGAGGTCGCCGCGCACGTCCGGCCCGGGGTCACGACCGACGAGCTGGACCGGGTTGGGCACGAGTTCCTCTGCGACCACGGTGCCTATCCCTCGACCCTGGGCTACCGAGGGTTCCCCAAGTCGCTGTGCACGTCGGTCAACGAGGTCATCTGCCACGGCATACCCGACAGCACCGAGCTTCGGGACGGCGACATCGTCAACATCGACATCACCGCCTATGTGGACGGCGTGCACGGAGACACCGACGCCACATACCTCGTCGGTGACGTCGACGAGGAGTCCCGGCTGCTCGTCGAACGGACCCGGGAGGCGATGCTGCGCGCCATCCGGGCGGTGGCGCCCGGCCGGCGGATCAACGTCATCGGCCGGGTGATCGAGTCGTACGCCCGGCGCTTCGGCTACGGCGTCGTGCGCGAGTTCACCGGCCATGGCATCGGCACCGCCTTCCACTCGGGGCTGGTCGTCCCGCACTTCGACGACCCCGGCGCGGACACGGTGATGGAGCCCGGGATGACCTTCACCATCGAACCGATGCTCACCCTCGGTTCGGCGGCATGGGAGATGTGGCCGGATGGGTGGACCGTGGTGACCCGCGACGGCAGCCGCTCCGCACAGTTCGAGCACACCGTGCTGGTGACCGACACCGGACACGAGATCCTCACCCACCCCTGAAAGGGACGCTGTGGCCACCGACGCCTCTCCCGCCACCTCCCCGGCGGCACCACCGCGCTGGCCGGCGGAGGTCCGAACCCTGGCAGTCGACGTCGGCGGCAGCGGCGTGAAGGCCGCCGTGCTCGACGCGACCGGAGAGATGCTCACCGACCGGGTGCGGGTGTCCACGCCCTACCCGTGCCCGCCGGGCACGCTGGTGGACACCATTCGGACGCTGACCGACGGTCTTCCCGCCCACGACCGGGTCTCGGTGGGGTTCCCCGGGCTGGTGCGTTCCGGTCGGGTGCTGGAGACCCCGGCGCTGTCCCGGACGGCACCGGAGGGACGCGTCGACCCCGACCTCGCCGCCGCCTGGGCGGGGTTCCCCCTGCAACAGATGCTGCAGGACGCCTTCGGCGTCCCACTGCTGCTGCTGAACGACGCCGACATGCAGGGCTGCGCGGTCGTGCACGGCAAGGGCCTGGAGTTCGTGATGACCCTCGTTACCGGCTGCGGCACGGCCTTGTTCCACGACGGGCACCTGCTGCCGCACCTGGAGCTCTCCCACGGCCTCCTCGGCCGGTGGGGCACCTACGACAACGCCCTGGGCGACGCCGAACGGCAGCGGCTGGGTAACCGCAAGTGGAGCCGGCGGGTCCGCAAGGCGGTCACGGCCTTCGACGAGATGCTGCACTTCGACCGGCTGTACGTCGGTGGCGGCAACGCCCGTCACCTCACCGTCGACCTGGCCGAGGCGGTCGCCCGCCCGGTCGACGTGGTCTCCAACAGCGCCGGCATCCGCGGCGGCGTACGGGCCTGGGACCTGGCCCGGCCCCGCTGACCCCTGCCGGTGGCCTGACCCGCCAGCGTTCGGGCCGGCGGGTCAGACGGCGGCGGCGGACGAGTCGGCCTGTACGCCGGGTTCTGTCCCCGGGCCGCGTCGCCGCGCCCCAGGGGGCGGTCATCCCTCTCGGGCTGCCGTCGCCAACAGCCTCTAGCGGCCTACCCGGGAGCTCGGGCGGGCCGCCCTCGAACGCTCCCTGTCTGGCCTTGCTCCGGGTGGGGTTTGCCGAGCCGCCCGGGTCACCCCGGGCGCTGGTGGTCTCTTACACCACCGTTTCACCCTTGCCGCCGCTAGCGGCGGCGGTCTGCTTTCTGTGGCACTGTCCCGCGGGTCACCCCGGGTGGGCGTTACCCACCACCCTGCCCTGTGGAGCCCGGACGTTCCTCGGCGGCACCGGTTCCCCGGTGCCGACGCGACCGCCCGGCCGGCTCGTCCGCCGTACCGCCCAGGATAGGCGCCGCCGGCCGGCCCGGCCACCGGCGCCGGGGACGGGGACGGGACGAGTGTCCGGTGTTGTCCACACGGCGGTTCCGAGGGGTAGCCGCGGTGCCCCGCCCTGGCTACGGTGAGCCCCACCGGGCCCGGACCACCCGGGCCGGTGACCAGCGCAGCGCAGGGAGCGGGGCCAGCAGACCATGCAGGTGCGCGCCGACCTCGAGCAGCTCGACCAGCTCGCCGGCCAGCTGGCCTGGCTGCGGGAGGCCATCGGTCGCGGCCCGGACCTGCCGGCCGACCCCGGAACCCTCGGCTCCGCGCGGGTCGCCGCCGCCCTCGCCCGCTGCACCGGCAACTGGACGATGCACCGCGCCGAGGTGGTGGACCTGGTCGGCCGGGCCGCCGGCTACCTGGCGGGAGCGGCCACCGGCTACCGGGACACCGAGGCGCAGCTGGCCCGCCTCGTGTGGTGGGACGGCGCCGGAACCCGGCCCGGCTGAGGTGGGCACAGCCGACGCGGGGGCGGTCCCCGGCGACCCGCTCGCGGTCGCCGCGCTGGCCGACCGGCTGGGCCGGGTGGCCGCGTCCCTGGCCGGACCGGCGCGGCAGCTACGGGAGCTTCCCGCGGAACGGTACTGGGAGGGGCCGGCCGCGGCCGCCTTCACCGGCTGGCGGGAAAGCCTTGCCGTCCGCCTGGACCAGGTGCACCGCCGGTACGCCGCCGCGGCGGCGGCGCTGGCCCGCTACCACCCGGCCCTCGCCGAGGCCCAGCAGCGCGCCCAGCTGGCCCTGCAACGGGCCGAGCAGGCCCGGGCCGAGGGGCGGGCGGCGCAGGACGCGCTGGCCGGCCTGGCCGTCCGGCTGCGGCTCGAGCCGGTGCCCGACCCCGCAGCCCTCGCCGAGCACCGGCGGTGGACCGTGCGCGCCGGGGACGCGGCGGCCGCCCTCACGGCGGCCCAGCGGCTGCTCGCCGACGCGCGGGCGCTGCGCGACGACGCGGCCCGTCGGTGCGCCGCCGCCCTGGACACGGCGGCCGACGACCCGTTGCGCGACCCGCCGCTGGGCCGGCTGCGCCGCCTGCCCGTGTCCGCCGCCGACTGGGCGGCGGCCCACCTGCCCCTACGACAGCTGGCCGCCGCCGCGGGCCGGGTGGCCATGGTCGCCGGCGTCGCCGCGCTGGCCCTGAGCTGGGTCCCCGTCGTCGGGCAGGTGCTCGGCGCGGTCGCCCTGGTCGCGGGGGTCCTCGCGCTGGTCGCCGACCTGACCCTGGCCGTGGCCGGGGAGGCGGCCTGGTGGACGGCCGCCATGGACGCGGTGGGCCTGGCCACGTTCGGGGTGGGCCGAGCGGCCCGGGCCGGCGGCGAGGCCGCGGCCTCCGCACACGAAGCCCGGCACGCCCTCGACCGCCTGGTGGCCCGCCGGATCGCCGGACGTCCGGCCGACCCTGGCGCCACGCGGGTCAGCCGCCACGCGGTACGCCGCGCGCGCCGCACCCTGCAACAGGCCGAGCGGGCCGCCGCCGGGCTGCTGCCGACCCCGGGCCGGCTGCGGGCCGCCTACTCCGTGCCGGGCCTGGTGTCGGCGGCGCGCGCCGAGGCGGCGGCCGTGAGCCGGGCTGGCCGAGCACCGCGCCAGGTGCTGCGGGCGGTAGCCGTGGACACCGCCGCGGCGGCCCGGCGCGACGGCGTACTGCTGTCCGGGGCCGCCGGCACCCCTGCCGCGGTCCAGGCCCGGGTAGAGGTCACGGCCGGGGCGGTTGGGCTGCTGGCCGGGGCCGCGGGCGGCCGGCCACCGGCGGGGTGGGACACCGCCCGGCGGCTGAACCGTGGCTACGCCCGGGTGGGGGTCCGCCTGCCGGCCAGGGCACCGCTCGCCGGCCCGCTGCTGGGGACGGCGGCGTGAGCGGCGCCCCGACGACCGGCTTCACCCTGGTCACCCCGGCCACCTGGTACCGCTTCGACCTGGCCGGCCGGCCCGCGCTGCTGCACCGGCGTCGCCTGCGCCGCCTGGTCGCCGACCGGCTGGGGCCCGACCCTCCGCGACCGGGCCGCCCGCAGCTGGCCGAGGAGGTGACCGACCTGCTGCGGGCCAGCATCGCCGAGGCCCAAGCCCAGGGGGCGGTGCACCTCGCCGTGTGCGCCGACCTGGTGGGCGGCCTGCCCGTGTCGGCCTCGATGCTCGTCCACGTCCGGGACCGGTCCGCGGACCCCACGGGCGGGGACCTGGCCAGGCTGGCGGACGCGTTGGGTCGAGACGCCGAGGTGGTGGCCCTGCCCACCGGGCCGGCGGTGCGCCACCGGCACCGGGGGGCGCCGGCCCCCGGTGGTCACCCGGTGCAGGTGCTCGAGTCGGAGGTGGTGCAGTACCACCTGCCCCTGCCCGGCGGGGACCGGTGGCTGATGCTCACCTTCAGCACGCCCTGCCTGCCGGTAGCCGAGGCCCTGGTCGAGCTCTTCGACGCGATCGCCGGCACGGTGCGCTGGCAGCACGGGCCGGGCTGACCGGCCCCTGCCGGCCAGGGCCAGGGCCAGCACCGGGGCCGGCCGAGCGCTCCCGCGCAGCGTCCGCCTGAGGGCCTCACGGGCCTCACCAGTCCCGTTCGTTGCGCCACTCGGCAGAGGGATCGGAGTGTGTGGTAGTAAATGTGGCCTACAGGCCACATTTACTACCACAACGTGGGCAGCAGTGGGCAGAAGGTGGGTCTGGTGTGCCTGCAGAGGTTGGCGTGGCCGGTGTGGCAACCCTTGCGGCGCCAAGCCGACGGTGGGGCCGGGGGGGTCAGGGTCAGGCCGGGACGAAGCGCACCGTCCGGGTGGCCGGTTCCGCGGCGGCCAGCCGGACCCGCACCTGGGCACCCAAGGGGAGGCCGGCCCCCTCGCAGTGTGCCCGGACCGCCGGGTCGGTCAGCTGGACGATCCCGCCGTGCTCGTTGGCTTCGACGACAGCGGCGTCGAACTCCTCCCCCACCCGGTCGCGCAGCACGGTGGCCTCGACCAGCTCCACGCAGGCTCGCTCCAGGGCGCCGGCCCGCTGGTTGCTGGCCTCCATCAGGCCGGGGAGCCGCGGCAGGGTGTCCCGCACCCAGCCGGGCACCGGCTGGTCGGCGCACAGGGCGACACACACCTCCCCGGCGTACCGGTCCACCAGCCGGCGCAGCGGCGCGGTGACGTGGGCGTACTCCGCGCCCACCGCGGCGTGGGTGGCCTGCTCGGGCACCCCCCCGTCGAAGGCGGTGTACCCCGCGCCTCGCAGCAGCGAGGTCGCCTCCTCCAGCAGGGCGGCGTGCGACGGGAGGCTCGGGTCCAGCCGGCCCACGACCTGCCCCCAGGTGGCGTCGTCGGCCCAGGGCACGCCCAGCGCGAGAGCGGTGCGCCGCAGGCGCGCCAGCAGCGCGGGATCCGCGGCGGGCAGGGTGCGCAGCACCCCGACCTCGCCGTACAGCATCAGCTCCGCAGCGCCCATCCCGGTGAGCAGGGAGATCTGCGCGTTCCACTCCTCCACCGGCAGCGGGGCCCGGTACACCAGCGCGTAGCTGCCGTCCCAGGCCACGATCTCCTGCTCCGGGACCGGCAGGTGCAGCCCGCTGCGGTCCCGCTCCCGCTCCCCCCGCAGCAGCCCGACCTCACGCAGCAGCCGCAGCGGCTCGGGGGCCCGCCCGGCATCCACCAGGCCCTGGACGGTGGCGTAGTCCAGCTGCTCCCGGCTGCGCACCAGCATCCGGCGCACGGTGACCGCGCGACCCTCCCCCGTCGCATCCAGGTCGATGTCCCAGACCAGCGCCGGCCGCACCTGGCCGGGCAGCAGGCTGGCCGCACCGGACACCAGCACCGGCGGGTGCAGCGGGGTGGCCAGGTCGGGGGCGTACAGGGTCTCCCCCCGCTCCTGCGCGACCCGGTCCACCGCACCGCCGGGGCGCACGAAGGCGGCGATGTCGGCGATGGCGTAGCGGACCCGGTAGCCGGTGCCCCGCCGCTCAAGGTGCAGCGCCTGGTCGAGGTCCCGGGCCCCTGGTGGGTCGATGGTGACGAAGGGCACGTCGGTGGCGTCCGCCTCGGGCAGCCGGGGGGCGGCCGCCGCCTGCTCGGCCTCGGCGAGCGCGTCGGCGGGGAAGTCCGCGGGGATGCCCAGCTCCGCGCGTACCGCGGCGAACCCGGCGCGCAGGGCGGCGCCGTCGGCGGCGATTCGCAGGTGGCGGCGGGGCATTGGTAGTCAGGGGCGCGGTGCCGTTGCCGGTCCGTTTCCCCATCCCCCTTTCAAACCGTGCGTGCGGTTTTCCCGCACACGGCTTACCGATGGTGTTCTTGACATGGTTACGCAGCCGTCGGGTAGCGGATGGTCCCACGGAGCCGGTACAGACCCCGCTGGTTGAACCAGTCCTCGGTCCACTGGTCGGCCTGCCCGGCGTGCAGGTTGCG
>JBMOMH010000190.1:0-6839 GCA_049323135.1 Actinomycetota bacterium
GGAGCGCGGCCACCAGCTCGCTCACGCCGAGCCGAGCGATCCCCGCGGCGAGCAGCGGGTAGCCGGGGAAGAAGGCCACGGTGCTCGGGTCGATGCCCCCCGGCCCCGCGGGCAGCGTGCGGGGGTAGCCGTCACGCACCAGGGCGACGTACCAGCCGCCGTCCCAGCCGAGCAGCACCTGTCGCAGCGGATCGTCCTGGGGGCCGGCCAGGACCAGCAGCAGGCCCAGGCAGGCAGCCCGGACCGCCAGGAACACGCCGGCGGCGGCCAGCGGCAGCCGCCAGCCACGCGGCACCCGCCACCGGTCCGCCGCAGCCGGCGCGGCACCCGTCGGGTCGGGTGGCCGGGACACGACCGTCCCCCCCGCGGCGGCGTACGCCGCGCCCTGGTCGTGTCGCACGCCAGTCCTCTTCCCCACCGCGCTGGGTAGCATTCCCGCCGTCGAGCCGAGCCGTTGCCGTCAGGAGTCGAGGAGGCGCCGCCACCATGAGCGGCCATTCGAAGTGGGCGACCACCAAGCACAAGAAGGCCGTCGTCGACGCGCGGCGCGGCAAGCTCTTCGCCAAGCTGATCAAGGACATCGAGGTGGCAGCCCGGGTCGGTGGGGGGGACCCGGCGGGCAACCCCACCCTGTACGACGCCATCCAGAAGGCCCGTAAGTCCTCGGTGCCCAACGACAACATCGACCGGGCGATCAAGCGCGGCGCCGGCCTGGAGGCGGGCGGCGCGGACTACCAGACGATCATGTACGAGGGGTACGGGCCAGGGGGCGTGGCCGTCCTCGTCGAGTGCCTCACCGACAACCGCAACCGGGCCGCCTCCGACGTCCGGGTGGCGATGACCCGCAACGGGGGGTCGATGGCCGACCCGGGGTCGGTGTCCTACCTGTTCCAGCGCAAGGGGGTGGTGATCGTGCCCCGGGAGGGGTCCGGCGGGGACGCCCGGCCCGGGGAGGACGAGGTGCTCGACGCCGTGCTGGAGGCCGGCGCTGAGCAGGTCAACGACCTCGGCGAGGCCTTCGAGGTGGTGTGCGAGCCGGGGGACCTGCTGGCGGTGCGCGGCGCCCTGCAGGCGGCCGGGCTGGAGTACGAGTCCGCCGAGGCGGGCTTCCTGCCCACCGTGACGGTCCCGCTG
Source organism: Actinomycetota bacterium (assembly GCA_049323135.1). Classification (GTDB taxonomy): domain Bacteria; phylum Actinomycetota; class Actinomycetes; order JBMOMH01; family JBMOMH01; genus JBMOMH01. The sequence continues at coordinate 1,135 of JBMOMH010000190.1, forward strand.
GACGAGGACACCGCCGCCCGGGTGTTCCGCCTGGTCGAGGCCCTCGAGGACAGCGACGACGTGCAGCACGTGTACGCCAACTACGACGTGTCCGACGAGGTCATGGCCCGGGTGGGCTGACCCGGCGCGTCGCCCGGGGAAGCGGGGGGGCTCGCCGGTAGCCTGGGCGCCCGAACACCTGTTCGGTACGGGGTCGGCCCAGGGGAGGCGCGGTGCGGGTGCTGGGCGTGGATCCGGGGCTCACCCGGTGCGGCCTGGGCGCGGTCGACGGCGAGCCCGGCCGGCCGCTGCGCCTGGTCGAGGTCGGTGTGCTGCGCACCCCCCCCGACCTCGACGTGGCCCGTCGGCTGGTCGCCCTGCAGGACGAGTTGGAGCGCTGCCTGGACCGGGTCCGGCCCGACGCGGTCGCGGTGGAGCGGGTCTTCAGCCAGCAGAACGTGCGCACCGTCATGGGCACCGCCCAGGCGGCGGCGGTGGCGATGACCGCGGCGGCCCGCCGGGGCCTGCCGGTGGCCCTGCACACGCCCAGCGAGGTCAAGGCCGCGGTTACCGGCGACGGGCGGGCCGGCAAGGAGCAGGTCGCGGTCATGGTGACCCGGCTGCTGCGGCTGACCGCCGCGCCGCGACCGGCCGATGCCGCCGACGCGCTAGCGCTGGCGATCTGTCACGCCTGGCGCGGGGCGGCGCTGGACCGGCTGGCCCGAGCCGCGGCGGGGCCGGCGTGATCGCCCACGTCGCCGGCCGGGTGGCCGCCCTGGCCCCGGACGCCGCCGTGCTGGAGGTGGGTGGCGTCGGCCTGTCGGTGCAGTGCACCCCCGCGACGCTGGCCCGGCTGCGGCTGGGCGAGCGGGCGCACCTGGCCACCTCCCTGGTGGTCCGGGAGGACTCGCTCACCCTGTACGGCTTCGCCGACGAGGATGAGCGGGCGGTCTTCGAGCTGCTGCAGACGGCCAGCGGCGTCGGGCCGCGGCTGGCCCAGGCGATGCTCGCCGTGCACGCGCCCGACGCGCTGCGCCGCGCGGTGGCCAGCGAAGACCTGCCGGCGCTGTGCCAGGTGCCGGGCATCGGGCGCAAGGGCGCCGCGCGGATCGTGCTCGAGCTGCGGGACCGGCTCGGCGCCCCCACCGGCGCCGGCGTGGCGGCTCCGGCCGCACCGCCGGCCTGGCGGGAGCAGGTGCAGGCGGCCCTGCTCGGGCTGGGCTGGTCGGCACGGGAGGCCGAGGCGGCGCTGGACGCGGTGGCCGAGACCGTCGGCGCGGCCGCCGACGACGCAGCCCCCGACACGGCGGCCCTCCTGCGCGCCGCCCTGCGCACCCTGGGCCGGCCGTGACGCCCGCCGGACCCCGGCCGGGGGCCGGCCCGGCGGAGCTGCCCACCCTCGTCACCGCGGACGCCTCCCCGGAGGAGCGGGCGGTCGAGGCGGCGCTGCGACCGCGCCGGCTGACCGAGTTCGTCGGCCAGCAGCGGGTCCGCGAGCAGCTCTCGCTGGTCCTGGAGGCGGCCCGCCGCCGGGGCCGGCCCCCGGACCACGTGCTGCTCAGCGGGCCCCCCGGGCTGGGCAAGACCACCCTCGCCATGATCGTCGCCGCCGAGCTGGGGGCGCCGCTGCGGGTCACCAGCGGACCGGCCATCCAGCACGCCGGCGACCTGGCCGCGCTGCTGTCCTCGCTCACCGAAGGGGAGGTGCTCTTCCTCGACGAGATCCACCGGATGGCCCGACCCGCCGAGGAGATGCTCTACATGGCGATGGAGGACTTCCGGGTCGACGTGATCGTCGGCAAGGGGCCGGGCGCCAGCGCCATCCCCCTGGACATTGCCCCGTTCACCCTGGTCGGGGCGACCACCCGGGCCGGGCTGCTGCCCGGGCCGCTACGCGACCGGTTCGGCTTCACCGCGCACATGGACTTCTACGCCCCCGCCGAGCTGGAGGCCGTGCTGCACCGGTCCGCCCGCCTGCTCGACGTCCCGGTCACCGCCGACGGCGCCAGCGAGATCGCCGGGCGGTCGCGGGGGACGCCCCGGATCGCGAACCGGCTGCTGCGCCGGGTCCGGGACTACGCCCAGGTGCGGGGCGACGGGGTGGTGGCCCGCGGGGTCGCCCGCGCCGCCCTGGAGGTCTACGAGGTGGACGAGATCGGCCTGGACCGGCTGGACCGCGCGGTGCTCGACGCGCTACTGCGCCGGTTCGGCGGTGGTCCGGTGGGCGTCTCCACGCTGGCCGTGGCGGTGGGCGAGGAGCGGGAGACCGTCGAGGAGGTGGCCGAGCCGTTCCTCGTCCGGGCCGGCCTGCTGGCCCGCACCCCCAGGGGGCGGGTGGCCACGCCCGCCGCCTGGTCCCACCTGGGGGTGAGCCCCCCCCGGCGGCCCCTCCTCGCCGACCCGCTGTGGGAGACCGACCCGGGCGAGGGGACCGGCGAGGGAGCCGGCCAGGGGAACTGACGGGCCGGGACGGTTCGTCTAGACTCCGCCAAGGCCACGAACCCGTGGCCGTTGTCGTGTCGACGCCGGGGCACCCCAGGTGCCGGAAGGGCCTTCCTTCGTGAACTCGCTCGCCAACCTGTTGCCCTTCCTGCTGGTCCTGCTCTTCCTGCTCTTCATCTTCAGCCGGATGCGCAACCAGCAGCGCCAGGTCCGCGAGACCCAGCAGGCCGTCCGACCGGGCGCCCAGGTAATGACCACCGCCGGGCTGTTCGCCCGGGTGGTCTCCCTGGAAGACGACGTGGTCCTCCTCGAAGTCGCCCCCGGCGTGACCTGCCGCTACGCCCGGGCCGCGGTCGCCCGGATCGTTGGTCCCGCCGTCGGCAGCGCCGAGACGCCCGGCGACGAGGACGGCTCGACGGCCGCGTCGTAGGAGAGCAGTCGACCGTGGCCTCCTCCCGTGTGCCGCGCCCGGGTCGGGCGCTGGCCGTGCTGCTGCTGGCCCTGGTGGCGGCGTACGGCGGGATGTTCCTGTCCGGGACCACCAGCCCCCGCCTCGGCCTGGACCTGCAGGGCGGCACCAGTGTCATCCTGCAGGCCCGTGCCAGCGGCGGCCAGGCCCCGAGCAAGGCGAGCCTGGACCAGGCCGTGAACATCATCCGGAACCGGGTGAACGGGCTGGGCGTGGCCGAGGCGGAGGTCACCACCCAGGGCAGCAGCAACATCGTGGTGTCCGTCCCGGGGGCCACCTCGAGGCAGGTCATCGACCTGGTGGGGCAGACCGCCCAGCTGCGCTTCCGGCAGGTGCTCGCCGAGGGGCCCGGCGCCCCGCTGCCGGCCCCCACCGGCAGCCCCACCGCCCCGGCCACGCCGGGGGGCACCCCCGGCGCCAGCCCGACCCCCCTGCCGGCCAGCCCCACCCCCGCCGTGACCACGCCACCCGCCCGGCAGCGCGCGGTCCCCCCGGCCCTGGCCGCGGCCCCCAGCCCCACGACCCCCGCGGCCGGTGTCCCCGCGACACCGTCTCCCACGCCGAGCCCCACGGCCACGCCGGGGGGCACCGCCGCCCTGATCAACGTGCCCGTCCCGGCCGCGGTGCAGCAGGAGTTCGCGACCCTGGACTGCAGCAACCCGAAGAACCGGCAGGGCGGGGGCAACGACAAGCCCACCGAGGTGGTGGTGGCCTGCGACCGGACCGGCGCGGCGAAGTACCTCCTTGGGCCGACCCTGGTGGACGGCACCGAGGTGCGCAACCCGCAGGCCGGGCTGCGTCCGAACACCAGCGAGTGGATCGTCACCCTGGAGTTCACCAGCAAGGGCACCAAGCAGTTCGGTGACGCCACCACGCTGCTGGTGTCCCAGACGCCGCCGCGCAACGCCTTCGCGATCGTGCTGGACGGGGTGGTGGTCTCCGCGCCGACGGTGAACACCGCCATCCCTGGCGGCCAGGCGGAGATCACGGGGAACTTTACCCAGCAGAGCGCCAACGACCTGGCCAACGTGCTGCGCTACGGCTCTCTCCCGCTGGCCTTCGACCGGGGGGAGGTCACCTCCATCTCCCCGACGCTGGGTCGGGACCAGCTGGTGAACGGCCTGCTGGCGGGCGCGATCGGGCTGGCCCTGGTCGTGGTCTACTCGCTGCTGTACTACCGCGGACTGGGCGTGGTGAGCATCCTCAGCCTGGCCGTCGCCGGCGCGGCGACGTACGCGTCGGTGGTGCTGCTGGGCAAGGGCATCGGCTTCGCCCTGACCCTCGCCGGGGTCGCCGGCCTGATCGTGGCCATCGGCATCACCGCCGACTCGTTCGTCGTCTTCTTCGAGCGGCTGCGCGACGAGCTGCGGGAGGGCAAGTCGCTGCGCCTGGCAGTGGAGCACGGCTGGGCCCGGGCCCGGCGGACCATCCTGGTCGCCGACGCGGTGTCCTTCCTCGCCGCCGCGGTGCTCTACTACCTGGCCGTGGGCAACGTGAAGGGCTTCGCCTTCACCCTCGGGCTGACCACCCTCATCGACGTGGTCGTGGTGTTCCTGTTCACCCGGCCCCTGGTCACCCTGCTGGCCCGCCGCCGGTTCTTCGCTGCCGGCCACCCGCTGTCCGGCCTGGACCCGCAGCGGCTGGGCGCCAAGCAGGCCGCGCCCGGCTGGCGGCGCCGTCCCGCTCCGGCGCGCAGGGAGGCCTGACCGTGTCCCGGTTCACCAGCTTCGGCAACCGCCTCTACCACGGCGAGGTCTCCTACGACTTCGTCGGGAACCAGCGTCGCTGGTACGCCATCTCCGGGGTGATCCTGCTGGTGGCCCTGCTCGGGCTGGGCCTGCGGGGCCTCAACCTGGGCATCGAGTTCAAGGGGGGCGCCGAGTTCCGGGTGCCCGCCGGCTCCACCTGCTCGATCACCTCGGCGCGGACAGCGGTGTCCAGCGTCTACGGGACCAGCGAGATCATCGTCCAGCAGCTGCAGAACGGGCAGGTCCGGGTGCAGACCGGGCCGGTGGGCACCGCCGAGTCCGACGCGGTGACCCAGGCCCTCGCCCAGGCCTGCGGAGTCGCCCCGAACGACATCCAGTTGCAGGTCGTGGGGCCCACCTGGGGGGCGCAGATCACCCAGAAGGCCCTCACCGGGCTGGTGGTGTTCCTGGTGCTGGTGGTGCTGTTCCTCTCGGTCTACTTCGAGTGGAAGATGGCCCTGGCGGCGATCGTCGCGCTGGTGCACGACATCGTCATCACCGTCGGCATCTACGCGCTGAGCGGGTTCGACGTGACCCCGTCGACGGTGATCGGGCTGCTGACCATCCTCGGCTACTCCCTGTACGACACCGTCATCGTCTTCGACAAGGTCAAGGAGAACACCGCCGGGCTGCGCGCCGGCAGCCGGATGACCTACGCGCAGGCCGCCAACCTGGCGGTGAACCAGACCCTGGTGCGGTCCGTCAACACCTCGGTGATCGCCCTGCTGCCGGTCGGCGCGATCCTCTTCGTCGGTGCCGGGCTGCTCGGCGCCGGCACCCTGAAGGACCTGGCCCTGGCGCTGTTCGTCGGGATCGCCGCCGGCACCTACTCGTCCATCTTCATCGCCACGCCGCTGCTGGCCGACCTCAAGGAGCGGGAGCCGGACATGCAGGCGCTGGCCCGCCGGGTGGCCGCCCGCCAGGCCTCCGCCGTACCGGCGGGGGTGCCCGCCGGTGGGCCACCCCGGGACCCGTCGGCCGCCACCGCCAGCGGCGCGGACCCGACCGGGGGCGACGCCGGGGCGGTCGAGGCCAGCGAGGAGGCTGCCCCGGTCAGCGGGGCCCGC
>JBMOMH010000191.1:0-1433 GCA_049323135.1 Actinomycetota bacterium
TCCCGCCCCGGCCCGGCTCCGGCCGGGGCCGCCGAACCCCGGTCCGCCCACGCCGGGCAGGCCGGGCACGCCACCGCGACCGCCGGCGAGCTGCTTCATCACCTTGCGGGCCTCGGCGAACCGTTCGACGAGCTGGTTGATGTCGGCCACCTCCGTGCCCGAGCCGCGGGCGATGCGCAGCCGGCGGGAACCGTTGAGGATCCTCGGGTCCCGCCGCTCCGCCGGGGTCATCGACAGGATGATCGCTTCGACCCGGTCCAGCTCCCGTTCGTCGATCGCGTCGATCTGCGCCCGGAACTGGCCCATGCCGGGCAGCATCCCGAAGACCTTCGACAGCGACCCCATCTTGCGCACCGCGCGCATCTGGTCGAGGAAGTCGGCCAGGGTCAGCTCCCCGCCGCCCAGGGCCCGCTCGGCCATCGCCTGGGCCTGCCCGGCGTCGAAGGCCTGCTCGGCCTGCTCGATCAGGGTGAGTACGTCGCCCATCCCCAGGATCCGGGAGGCCATCCGGTCGGGGTGGAAGACGTCGAAGTCGGTGAGCTTCTCCCCGTTGGAGGCGAACATCACCTGCCGACCGGTGACCTGGGCCACCGAGAGCGCCGCGCCACCCCGGGCGTCCCCGTCGAGCTTGGTGAGGACCACGCCGTCGAAGCCGACCCCGTCGAGGAAGGCCCGGGCGGTCGTCACCGCGTCCTGCCCGGTCATCGCGTCGACGACGAAGAGGATCTCGTCGGGGTCGACGGCGTCGCGGATGTCGGCGGCCTGCGCCATCAGCTCGGCGTCCACGCCCAGCCGGCCGGCGGTGTCGACGACGACCACGTCGTACAGCTTGCCGCGGGCGTGGGCGAGGGCAGCGCGGGCGACGGCCACCGGGTCCCCGACCCCGTTGCCCGGCTCCGGGGCGAAGACGGGTACGCCGGCCCGCTCCCCGACCACCTGCAGCTGCTGCACCGCGTTGGGTCGCTGCAGGTCCGCGGCGACCAGCAGGGGGGTGTGGCCCTGGCTGCGCAGCCAGCGGCCGAGCTTGCCGGCCAGGGTGGTCTTCCCCGAGCCCTGCAAACCGGCCAGCATGATCACCGTGGGGGGCCGCTTGGCGAAGCGCAGCCGGCGGGTCTGCCCGCCGAGGATCCGCACCAGCTCCTCGTTGACGATCTTGACGACCTGCTGGGCGGGGTTGAGCGCCTGCGACACCTCCGCCCCGCGCGCCCGCTCCTTGACCGCAGCGATGAACTCGCGAACCACGGGCAGGGCGACGTCGGCCTCGAGCAGGGCGACCCGGATCTCCCGAGCGGTCTGCTCGATGTCGGCCTCGGACAGCCGGCCCCGTCCGCGCAGGTTCTTGAACGTGGCGGCGAGACGGTCCTGCAGGGTCGCGAACACGACGTGGTCCTCGGTCTTCGGGGGCTAGGCGGGCGCGTCCGGGCCCGTCGGGA
>JBMOMH010000191.1:1443-6636 GCA_049323135.1 Actinomycetota bacterium
CTCGACCCGGGGGTGAACCCGGACTACGGACCCAGGGTACGGACCGGACGGGATCAGCCCGGCGGGGGGCCCACGCCCCCGCGGGCGTCGAGCAGGGCGCTGGCCACCCGGCCGGCCAGCCGCTGTGCGGCCGCCGGGTCGAACGGCTGTCCGGCGGGGTCGACCAGGTAGAACACGTCGACCACCTCGGCGCCCAGGGTGCTCACCCGGGCGGCCCGGATGTCCGCCCCGGCGGCGTGCAGCGCCGCGGCGACCTCGTGCAGCAGCCCGGGCCGGTCGTGCGCCCGCACCTCCAGCACGGTGGCGCTGGCCGACGCGCCGGGCACCACCTCCACCCGCGGGGGGGCGGCCGGGGCCCCGGGCCGGGGCCGGTCGGCCGCCTCCCGGCGGGCCAGCCGGTCGGCGACGTCCAGCCGGCCGGCCAGGGCCCGGTGCACGTCCTCGCGCAGCGCCGCCGGGTCCGGCCCGCTGCCGAAGTGCGGGAGCACGGTCCAGACCTGCACGGCCACGCCGGGCCCAGCGGCCCCGCCGTCGGCACCGTCCGGTGTGGACGCCGGCGGACCGGTCTGGACGGTGGCGGCGTGCACGGACAGCCGGTGCAGCGCGAGCACGCCCGCGACGGTGGCCAGCAGCCCCGGCCGGTCCGCGGCGGCCACGGTCACCGCGACCTGCCCGCCGGGGCCCGGGGGGCCCACCTCGACGCGGGCGGTGCCGTCGTACGGCGCCGCAACGGACCCCACGAGCCCGGCCAGGGACGGCTCGGCGGCGTCCCCCGCCGCTTCCCCGGACCCGTGCCGCACGGTGCCCGGCAGGGCCCGATGCACCCGGGCCACCAGGTCGGCGACCAGGGCCGCCTTCCAGGCGTTCCAGGCGGCCGGGCCGGTGGCCAGCCCGTCGGCCTCGGCCAGCGCGTGCAGCAGGTCCAGCACGTCGGGGGTGCGCACCGCGGCGGCCACCGTCGCCACCGTCGCCGGGTCGTCCAGGTCGCGGCGGGTCGCGGTGTCCGGCAGCAGCAGGTGGTGGGCGGCCAGGCTGCGTAGGACGGCCACGTCCGCCGGGGGGAAGCCCAGGCGCCGGGCCAGCCGCGCCACCACCGCGGCGCCGGTGACGCTGTGGTCGCCCGGCCATCCCTTGCCGATGTCGTGCAGCAGGGCCCCGACGAGAAGCAGGTCCGGGCGGGCCACCCGGCGGGCCAGCCCAGCGGCGTGTGCGGCGGCCTCCACCAGGTGCCGGTCGACGGTGAACCGGTGGACCGGGGTGCGTTGCGGCAGGTTGCGGACCCGTCCCCACTCGGGCAGCAGCCGCTCCAGCAGCCCCGCCTGGTCCAGGGCCTCCAGCACGGGTACGGCCGCCGGCCCGGCGCCGAGCAGCCGCACCAGGGCGTCCCGGGCCGACGGCGGCCACGGGACGGGCAGCGGGGGGGTGCCGGCGGCGAGCCGGTCGACGGTGTGCACGGCCAGAGGCAGCCCGGCCTGGGCAGCGGCGGACGCGGCCCGCAGCAGCAGGGTGGCGTCCTGCTCGGGACGGGTGTCCCGGGCCAGGACCGCCTCCCCGTCCTGCTCGACCACGCCGTGCGCCAGCGGCGAGCGGGCCCCCGACCCGGTGCGCCGGCGGACCAGACCCAGCCGGCCGGACGGGCGGGACCCCACCGCCTGCTCGACCCGGCGGAAGGCCAGGTCGACCGCGAAGGCGACCGCCCGACCGGCCTCCGCCAGCCGGCGCAGCAGGTCGTCGGCGTCGGGCAGGCCGAGCAGCGCGGCCACCGCATCCTGCTCCTGCAGGAGCAGCCGGTCCGCGGCCCGGCCGGTGACCATGTGGAGGGCGGCGCGGACGTCGAGCAGCGTCGCGTGCGCCCGTTCCACCGGACCGTGCCGCCGGTCGGCCAACCAGGTGGCGCTCACCGCGCGCAGGGCGACCACGTCCCGCAGACCGCCCCGGGCGTCCTTCAGGTCCGGCTCGAGCAGGAACGCCAGCTCCCCATGCCGCCGGGCCCGCTCCCGGGCCTCCCCGATCAGCTGCGGCAGCCGGCGGCGGGCCAGGGCCCGCCAGTCGGCAAGGACCGAGGAACGCAGGCCCGCGGTGAGCTCCGGGGCGCCCGCCACGTGCCGGGCGTCGAGCAGGCCCACGGCCACCGCGAGGTCGCTGGCCGCCAGCCGGCGGGCCTCGGCGACGCCCCGCACCGCGTGGTCCAGCCGAACCCCGGCGTCCCACACCGGGTACCACACCCGGTCGGCCACCGGGGCGACCTGGGCCGCGGACCGGCCGTCGTGCAGCAGCAGCAGGTCCAGGTCACTGCCCGGCACCAGCTCCCCGCGGCCGTAGCCGCCGACGGCGACCAGGGCGACCCCCTCCACCGGTCCGAGCAGGTCGGCCAGCCACCGGTCGGTGAGCGCGGTGAGCGCGGCTCGCTGGCCCGGCCCGGGAACCCGGGGCCGGGCCAGCAGCTCCCTGCGCGCCGTTACGTAGGGAACGTGGGGCGCGGTGCCGGACGTCACCGGCTACAGCGCATCCGGTCCGCGCTCCCCCGTGCGGACGCGGACCACCGCGTCCACCGGGACGCACCACACCTTGCCGTCACCGATCCGGCCGGTCTGCGCCGCCTTGACGATGACATCCATGACGTCGTCGACGTCCGCCTCGTCGACCAGCACCTCGACCCGGACCTTGGGCACCAGGTCGACGGTGTACTCCGCGCCCCGGTAGACCTCGGTGTGCCCCTTCTGCCGACCGTAGCCGCTGGCCTCGCTGACGGTCAGACCGTGCACGCCGAAGGACTCCAGCGCCGTCTTCACGTCGTCGAGCTTGAAGGGCTTGATGACCGCGGTGACCAGCTTCATGCGTCCACCTTCTCCGGGGTCCGGTGCGCGTCGGCACCACCGAGACGGAAGGCCCCGCCGGGAACGGTCCCGAGGAGGTAGGCGGTCTCGGCGTGCTGGGTGGTGTCCAGCCCTTCGAGCTCGTCCTCGGCGCTGACCCGCAGGCCCATGATGGCGTCGAGCACCTTGGCGATGACGAAGGTGACGACGAAGGAGTAGCCGACGGAGGCGACGACGGCCAGGGCCTGTGTGCCCAGCAGGGTGAGCCCGCCCCCGTAGAAGAGCCCGTCCGCCCCGCCGACGGTGCTGGTCCCGACCAGGCCGATGAGCAGGGCCCCGAGCACGCCGCCGACCAGGTGCACCCCGACGACGTCGAGCGCGTCGTCGTACCCGAACCGGTACTTCAGGCCCACCGCGAGGGCGCACAGCGTCCCCGCGGCCAGCCCGATGAGGACCGCCCCCAGCGGGCTGACGAACCCGGCCGCCGGGGTGATCGCGACCAGGCCGGCGACCGCCCCGGAGGCGGCGCCGAGCGTGGTGGCGTGCCCGTCGCGGAGCTTCTCGGTGAGCATCCAGGCCAGCAGCGCCGCCCCGGTCGCCGTGTTCGTGTTGACGAACGCGTACGCCGCCGCCTGGTTGGCCCCCAGTGCGGAGCCGGCGTTGAAGCCGAACCACCCGAACCACAGCAGGGCCGCCCCGAGCAGGACCAGCGGCAGGCTGTGCGGCTTCATCGGCTCCTTGGGCCAGCCACGCCGGCGCCCCAGGACGAGCACCAGGGCGAGCGCGGCCGCCCCGGCGTTGGCATGCACCACCGTGCCGCCGGCAAAGTCCTCCGCGCCCAGCTGGAACAGCCAACCGGTCGGCGAGAACACCCAGTGCGCGATGGGCGCGTACACCAGGAGCAGCCACACCCCGGCGAAGACCACCCAGGCGGCGAACTTCATCCGGTCGGCCACCGCACCGGTGATCAGCGCCGGCGTGATGATGGCGAACATCAGCTGGAAGGCGACGAACGCCAGCGGGGGGATCGACTGGGCCAGCGCGCCGGTGTACCCGGCCACCTGGCTCTGCATCTGCCCGAGCCCCAGCTGGCTCAGGTCGCCGATGAGGCCGCGGAAGGCGTCGTCGCCGAACACCAGGGTGTAGCCGACGAGCACCCACAGCACGCTGACGATGCCCATCGTGACGTAGTTCTGGGCGAGCATGCCCAGGACGTTCTTGGCGCGGACCATGCCGCCGTAGAAGAAGGCCACGCCCGGGGTCATGAGCAGCACCAGCGCGGCGCTGAGCAGGACCCAGGCGGTGGCCCCACTGTCGATCTGTGGCATCTCTCTCCTCACCGGGGACGGTGGACGACCTGGGAGGAGCCTGCCGAGGGCCCGTTACGGGGCAGGGTGCGCCGGTGTTTCGCCACGGTGACGGACCGGCCGGCCCGGTTACGTCCGGGTTAACTCTCGGGTTCGGCCAGGAGCGCGTCGACGAAGACCGCCGGGTCGAACGGGGCCAGGTCGTCGGGCCCCTCCCCCAGGCCGACCAGCTTGACCGGTACGCCGAGCTCCTGCTGGACGGCCACCACGATGCCGCCCTTGGCCGTGCCGTCGAGCTTGGTCAGGACGATGCCGGTGAGGGTGACCACCTCGGCGAAGACCCGGGCCTGGGCCAGGCCGTTCTGGCCCGTGGTGGCGTCCAGGACCAGCAGGACCTCGTCCAGCGGCCCGTCCCGACCCAGCACCCGGCCCACCTTGCCCAGCTCGTCCATCAGCCCGGTCTTGGTGTGCAGCCGGCCCGCGGTGTCGACCACCACGGTGTCCGCCGCCATCTCGATCCCGCGGCGCAGCGCGTCGAAGGCGACGCTGGCCGGGTCACCACCCTCGGGACCGCGCACGGTGTGCGCGCCGACCCGCTCCCCCCAGGTCTGCAGCTGGTCCGCGGCCGCGGCGCGGAAGGTGTCCGCGGCGCCGAGCACCACCGTGCGCCCCTCGGCGACGAGCACCCGGGCCAGCCGGCCGGCGGTGGTGGTCTTGCCGGTGCCGTTCACCCCGGCCAGCAGGACCACCGCGGGGCGGTGCGCCCCGGCGTGCCGGGTCGTCCGCAGCGACCGGTCCAGGTCGGGGCCCAAGGCGGCGAGCAGCTCCTCCCGCAGCAGGCCGCGCACCGCCTCCGGGCTGCGCGCCCCCGTCACCTGCACCCGGGTGCGCAGCCGCTGGGTGAGCGCCATCGCCGGGCCCACCCCCAGGTCGGCACCGATGAGCAGCTCCTCGACCCGCTCCCAGGTGTCCTCGTCGAGGTGGTCCCGGCTGAGCAGGCCCAGCAGCCCACGGCCCAGCGTGGTCTGGGAGCGGGCCAGCCGCCCACGCAGCCGCACCAGCCGGCCGGC
>JBMOMH010000192.1:0-3357 GCA_049323135.1 Actinomycetota bacterium
CCAGCCGGCCCGGCCCCGCCCGGCGAGCGTCCACCACCGGAGGCCAACTACAGAAGCCAGCCCCCGGCTCCCCCGACCCCAGTTCATCGAACATGTGTTCGACACTACCCGCCTCCACCGACAACCCCTGGCCCCCAGCACCACCTGGGAACAACTTGATGCTGTCGGTCCCGGTGGGCAGCGGGAGGCCTGGCCACGGGTTCACCCGCGACCAGCTCCGCCTGCTGCCCCCGCACGTGCTCACGCCGTCGTCGAAGCCAGCGACTCGGACCCGTGCGCCTTCTTCGCACACGGCGGCACGGCTGGCTCCCCGTGATCATGCCGGTCTGCGATGGTCGTCTCCTGACCGCATCGGGCAAGTGTCGGCCGCGAAGACCTCACGCGTGCCCCCGGTGGGAGTCGAACCCACACTGTGGCGTGTTTAAGACGCCTTCCTCTGCCGGTTGGGATACGGGGGCGCCCGACCAGGCCCGGCCAGGACCGCGGCCCCGGTCAGGATAGGCCGGGACTACCCCCCCCCCCCCAGCCCCCGCACCCCCCCACCCCGAGCCCCGGATCCAGCCATCGGGCGCGGGTCACCGGCATGCCGCTGCGGCCGTCGGCCGGCCGTACGGCCAGCACCTGGTTCACCCCGAGCCGGTTCGCCTCGAACCCCAGGGCGGAGCCGGCCATGTACAGCCGCCAGACCCGGGCCCGCCCCTCCGAGGTGAGGGCGACCGCCTGGTCCCACTGCGCCTCCAGGTTGGCCACCCACCGCCGCAGCGTCCACGGGTAGTGCTCGCGCAGCGCCTCGACGTCGCGCACCTCGAAGCCGGCGTCCTCCAGCGTGCCGACCGTCTCGGCCAGGGGCAGCAGCTCCCCGTCGGGGAAGACGTAGGCGGAGATGAAGGTCTCCCGGGATGGGCCGGCCGCCCCAGGACGGCGGGCGATCTGGTGGTTGAGCAGCCGACCACCGGGGCGCAGCAGCCGGTGCAGCGCGGCGGCGTACTCGGCGTACCGCGGCGCCCCCACGTGCTCGGCCATCCCGATGCTGGCGATGGCGTCGTACGGGCCGTCCTCGACGTCCCGGTAGTCCTGCAGCCGGATGTCCACCGCGTCGGAGAGCCCGGCCTCGCTGACCCTCTTGGCCGCCAGCTCCGCCTGCTGCTGCGACAGCGTGATGCCCACCGCCCGTACGCCGTGCTGCTGGGCGGCGTGCAGCACCAGCGAGCCCCAGCCGCAGCCCACGTCCAGCAGCCGCATCCCTGGTGCGAGGCCGAGCTTGCGACACACCAGCTCCAGCTTGTCCCGCTGCGCGTCCTCCAGCGTGTACGCCGGGTCCTCCGGCCGCGTCCAGTAGGCGCAGGAGTAGACCAGCGAGGGCCCCAAGACCAAGCGGTAGAAGTCGTTGCCGACGTCGTAGTGATGGCTGACCGCCGCCCGGTCCCGGTGCCGGCTGTGCTTAGCACCGCGCAGCCGCCGAACCTCCTCCGGCGGCGGGGGCGGCGGCGGGCCCAGCGCCCCGAGCCGCACCGCCGCCCCGAACAGCTCCCGGCGCGGCGCGGCGGACAGCCGCAGGCTGGGCTGCACGTCACGGCGGGCGACGACGCTGGCCGCCTGCAGGGCGGCGAACACGTCGCCGTGCAGGTCGAGGTCGCCGCTGACGTACGCCCGCGCCAGGCCCACCTCGTCCGGGCGCCACACCAGCCGCCGCAGCGCCCGCCGGTTGCGTACCACGACGACGGGGGCGTCCGGTGGCCCCGCCTCGCTGCCGTCCCAGGCCCGCAGGCGCAGCGCAACCGGACCGGCGAGCACCGTCTCGAGGATGCGCATCAGCCGTTCGGCGACCTGCTGTCCAGCCACCTCGACCTCCCCTCTCCGACCCCTACCGGGGGCCGCACCGCGTGCTGTTCGAACTCGGCCCGTGGCTGCTGCAGCGAGCCGAGGGTGACGACCTCGCGCCGGAAGAACAGCCCCAGCGTCCAGTCGGCGACGACGCGAGCCTTCCGGTTCCACGTCGGCACCCGGCTGACGTGGTAGGTGCGGTGCATGAACCACGCCGGCCAGCCCCGCAGCCGGACGCCGTACACCTGCGCCACACCCTTGTGCAGTCCCAGGCTGGCCACCGAGCCGGCGTAGCGGTAGCGGTACTCCCGCAGCGGCCGTCCGCACAACGCCGCAACAATGTTGTCGGCCAGGCGGCGGGCCTGCCGCACCGCGTGCTGCGCGCTGGGCCCACATAACGACCCCGGCTCCCTGGTCAGGTCCGGTACGGCGGCGCAGTCACCGGCGGTCCAGGCGGCGTCGACACCGTCGACGGTGAGGTACGGCGTCGCCCGCAGCCGGCCCTTCTCGTCGCACGGCAGGTCGGTGCTGGCCAGCAGCGGGTGCGGCTTCACCCCAGCGGTCCACACCAGCGTGTTGGTGTCCAGCTCGGCACCGTCGGAGAGCACGACGTGCCCGCCCACCACCGACCGCAGCAGCGTGCCGAGGCGCAGGTCGATGCCCCGCCGGCGCAGCTGCTCCACGGTGTAGCGGCCCATGTCCTCGCCGACCTCGGGCAGGATCCGGCCGGTGGCCTCGACCAGCACCCAACGCATGTCGACCGGGTCGATGCGCTCGTAGTAGCGCACCGCGTCGCGGGCCATGTCCTCCAGCTCCGCCAGCGCCTCGACCCCGGCGTACCCGCCCCCGACGAACACGAACGTCAGGGCCCGCCGACGCAGGTCCGGGTCGGTCGTGGACTCGGCGACATCGAGCTGGTCGATGACGTGGTTGCGCAGGAAGATGGCCTCCTCCACGCGCTTGAACCCGATGCCACACTCGGCCAGTCCAGGGATCGGCAACGTGCGCGCCACCGAACCCGGGGCCATCACCAGCACGTCGTAGGAGAGGTCCATCGGTTCGCCGGCGTGCGGTACGACGTGCGCCCGGCGACGCGCGTGGTCGACGCCGCGCACCTCACCGGTGACGACCTCGCAGCCGCGCAGCACCCGGCGCAGCGGGACGACGACGTGGCGCGGTTCCAGGCTCCCCGCGGCGGCCTCGGGCAGGAACGGCTGGTAGGTCATGTACGAGCGGGTGTCCACCACGGTGACCCGGGCCTCCCCGGCGCGCAGCCGCCGCTGCAGCCGCAGCGCGGCGTACATGCCGACGTAGCCACCGCCGACGACGAGGATGCGCGGGGCGCTCACCTGCCCATGTTCCCACGCCCCGGGGTCGCCGCCCGAGCCGGTGCGAGCCCGGCGTGGGTGGCCGCACGCTGAAGCACCGCGTCCAGCATGGGCGCGGTGAGCCGCCCGGTGAACGTGTTCTGCTGGCTGGGGTGGTAGCAGCCGAGCAACAGCAGCCGCCCCCCCGTCAGGGTCACCTCCCGGC
>JBMOMH010000192.1:3367-6592 GCA_049323135.1 Actinomycetota bacterium
GAGCCGAGCGCGGCCAGCCAGGCGAACCCGCCGAGGGCCACCACCGCGCGCAGCCCGGGCAGCACCTCGGCCACCTCGGCGGCCAGCCAGGGCGCGCAGGTGTCCCGCTCCCCCGGGGTGGGCCGGTTCTGCGGCGGGGCACACCGGACCGCGGCGACGACCCGGGCGGCCGGCAGCCGCTGCCCGTCGGCGGCGTGCTCGCTGGTCGGCCGCTCGGCCAGCCCGACCCGGTGCAGCGCGGCGAACAGCCAGTCGCCGCTGCGGTCCCCGGTGAACACCCGGCCGGTGCGGTTTCCCCCGTGCGCGGCCGGGGCCAGCCCGACGACGAGCACCGCCGGCGCCGCGGCGCCGAACCCGGGCACCGGGCGACCCCAGTAGCGCTGCCCGGCGTACGCCCGCCGTGGCGCCGCGGCCACCTCCTCCCGCCAGGCGACCAGCCGGGGGCAGGCCCGGCACACCGACACCCGGGCGTCCAGGTCGGCCAGGTCCCCCGCGGTGGCCGCCAGTCGCCGGACCGCGGCCGCGTCCCCCGCCACCGGAGTGCCCGCTGTCGCCGGGTCGCCCGGCCAGCCGGTCCCGGGCGGCACCGGGCCCGGGAGCACCGGGCCGGGGGGCACCGGGCTGGGCGGCGCCGCTCGGCTCACCC
Source organism: Actinomycetota bacterium (assembly GCA_049323135.1). Classification (GTDB taxonomy): domain Bacteria; phylum Actinomycetota; class Actinomycetes; order JBMOMH01; family JBMOMH01; genus JBMOMH01. The sequence continues at coordinate 4,014 of JBMOMH010000192.1, forward strand.
GACCAGTCGGGCGCGGAACAGCCCCAGGGTGCGCTGCCACGCCGTGGCGGCGGCCTCCGCGTGGTACACCTCGGGCCGCTGGTCGTTGAAGAAAGCGTGCTCGGTGCCCGGGTAGTCGAACACCTCGACCTCCCCGCCAGCGGCACGGATCGCCTCGACGGCCAACCGGATGCCCGCGGCCCCGCTGCCCCCGTCCCCCTCGGCGCAGTGGATCATCGCCGCCTTGCCCTGGTAGCTCGCCCAGGTCGGGCTCATCCGCTCCCAGGGCACCGCCGGGTAGAAGCCGACCGCGGCCACCACCTCGGGCGCCAGGGTGGCACTCCACAGCGCGAGCGAGCCGCCCATGCAGAACCCCACCGTGCCCACCCGGCCCCCGCCCGCCGACTCGGCGAGGTACCGGGCGGCGCCGGCAATGTCCCGGGCGGCCTGGTCCATGGCCAGCCCCATCATCAGCTTGCCCGCCTCGTCGGGCTCCCGGGTGGACACCCCGTGGTAGAGGTCCGGGGCCAGGGCGAGGAAGCCTTCGGCGGCGAACCGGTCCGCCACGTCGGTGATGTGGCCCACCAGGCCCCACCACTCCTGGATGACGACCACCCCCGGGCCGGACCCGGAGGCCGGCCGGGCGAGGTAGCCCTCGCAGGTGCCGCCGTTGCTGGGGAAGGTGACGTGCTCGCCCACGAAAGCCTCCTCGCCTCGGGTCCGGTCCGCCCGAACCACCGCGCCTCACGCTACCCAGGGCCGCGGGCCGCCCACCCAGGGCCGGGGGTCAGCCGGCCAGGGACCAGGCGATGCCGTCGAGGATGTCGTGCTCGCTGGCGACCAGCTCGGCGGCGCCCACCCGTTCCACGACGGCGGCGAGCAGCAGGGCGCCGGCGCCGATCACGTCCACCCGGCCCGGGTGCATGAACGGCAGGGCCGCCCGCTCGGCGTGGCTGGCGGCCAGCAGCCGCTCAGCGGTCCGGACGACCAGGGCGGCGGGCACCCGGGCGCCGTGGATCCGGGCCGCGTCGTACGCCGGCAGCCCGAGCGCCGCCGCGACCACCGTGGTCACTGTGCCGGCGACGCCAACCAGGGTGGCGGCCCGCCGCAGCGGAACGGCGGCCGCGGCGGCGTCCAGCGCCGCGGCGGCGTCGGCCCGCGCCGCGGCGACCTGCCCCGGGGCGGGCGGGTCGGCGGACAGGTGCCGCTCGGCGAGCCGGACGCAGCCGACGTCCACTGAGCAGGAAGCCTCGACCACCGGCTGGGCGCCGGGGCCCGGCCCGGGACCGCCCAGCACGAACTCGGTGGAGCCGCCGCCGATGTCCACGACCAGGAAGGGGGGCGGGGGGCCCCCGGGCCGGACCAGCTCCCGGGTCGCCCCGGCGAAGGACAGCGCCGCCTCCTCCGCGCCGGTGACGACCTCCGGGGGCACCCCGAGGACCCGTCGTACCCCGGCGGCGAACTCGTCCCGGTTGGCGGCGTCCCGGGTCGCCGAGGTGGCCACCATCCGGACCCGCTGCGCGCCCAGGTCCCGGGCGGTGGCGGCGTACGCCTCGAGCACCCGCAGGGTGCGGGCCAGCGCCTCGGGGGCCAGCCGGCCGCTGCGGTCCACGCCGGCGCCCAGTCGGACGATCTCCATCCGCCGGGTCAGGTCGACGAGGACCCCGGTTCGGGGGTCGACGTCGGCGACCAGCAGCCGCAGCGAGTTCGTGCCGCAGTCGACGGCGGCCACCCGGGTCACCGCGCCCCCCCTGAGATCCCCCGTGGCCCGACCGGCACGCACGGACCGGGCAGCCACCAGGGGCCCACCCGGTCGCGCACCTCGTCGCCGACCGGGTTCACCCCCGGGCCGGCGGCCAGCGCGTGGGCAAGCAGCGCGTGCAGGCACTTGACCCGGTCGGGCATCCCCCCGACCCCAGGGGCGCCGGGCAGCGGGTCGAGGGCGTCCCGGCGGGCCAGGTAGTCCCGGTGCGCGGCCGCGTACGCCGCGGCCAGGTCGGGGTCGGCGGCCAGCCGGCCGGCCAGGTCCCGCATCAGGCCCCCGGCCTCCAGCCGGCTCACCGCGGCGGTGGCCCGGCGGCAGGTCAGGTAGTACACGGTCGGGAACGGGGTGCCGTCGGGCAGCCGGGGCGCGGTGAGCACCACGGCGGGCAGGCCGCAGGGGCAGCGGCGCGCCACCCCCCGCACCCCCCGCGGGGGCCGCCCCAGCTGCGCGGCCACCGCGGCGAGGTCGGCCGGGGACGCCTCGTCCACGCACACCTCCCTCATCCCTGGGGAGCCTGCCGCCCCGTCCTGGCGCCGCCGTGAAGCGTCACCGGCCGGCGGCAGCCAGGGAGCCCCACACGGTGGCGTACCACGGCCGCGGCGTCGACGGGGCCGGCAGCACCGGCTCGCCCGGCACGGGGGCCCGCTCGGGCACCGGCGGGTCGAGGACGACGTACCCGGTCTCCCCCGGCAGGACGAAGTGCAGCCGCTGCCGGGCCTGGGCGGCGACGTACGCCGGGTCCTGCCAGCGCGCCTGCTCCGCCTCCAGCTGGCGTACCCGGGCCTCCTCCGCCTGGGTCTGCGCCTGCAACGCGCGGATCTGCCCGCGCTGGGCG
>JBMOMH010000193.1:0-3870 GCA_049323135.1 Actinomycetota bacterium
TGGTGGTCTTCGTCCGCGCCGCCGCCGAGCTGGCCGGCGTCCCGGACCTCGGGCGGGCGGTGTTCCCCGACGGGGCGCTGTGGGTGGCCTGGCCGCGGCGCGCCGCCGGGCACGCCAGCGACGTCCGGGAGGACGACGTCCGGGCCGCCGCGCTGCCGGTCGGCCTGGTCGACGTGAAGGTGGCCGCACTCGGCACCGACTGGTCGGGGCTGAAGCTGGTGTGGCGGCGGGCCGCGCGGACCGGGCGCTAGCGTCAGGCCCGGAGGGAGGCCGAGGGTGCGGCTGGACGCGGTGGACGAGCGGATCGTCGCCTGGCTGCTGGAGCACGGCCGGGCCAGCTACGCGGAGATCGGCCAGCGGGTGGGGCTGTCCACCGCGGCGGTCAAGCGCCGGGTGGACCGGCTGCGCGCGGCCGGGGCGATCACCGGGTTCACCGCGACGGTGGACCCCCGGGTGCTGGGGTGGACCACCGAGGCCTACGTGGAGCTGTACTGCACCGGGCGGACCGCGCCGGGCACCATCCGGGACAGCCTGGCCCGGTACCCGGAGGTGGTCGCCGCCTGCACGGTGACCGGGGAGGCCGACGCGCTGCTGCAGCTGCGCGCCGCCGACATGGGCCACTTCGAGGCGGTGCTGGAGCGGATCAACGCCGAGCCCTTCGTGGTGCGGACCAAGAGCGTGCTGGTGCTGTCCCGGCTGCTGGACCGGCCGGGGGTCGCCCCGCCCCCCTGACCGGGCCGACCGACCGACCCGCCGCCGGCCGGCGAGGACGGACGGGGAGTGCGATCCGCTGGACCGCCGCGACGGGGGAATCGGAGGCTGCGCAAGAACGAGCGACGTACGGCGCCAGTGACGCAATGATGTTGCGCGATAAGGCAATAGGACGGTCTTGGCGTGCCGTGAAGGGGCTTCTAGGCTCACGGTATCGACCCTGGTCGGCACCCGGCCGACCCCGCAGCCCGCCCTGGAGGGCCCATGCCGGCGCCTGCCGCGACGCTGGACCGTCGACCGGTCACCCCCCGGGTGGCCACCCCCCGGCACTACCTCATGTGCCCGCCGACGTACTTCGACGTCACCTACGCCATCAACCCCTGGATGGACCCAGCCACCCCAGTGGACCGGGACCGGGCGCTCGCCCAGTGGGAGAACCTGCGCCGGACCTACCTCGACCTCGGCCACCGGGTGAGCCTGATCGACCCGGTGCCCGGGCTGCCGGACATGGTGTTCGCCGCCAACGGCGGCCTGGTCGTCGACGGCACCGTGCTGGGCGCCCGGTTCCGCAACGCCGAGCGGGCCGCCGAGGGGCCGGCGTACCTGGCCTGGTTCCGGGCCCAGGGGTTCCGGGCCGTGCACGAGCCGGCCTTCGTCAACGAGGGTGAGGGAGACTTCCTGGTCACCGGGTCGGTGGTGCTGGCCGGCACCGGGTTCCGCACCGACCCGGCCTCGCACCGGGAGGCGCAGGAGGTGTTCGGCCGGCCGGTGGTGCCGCTACAGCTGGTCGACCCCCGCTACTACCACCTGGACACCGCGCTGGCCGTGCTGGACGCAGGCCACGTCGCCTACTACCCCGACGCGTTCTCCCCCGGCAGCCAGGCGGTGCTGCGCCGGCTGTTCCCCGACGCGGTTCTCGCCGACGCCGCCGACGCGGCGGTGCTCGGGCTGAACGCCGTGTCCGACGGGCGGCACGTGGTGCTGGCCGCGCAGGCCACCGGGCTGGCCGCGCAGGTCGCCGCCCTGGGCTACCAGCCGGTGCCCGTGGACCTGTCCGAGCTGCGCAAGGCCGGCGGCGGTCCGAAGTGCGCGACGCTGGAGATCCGGTCATGACCGCCGTACCGGTGCAGGTCCCCCCCGCCCGAGCGGGCGCCACCGACGCCGGCGGGGCGGCCGGCGCGACGCAGGAGCACGTCGGGCTGGCCGAGCGGTACGCCGCGCACAACTACCACCCGCTGCCCGTCGTCGTCGCCGAGGCCGAGGGAGCCTGGGTGACCGATGTGGAGGGGCGGCGCTACCTCGACTGCCTGGCGGCGTACTCGGCGCTGAACTTCGGGCACCGCCACCCCGAGCTGCTCGCCGCGGCGCACGCCCAGCTCGACCGGGTCACCCTGACCAGCCGGGCGTTCCACCACGACCAGTTCGGGCCGTTCGTCCGGGAGCTGGCCGCGCTGGCCGGCAAGCAGATGGTGCTGCCGATGAACACCGGCGCCGAGGCGGTGGAGAGCGCGCTGAAGGTGGCCCGCAAGTGGGGCTACGAGGTGAAGGGGGTGCCGGAGGGGCAGGCCAGCGTGGTCGTCGCCGGCGGCAACTTCCACGGGCGGACGATCAGCATCGTCAGCTTCTCCGACGACCCGGACGCCCGGGACGGGTTCGGCCCCTACACCCCGGGGTTCCGGCGGGTCCCGTACGGCGACGCGGCGGCCCTGGCCGGCGCCATCGACGAGACGACCGTGGCCGTGCTGCTCGAACCGGTGCAAGGGGAAGCCGGGGTCATCGTGCCGCCCCCGGATTACCTGCCGGCGGTCCGCGCGGTGTGCTCGGCCCGGGACGTGCTGTTCGTCGCCGACGAGGTGCAGTCGGGCCTGGGGCGCACCGGGACGACCTTCGCCTGCGACCTGGCCGGGGTGGTCCCCGACCTGTACGTGCTGGGCAAGGCCCTGGGCGGGGGCATCGTGCCCGTCTCGGCGGTGGTCGGCGACGCCGACGTGCTCGGCGTGCTGCACCCCGGCCAGCACGGCAGCACCTTCGGCGGGAACCCGCTGGCCTGCGCCGTCGGCCTGGCCGTGGTGCGGCTGCTGGCCACCGGCGAGCCGCAGGCCCGGGCGGCCGAGCTGGGCCGGCTGCTGCGCGCGGAGCTGGGCCGCCTGCGGGGGCGCGGCGTCACCGCCGTCCGGGGGCTGGGGCTGTGGGCCGGGGTGGACATCGACCCCGCGCTGGGCAGCGGGCGGGCCGTGTGCGAGGGGCTGCTGGCCCGTGGCGTGCTGGCCAAGGAGACGCACGGGTCGACGATCCGGCTGGCCCCCCCGTTCGTCGTCGAACCCCACGAGCTCGTCTGGGCCGTCGCCCAGCTCGACGCCGTCCTCGCCGACCTAGCCACCCGGATGCCCAGCACGTAGCCGCCCCCGGCCCCGCCCGGCCTCGCCCGGCCTCGCCCGGATGACCAGGTAAACGTGGTCATCCGGGGCGTTGCACGGTCCGGGCACCGGGCAAGGCACCCGTACGCCGGGCAAGGCGGCGGGTGCGGGCCCCGACGGGCCACCCAGGCGTACGACGGGGCCACCCCGGCGTACGCCGACTCAGATGTCGAAGGCCTGGCGCTGCGGTAGCCCGAACCGGCTGGCCACCGGGTTCCACACCCGCACGAACCGTTCCTTGGCCGCGGTGGCCGCCTGCGACGCCGCCACCCCCCGGTCGTAGTCGGGGCCGCCGGAGTTCACCGTGCAGCCGCCGGCCGGCACCGCCCCGGCCCAAGCGGCGAACGCCGCGTCCGCGTCCGCGGAGGCCTGCATCGCCGCCGCCAGCTCCCGACGCAGCGCCGCCTCCGGCAGCGCCGACAGATCGAGCGTGGCCAGGCGGGCCTGCACGGCGAGTCGGTCCTGCTGGGCCCGGACCAGCCGGTCCCGGGCCGCCGCGTAGTCCCCGGCGCGGCACGCGCGGACCGCGGCCACCGTCGGGGCGACCACGTCCCGGGACCGCACCGCCTGGTCCAGCAGCGCCGACAGCGCCCGGGCCTGCACGGCCGGGTCGCCGGTGGCCGTGGCCGCCGGGGACGGGCGCCCCGGCGTACGGCGGGCGTCAGCCAGCAGCACGGCGGTACCCGCGAGCACGAGCACCACCAGCCCGACGGCAACCGCCAGCACCAGCCGGGACCGGTCG
>JBMOMH010000193.1:3880-6564 GCA_049323135.1 Actinomycetota bacterium
GGCCAAGGCGCGGTGCGGCCCAGACGGCGGCCCGAACGGCGGCCACGCCAGGCGGCCCTCGACCGGCCGGCCCTGCCGGGGCAAGGTGAGTAGCGCCCGGTCGCCGACCGGCCGGGCCAACTCCGTCCAGGCCGACCCGTCCCAGTACCGCACCCGTCCCGGGGCCCGGGGATCCGGGTACCAGCCCGGAGCGGTGGCTTCCTCGGGCGTCAACGAGCCCCCTCTCGCGCCGTACGGGTCCGGGATCCGCCTCCGGAACCCGTCCCGAGTGTGCCAAACCGGGGCGGCTCGGGACAGTCCGTCACTGGTAGCCCAGCTCGTGCAGCCGGGCGTCGTCGATGCCGAAGTAGTGCGCCACCTCGTGGACAACGGTGATCCGCACCTCCTCGACGACCTCCTCCCGGGTCGTGCAGAGGGCCAGGATGGGGCGGCGGAAGACGGTGATCCGGTCCGGCAGGACCCCGGCGTACCACTGGTCCCGCTCGGTAAGGGGCACCCCCTCGTACAGGCCCAGCAGGTCCGGGGCGTCCTCGGGCGGGTCGTCCTCCACGAAGACGGCGACGTTGTCCAGCAGCCGGGCCAGCTCGGCCGGGATCCCGGCCAAGGCGGCCTCGACCAGGTCCTCGAACTCGGCGGGGGGAATGTCGAGCACGCCCCGATCGTCGCAGCCGCCGGCGGCGGGGGCCAGGGGCCGGGGCCAGCGGCCGGGGCCAGCGGCCGGCGTACGGCGGGTGGGGCCAGCGGCCGGCGTACGGCGGGTGGGGCCAGCGGCCGGCGTACGGCGGGTGGGGCCGCCGGTCACGGCTTTGGCGCCGGTCCTGGCTGTCCCCTATGCTTGCCTGGTCCCTGACGGGGCCAGGCGCCCTCATCGTCTAGCGGCCCAGGACACCGCCCTTTCAAGGCGGCAGCACGGGTTCGAATCCCGTTGGGGGCACCACACCTCGTGGGGGGCAACCCTCGCCAGGTCCCGTGGAGCAGCTTGGAGTGCTCGCCACCCTGTCAAGGTGGAGGCCGCGGGTTCGAATCCCGTCGGGACCGCTGCCGGCTCTGGCCGGCGTCGAGGGCAGGTAGCTCAGTCGGTACGAGCGTCCGCCTGAAAAGCGGAAGGTCGGCGGTTCGACCCCGCCCCTGCCCACCGTTACGCGGGTGCGTCCACGGCGATGCCAAGGGCTGCGGCCGCCTGCTGCAACCGGACGTCGTACGTGACCACGGACCGCAGGTCCGCGCCGAGGCAACCCGCCGCGGCCAGATGGATGGCATCGAGCGACCGCAGCAGGGACGTCGGGGCCAGCGTCGCCGCGGCATCGAGCAGGTCACGGTCGAGGTTGATGTGGTCAATCCGAGCCAGTTGTCTGCGTGCGTGTGCGACGGCAACCGGGCCGCCACCCACGACGGCACGGACCACCTCCACGCGGGCCAGCGCGCTCGTGACCCGGCCGTCTGCGCGGTGCCGGTGGAGGAAGCGGCGCAACGGCTCCGACTCGGCCTCGTGGCGAACGAGCTTGACCAGGGCCGACGAGTCGAGGTACAGCCTCACCGCTCGAGCCCGCGCATCGTCGCCAGCGTGGCTGACGCGTCAACATCGTAGGCGCCGGGCGGCTCGGCGAGAAGGTCCGTCGAATCGTCAGCGAGGGTGACCTTGCCGCTGGCAACCAGATCGCTCCACGCGTCGGTGCCGATGGGAACCAGCCGGGCCACCGGCCGTCCTCGGTCGGTCACCTGCAGCGTCTCCCCGTGGCGGACTCGCTCGAGGTAACGGCTCGCGTGCTGTCGCAGTTCGCGGACGCCGATGGACTCCATGTGCTACACAGTAGCACTGGGGCAGGGCGGAGGCCACCCTCCCCTCCCGCCAGACCCCCTTGTCAAGCGACCTTGACCGAGCGTCCAGCGTCAAGGTAGCTTGACCGACCCGGCAGGCGGCCCGCCGGACCGGGTGGCATGGGCTCACCGGCAAGCCGATCCTCGTCAAGCGAGCGCTACAGCTGGCCGGCGCGGAGCGGCAGCGCCGCCGCCACGGGCAGCTGAGTCACGAACACCTCCTCCTCGGCGTGCTCAGGAACGCGCAGGACCCGCTGGAGAGGCCGCGCTGCTTCAACAACCGCGGGGCCCCCCGGCGGCGCGCCGCCGCCGGGCCCCGCTCGGCCTGCCGCACCGGGGGCCGAGCCCTGTCCGGCTCCTCGTCGAGGCACGCGGAGCCAACCTGACCGACCTGTACGCCGCCGTGGCCGCCGACCTGCACGCCCCCGCCTAGGGTCCGTCCCCCCCGGGGCGGGTCGGCACCGTCCGAGCAGGGCCGCCGCCGGGTCCGCGGCCCCGGACGTCCAGCTGCCCGAGCAGGGCCCGGGTGGCCGCCGCGACGTCGGCGACGGCCCGGTCGAAGGCGGCCGCGTTGCGCGGCGCCGGCACCCGGTACCCGCTGATCTTGCGCACGTACTGCAGGGCGGCGGCGTGCACGTCCTCGCCCGTGACGGCCACGGCGTACGGCTCCCGCAAGGTCTTGATGCTGCGGCACATGCCCCCACCCTAACCCCGCCCCCTCGGTAGCGATCATGCAGAAGTTGACCGCGAGCGCCGCGGCCAGGGCCGACCGTCGGCTTCACAAGCGCATGACCGCTACAAGAGGGGAGGGGGGCGCACGGGACGTCGGGCCGGACGACCCGCCCCGGTCTAGTGGAAGGTCTAGT
>JBMOMH010000194.1:0-6535 GCA_049323135.1 Actinomycetota bacterium
GACCCGGCGGCCCGCCGGTCCGCGCGGCACGCGCGGTATCGGCGGCTCGGCGTACCCCCGCAGGACTGACCCGCCGGCGCGGGCAGGGGTTGCCCATCACGGCCGCCGGATTGGGCGACCCTCGACGGTGCCGCCGCCCGGTGGCCTGCCTACGCTCGGCGGGACCGGCCGGCAGACGACCGGCCAGGCGACCCGCGCCACCGGCGGCGGACGGAGGTGCCCCGCGTGCAGATCCCGCCGCCGCCCCCCGGGTGACCGGGACCCCGACCAGGGTCCTCGTCGCGTTGGGCGGCAACGCGATGACCGCGCCCGACGGCCGGGCCCCGGTCGCTGACCAGGTCGCCGCGGCCACCCGGGCCGCCGGGCACGTGGCCGAGCTGGTGGCCGGCGGGGCCCAGGTGGTCGTCACCCACGGCAATGGCCCCCAGGTCGGCAACCTGCTGGTGAAGAACGAGCTGGCCGCCCACGTCGTCCCCCCGGTCCCGCTGGACTGGTGCGGCGCGCAGACCCAGGGGACGATCGGCTTCATCCTGCTCAACGCGCTGGACCGGGCCCTGGCCGCGCGAGGCCTGGACCGGTCGGTGGCCGCGCTGGTCACCCGCACCCTGGTTGCCGCCGACGACCCCGGCTTCACCCGGCCCACCAAGCCGATCGGCCGCTACCTGCCCCGCGCCGAGGCCCAGGCGCTCGCCGCCCACGGCCAGACCTGGGCGGACCGGGGGGAGCGCGGCTGGCGGCGGGTGGTGGCCAGCCCGGAGCCACTGGAGGTGCTTGACGCCGCCGCGGTGCGGGTCCTGACCGACGCCGGGTTCCTCGTGGTGGCCAACGGCGGGGGCGGGATCCCTGTGGTCCGCGACCCTGACGGGACGGTGCGGGGGGTGGAGGCAGTCATCGACAAGGACCTCGGCGCCGCCCTGCTCGGGCGGACCCTCGGCTCGGACGTCCTGGTCATCGCCACCGACGTACCCCACGTCCTGCTCGACGCCAGCGGGCCGGCGCCCCGGCCGCTGGGCCGGGTCAGAGCCGGGGATCTGCGCCGGTACGCCGCCGCCGGCCACTTCGCCGCGGGCAGCATGGGCCCGAAGGTGGAGGCGGCCTGCCGGTTCGTCGAGCAGGGCGGACGGCGCGCGGTCATCTGCGCCCTGGCCGAGCTGGCTGCGGCCGCGGGCGCGCCCGAGGACGCCCCGGTCGGCACCCTCGTCCTCCCGGACCGGCAGGAACCTGAGCACCCTGGCACCTGAGCACCCTGGCACCCGAGTCCCTGGCACCCGAGTCCCTGGAAAGGTGGTCCCGTGTCCGAACCGGTTGAGGTCCGCAAGGTCCCCCTGCGGCACGTCAGCGACGCCTCTGGCCTGGCCGACCTCATCGACGAGGGGGTGATCGAGGCTGACCGGGTGGTCGCCGTGGTCGGCAAGACCGAAGGCAACGGCGGCGTCAACGACTACACGCGGATCATCGCCGACCGGGCGTTCCGGGACGTCCTCGCCGCCAAGGGCCGCCGGTCGCCGGCCGAGGTGCGCCAGGTCCCCATCGTCTGGTCCGGGGGCACCGACGGCGTGCTCAGCCCCCACGCGACGATCTTCGCCACGGTGCCCGCGGCGCAGGCGGTGCGCACCGACGAGCCACGGCTCGCCGTCGGCGTGGCGATGAGCGAGCCGATCCTCCCCGAGGAGATCGGCCGGCGCGGCATGATCGAGAAGGTGGCGGCGGCGGTCCGGACGGCGATGGCCCGGGCGGGCATCACCGACCCGGCGGACGTGCACTACGTGCAGACGAAGACCCCGCTGCTCACCATTCAGACCATCCGGGAGGCCAAGGCCCGCGGTCAGACGGTGTGGACCGAGCACACCCACGAGTCCATGGACCTGTCCAACGGGACCACCGCCCTGGGCATCGCGGTGGCCCTCGGCGAGACCGACCTGCCCGACGACGCCGCCGTGCTGCACGACCTGGCCCGCTACTCGTCGGTGGCCTCCTGTTCCTCGGGCGTGGAGCTGGACCAGGCCCAGGTGGTCGTGGTCGGCAACGTGCGCGGGGTCGGCGGCCGCTACCGGATCGGGCACGCGGTGATGCGGGACGCCCTCGACCAGGACAGCATCTGGGCGGCGATTCGCGGCGCCGGGCTCACCCTGCCCGAGCGGCCCCATTGGACCGACCTGGACGGGCGGCTGGTGAACGTGTTCCTCAAGTGCGAGGCGAGCCGGGACGGCATCGTCCGCGGCCGGCGCAACGCCATGCTGGACGACTCCGACGTGCACTGGCACCGGCAGATCAAGGCCTGCGTCGGGGGCGTCGCGGCCTCGGTCACCGGCGACCCGGCCGTGTTCGTCTCGGTGTCGGCGGCCCACCAGGGTCCCGACGGTGGCGGGCCGGTGGCCGCCATCGTCGACTTGGGGGAACCGCCGACCGGCTACCGCGCCCCCGCCCCCTGACGCGCCTGCTACCCTGGCCAGGACTCGGCCGGCGCCTTGGGTGTCGGTCGCGCAAGCGGAGCCCCGCTCCCACCCGCTCGGCCTGGCGGTCGACGGGTCCGGTCGGCCCCGCGGCCACCCACCGCGAGGCCGTCGCGTCGGCGTACGCCGGCGTGCCCGGTCCAGCGGAGCCCCGTGCGCGCGGCGTACGGGGCTTTCTGTGTCGCGGCGGCCGGCCGCGGACGGGGCGCCCCCGACCGCCGGACCCACCACCGCACGCCACGAGGAGGTCTCATCAGCGTCGAACCGCGCATCAACGACCGGATCCGGGTGCCCGAGGTACGCCTGGTCGGCCCGAACGGGGAGCAGGTCGGCATCGTCCGCATCGAGGACGCGCTGCGCCTGGCCCAGGAGGCCGACCTGGATCTGGTGGAGGTGGCCGCGACGGCCCGCCCGCCGGTGGCCAAGCTCATGGACTACGGGAAGTTCAAGTACGAGAACGCCCAGAAGCTCCGGGAGCAGCGCCGCAACCAGACCCACACGGTCATCAAGGAGATGAAGCTCCGGCCGAAGATTGACCCGCACGACTACGAGACCAAGAAGGGTCACGTCGAGCGGTTCCTGGGCCAGGGCGACAAGGTCAAGATCACCATCATGTTCCGGGGCCGCGAACAGTCCCGGCCCGAGCTGGGCTTCCGGCTGCTGCAGCGGCTGGCGGAGGACATCGCCGAGCTGGGGTACGTCGAGTCGGCCCCGAAGCAGGACGGCCGGAACATGATCATGGTGGTTGGGCCGCACCGGAAGAAGGCCGAGTTCAAGGCCGAGCGGGCGGCCCGCCGCACCCGGCCGGACGAGAACGGCGCGAACGGCCACGGGGATGGGTCCAGCGACGACCACAGCGCCACCGGCTGAGCCCCGACCGGGCCGGCCACCGACCGCGGCCCGGGGCCTCTCGGCTCCGGGCAGCACCGAGCGAGGAGACGACGGCAGCATGCCGAAGAACAAGACGCACAGCGGGGCGAGCAAGCGCTTCCGGGTCACCGGGACGGGCAAGCTCATGCGCCGTCGGGCCAACCGCAACCACCTGCTGGAGCACAAGCCGTCCACCCGCACCCGGCGGCTGTGGAACGAGGTCGAGCTGGCCCCGGCCGACGTCAAGAGCGTCAAGCGCCTGCTGGGCCAGCGGGCCCACTGACCGGACCAGACCGGCACCAGACCTGACCTGACGGGTACGAGCAAGGAGCGAGCGCCGTGGCACGGGTGAAGCGGGCGGTCAACGCCCAGAAGAAGCGTCGGGTCGTCCTCGACCAGGCCAGCGGGTACCGCGGGCAGCGGTCCCGGCTGTACCGCAAGGCCAAGGAGCAGGTGGCCCACTCCCTGGGCTACGCCTACCGTGACCGGCGGGCCCGCAAGGGTGACTTCCGCAGCCTGTGGATCCAGCGGATCAACGCGGCGGCCCGGGCCAACGGGCTCACCTACAACCGCTTCGTGCAGGGGCTGAAGGCTGCCGGGGTGGAGCTGGACCGCAAGGTTCTCGCGGAGATCGCGGTCAGCGACCCGCCGGCCTTCGCCCGGCTGGTCGAGGCGGCCCGTACGGCGCTGCCGGCCGACCGCAACGCCGCCGCGGCCTAGCCCGGCCTGGCGAGCCCCGCTGCCCAGCGCCTCCTCCGCCCCGCTGCGGACCGCCCGCCGGCTGGCCAAGCGCGCCTTCCGGGTCGCCGACCGGCGGTTCCTCGCCGAGGGGCCGCAGGCGGTGCGCGAGGCGCTGGGCACGCCGGGAGTGGTGTTGGCCCTGCTGGCCACGGGGGCGGCCGCCGACCGGCATGCGGACCTGGTGGCCACCGCCCGGCGGGCCGGCGCGGCGGTGCATCTGGTCGGCGAGAGCGAGCTGGCGGGGGTCACCCAGACGGTGACCCCGCAGGGTCTGGTCGCGGTGTGCCGGTTCGTCGACGTCCCGCTCGAGCGGCTCGCGGCCGCCGGGCCGCGGCTGGTCGTGCTGCTCGCGCAGGCCCGGGACCCGGGGAACGCGGGCACGGTGCTGCGCACCGCCGACGCGGCGGGCGCTGACGGCGTCGTCTTCGCGGCCGGGTCGGTCGACCCCTACAACGGCAAGTGCGTCCGCGCCTCCGCCGGCTCGCTGTTCCACCTGGACCTCGTCGCGGGGCCGCCCGCAGCGGACGCCGTGGCGACCCTGCGGGGGGCCGGCCTGCAGGTGCTCGCCGCCGACGGCACCGGTCCGGAGGACCTCGACGAGCTGGTGGACAGGGGGGCGCTGAGGGCACCTACCTGCTGGCTGTTCGGCAACGAGGCCTGGGGGCTGCCCGCGGACCTGCACGCCCTGGCCGACCGGGTGGTCCGGGTCCCCATCCACGGCCGGGCGGAGAGCCTCAACCTGGCGGCCGCCGCGGCGGTATGCCTGTACGCCACCGCCCGCGCCCAGCGGCGCGGGCCTGCCGGAACGGGGGTGGCGGGCACTAGGCTCCCGGAGTGATCGCCGGCGTGCGGCGGGTCGGGTGCGAGCGGGGTCGGAAGGGTGAGGTGATGGCCGCGGAGGAAGCATCGGTCGACCGGCCCCCGGCGCCCCTGGGCTCGTGGGACGAGCTGCCCGACGGGCTGCTGGTCGCCGACGAGCAGCGCCGGGTCGTCGTGTTCAACCGGGCCGCGGAGCGGGTCACTGGGCTGCACCGGGCCGACGTGCTCGGCAAGGACCTCGCTGACGCCCTGCCCCTGGAGCACCTCGACGGGCAGCGGTGGTGGGTCGGCACCGAACCGTACGAGCGGTTGGGCATCCGCCGCGGCCATCCCGAGCGGCCCCTGCTGCTGCATGGCCACCGGCAGGTGCTCGTCACCGCCCGGTACACCCGCTCCGGCGGTACGGCGGGTCCGGTGCAGCGGCTGGTCGTGGGCCTGCGGGACGCCGAGGCCGCCGGCCGCCAGGAACGCCGCAACGCCGACCTGGTCTCCACCGTGGCCCACGAGCTGCGTTCCCCGCTGACCAGCGTCAAGGGGTTCACCGCGACGCTGCTCGCCAAGTGGGAGCGGTTCACCGACGCGCAGCGCCGGCTCATGCTGGAGACGGTCAACAACGACGCGGACCGGCTCACCCGGCTGATCGCCGAGCTGCTGGACATCGCCCGCATCGACTCCGGCCGGCTGGAGCTGCGCCGCCAGGTCGTCGACATCCCCGCCGCGGTGCACCGGGTGGTCGACCGGCACCTCGCCGGCGGGGAGCCACCGGAGCGGTTCGCGGTGCTCACCCGCGGGCCCCTGCCGGAGGTCTGGGCGGACCCGGACAAGCTCGAGCAGGTGCTGGGCAACCTGGTGGAGAACGCGGTGCGGCACGGCTCCGGGCTGGTCACCGTCCAGGTCCTCCCGGCCCCCGAGGACCCCACCGGTGTCGAGGTGACGGTCACCGACGAGGGCGAAGGCATTCCCGAGGAGCAGATGGGGCGGGTCTTCACCCGGTTCTGGCGGGGCGGCCGGCGCGGCGGGACCGGGCTGGGCCTGTACATCGTGCGTGGGCTGGTCGAGGCGCACGGGGGCGGCATCGAGGTGCGCCGGGCGCCGTCCGGCGGCGCCCTGTTCCGGTTCACCCTGCCCGGCAGCGTGCCCGACTTCCGGACCCCGCCCGACCCCCGCTGAACCTCCCGTAGCGATCATGCGCATCTGAAGCGGGAAGCCGGCGTACGAGCAGGTGGGGTGGGGGGCGACCTCGGCACTAGCGATCATGCGCCTCTGAAGCGGGACCCAGCCGGGACGCCGGCGGGTGCGTCCCCGGGGGAGTTCAGATCTGCATGATCGCTACGAGAGGGGAGGGGTGGGAGGGCGAGGGTTAGACTCCCGCGAGTCCCCGTCCCGCTGGAGAGCGCACCGGTATGAGCGCATCGCACGACTACGACCCCGTGCCGGTCCAGGCGCTGCACCCGGAGGAGGTCGCCCGGATGGTGCAGGCGGCCCTGGACGCCATCGCCGCCGCGCCGGACCTGGCCGCCCTGCACGAGGTCGAGGTGGCCCACGTCAAGGACCGGTCCCCGCTGGCGCTGGCCAACCGGGAGATCGGCGCCCTGCCCCCGCAGGCCCGCAAGGAGGCCGGGCAGCGGGTGGGGGCCGCCCGCGCCGCGGTC
>JBMOMH010000195.1:0-6534 GCA_049323135.1 Actinomycetota bacterium
CGCCTCGGCGGGCGACGACGTCCCCCGGGCGCGCCGCGGCGCGCAGCCGGCGTACCACGGAGACGAGCAGCGCGTCCCCGGCGTTGTGGCCGTGCCCGTCGTTGACCAGCTTGAACCGGTCCAGGTCGGCGTACACCACGGCCACGTGGCCGTTGCTGCGGGCGGCCGCCCGGCAGGCGTCCTCGAGGCGGGCGAAGAACAGGTCCCGGCCCACCGCCCCGGTGAGCCCGTCGTGCAGCGCCCGCAGCGCGAACTGACCGGCCAGGGACTCGAGGACCGCGGCCGTGGAGACCAGCGCCGGGGAGCCGTCGGCGCGCAGCAGCACCAGGTCGTCGTACCGGCGGCCCTGGGGGCGGGCGACGACCGCCGCGGCCGCCTCGCCGACGGTGGCCCCGGCGTCGAGGACCAGCGGGTCCCAGTCGGCCAGCGGGGCCACCGGCCGGCGGTTCCACAGCGCCCGGCCGTAGCCGAACCGGCCGGACATGGTCGCCTCGAAGCGGGCCCGCGGCAGCAGCCCCAGGGCCGCGCCGTCGACGACGACCACGCTGGTCCAGCCGGGGTGGGCCCGCAGCGCCAGTTCGAGGTCCTGGCAGGTGCGGTCCGCCGGGAGCACGGCCGCGGGCACGGCGAAGTCGGCGAGGGTGCGGTCGGCCGCGGCGAGCAGCGGCACCAGCACCGGGGTCTCCGGGAGGCTCACATCCTGGTGTTTCGACCGGTGCCGCCGCGGGATGACCGCCCGGCCCGGATGTTCATGCTGCGTTCACCCGCCCCGGGTCGCCGTCACCGGTCACCGGCCGTGCCCGAAGATGGGGCCGTGCTGCCGCTGCTCGCCGTCCAGGAGGAGACCGCCCGGTCGGTCCTGCCCGCCGACGTGTGGGCCTACTTCGCCGGCGGGGCGGGCGGGCAGCGCTCGGCGGGGGAGGCGGTGGCCGCCTGGGAGCGGGTGCGGCTGCGGCCCCGGGTGCTCCGCGACGTCTCCGCCGTCGACCCGGCGACACGGGTGCTGGGCACGCCGGTGGCCGCGCCGCTGCTCGTCGGGCCGACCGCCCTGCACACCCTGGCGCACCCGGAGGGGGAGGTGGCCACCGCCCGGGCCGCACGGGCCGCCGGCAGCCTGCTGGTGGTCTCCACCCGGTGCGGGATGCCACTGGAGCAGGTGGCCGCGGCCGCCGGTCCGTGGTGGCTGCAGGTGTACGTGCTGCGCGACCGGGGGCTCACCGCCGCGCTGGTGCAGCGGGCGGTGGCCGCGGGGGCCCGGGCCCTGGTGCTCACCGGGGACACCCCCTACCTCGGGGTCCGCCGGTCCGGCCCGCTGCCGGCCGCCGCGGGCACGGCGTACCTGGCCAACCTCGAGCAGCACCTCGGCGCTGGTGCCCGGGTGGCGGAGGTGACCGCCCAGGACCCTTCGGTGGGGCTGGACGCCATCGGCTGGCTGGCCGGGGTGTCCGGGCTGCCGGTGCTGGTCAAGGGGGTGCTGCGCGGGGACGACGCGCGGGACTGCCTGGCCGCGGGGGCCGCCGGGGTCGTGGTGTCCAACCACGGCGGCCGGCAGCTGGACGGGGCGGTGGCCACCGCGCGGGCGCTGCCGGAGGTGGTCGCCGCGGTCGGGGACGCCGCCGAGGTGTACGTCGACGGCGGGCTGCGCGACGGCCCCACGGTGCTGTCCGCGCTGGCCATGGGCGCCCGCGCGGTGCTGCTCGGCCGCCCGGTGCTGTGGGCGCTGGCCGCCGGAGGGGCGGCCGGGGTCGGGGCGCTGCTGGACGGGCTGCGCGAGGACCTCGTCGCCGCCCTGGCCCTCGCCGGGATGCCGACCATCGACGCCGTCGACGCCAGCCTGCTGGCCCCCGGCCCCGCTGCCCTGGGCTGAGACCGGCACCGTCGTGGGCCAACACAGCGTGGACCTCGCCGCCGCCCCTCCGGTCGTGCTGCTGCACGGGCAGCCGGGCAGCGCCGCGGTCTGGGCGCCGCTGCGGCCGCTGCTGGCGCCGCGGCGGGTGCTCGCCGTGGACCGTCCCGGGTACGGGCTCAACCCCGCCGGGGCGATGGGCTTCGCCGGGAACGTCGCCGCGCTGGTCGCCCGGCTGGATGCCGCCGGCGTGGACCGGGCGGTGCTCGTCGGGCACAGCTGGGGGGGCGGGGTGGCCGCGCTGGCCGCCGCCCGGCACCCCGACCGGGTGGCGGGGCTGGTGCTGGCCGCGTCGGTGGGTCCCGGGGCACTCACCGCCACCGACCGGGTGCTCGCCCGGGAGCTGCTCGGCGAGCTCACCCACTACCTGGGCTACCTGCTGGCCGGCCCCTGGGTACGTCGGGGGCTGCGGCGGCGGGCCCGCCGTACTCTCGGCCCGGGGGAGCGGGCCGACGTGGAGCGGCGGCTCGCCGCCAACCGGGCGCGACCCCTGTGGCGCTCGGCCCTCGTGGAGCAGCGGGCCCTGGTCGCCGAGCACGGCACGCTGGACGCGGCCCTGCCGCGGATCCAGGCGCCGACGGTGGTGCTGGCCGGCACCGCCGACCGGGTGGTCCCGCCCCGGGTCGCCGTACGGCTGGCCCGTCAGGTCCCCGGGGCCCGGCTGGTGCTGCTGCCCGGCGCCGGCCACGCCCTGCCGCAGACCCACCCCGGACCCCTCGCCGCAGCGGTCCGCTCCCTGCCCTGGCCGACCCGTTGACGCCCCGTTGACCTGCGTAAACATGGTCAACGCCGGCCCAGGCATGGGTCGTGCACCGTGCCAGGCCCCGGTACGCCGTGCAAGGCACGGGTGTGCGCGGCGCCAGCGCTGGGCGTTCGGGGCCGCGGAGTCAGGTCAGGCCGAGCAGACCGGTGAGGGTCCGGGCGGCCCGGTCCCCGGCCTCCAGGGCGACCTCCACGGCGTGGGGGACGTCCAGGTCGTCCAGCAACGCCGCGCGCACCGCCGCCACCGCGGCGTCCCCGCCGCCGGGACGGGCCGCCGCCGCGAACAGCGCGTCCAGCCGCTCCTCGCAGCGGTCCAGGTCCGCCGCCTGGTAGTCCCAGGGCTGCGCCCACGGGCGGTCCAGCAGCAGCAGCCGCACCGCCCCGGGTCGGTGCTGGCGCAGCAGGTCGGCAACCAGGACCAGGTTGCCCGCCGACTTGGCCATCTTCGCCCCGCCCACATGCACCGTCCCGGCGTGCAGCCACGCCCGGGCGAACGGGACCACCCCGGTCACCGCCTCAGCCTGCGCGGCCTCGAAGGCGTGGTGCGGGAAGCGCAGGTCCGCGCCGCCGGCGTGCAGGTCCAGGGCCGGGCCGAACGTGGCCAGGGCCATCGCCGTGCACTCGGCGTGCCACCCCGGCCGGCCCGGCCCCCACGGGCTGGGCCAGGCCGGCTCGGCGCCGGGCACCGCCTGCCACACGGCCACGTCCAGCGGGTCCCGCTTGGCCGGGTCGTCCACCCGGCCCCCGAACTCGGCGAGCAGCGCCAGCGCGGCGTCCCGCTCCAGCCCGGCTCGCTCGACCACCGGCGCGCCGGGGAAGAAGACGCTGCCGCTGGCGGCGTACGCCGCCCCACGCTCCAGCAGCGCCGCGGCGAGGGCGACCACCTCCCGGACGAAGTTGTGCGCCCGCGGCTCGTGGCTGGGCCGGCGGACGCCGAGCGCGGCCATGTCCTGGTCGAAGCGGAACTGCTGCAGGGCGGCGAAGCTGTCGTACGACGTGCCGGCGCGTTCGGCCGCCGCTAGCAGCACGTCGTCGACATCGGTGACGTTGCGGCAGACCTCGACGTCGGCCCCGAGGTCGCGCAGCACCCGGACCGCGACGTCGGCCCAGACGAACGTCGCCGCGTGGCCCAGGTGGGTCACGTCGTACGGCGTGATCCCGCACACGTACACCCGGGCCCGGCCGACCACGGGCAGCGGCCGGCCGGCCAGCCGCAGCGAGCGGGGCGGGACGGTCGGGTCGAGGCGCACGGGGTGAGCCTGCCAGACGGCGGGTCAGCCCGTGTTCGCCCCCCACGCGCCGGCCAGCTCCCGGACCCGGGCGAACAGCGCCGCAGGGTCCGCCCCCGGCTGTCCGGCGGCCAGCCCCGCGGCCAGGCCCACCAGGTAGGTGGTCAGCGGCGCCGCGGGCCGGGCGACGCCGTGCGCCACGTCGCGGGCCAGGTCGAGCACCTGCGGCACCACCACGGTCCGGTCCACGTCGTCCAGGCCCAGCTCGGCGCAGACCGCCGCGGTCCAGTCGTCCAGCACGCTCATGGCCACCTCTCCGCCGCCCGCAGGTCCTCGGCAGTGTCGCAGTCGAACCAGGCCGGCGGTCTCCCGGGTTCGGCGGCCAGGCCGACCCGGGCCGTCGCCAGCCCGTCGAACAGCTCGCGCATCGCCCGGCCGGGGGCCGGGGCGGCCCGCAGCGCAGCCCGCAGGGCGGCGGTGTCCCACGCGGCCAGGAGCAGCTGGGGGCGGCCGGCCGGGTCGACGGCCACCGCCACCGGGTGCCCCGGCAGCGCCGCCCGTAGCCGGTCCACCGCGGTGGCGGTGACGAAGGGCAGGTCCCCGGCGAGGACCACGGTGACCGGGGCGCGGACGAGGGTCAGCCCGGCGGCCACCGCGGCCACCGGCCCCCCGCCCGGCGGCTCCTCCCGGGTGGCCCGCAGCCGTCCCGCCAGCCCGGCTGGTACGTCGAGGTCCGGCCGGTCCGGGCCGACGAGGACCACCCGGGCCGCCTCGGTCACTGCCTGCAGCGCCGCCGTGACCAAGGGTTGACCTCGGACCGGCAGCGCGGGCTTGTCCACCCCGCCGAGCCGACGCGCCCGCCCGCCGGCGAGCACCACGGCGTCGAACGTGGGGCCCACATCCAGACCTTAAGGCCGGGGCGTTAGGTCCGGGCCGCGGTGGGCACGGTGCAGCGGACCCCAAGAAGCCCCCACCCGAGCTGGAACGGGAGACCTGCGCATGGAACACGGTGGCCGGGGGGGCAACGCCGGCGACCAGCCGCCCGCGACCGGCGGCGAGCGGGACGTGCGGGTGGTGCGGCCCTCGGGCACCGGGTGGGGGGTGCTCGCCCCCGGTGCCCGCCGGCCGTCGGTGGTGCTCGAGGACCGCTCCGACGCGGTGGCCCGGGCCCGGCGGATCCTGCGCAACGCCCGCGGCGGCGTGGTGGAGGTGTCCGACGGCGCCGGGCGGGTCGTGGAGCGCATCGAGGTCGACGCCCAGCCCCGCCGCCGCCTGGGCAAGGTGCACCAGCTGCGCTGAACCGGCCGGTGGCTAGGGGCGCCCGCGCCACCGGGCCAGGCTGACCAGCGGGAGGACGTACCAGAGCAGCACGAACAGCAGCGCCGTCGCCCCGGCCAGCAGCAGGCCGGCCGGGCGGCCGAGCACCACGTCGACCACTAGCAGCACGCTGCCCACCAGGGAGAGCGCGAGCAGCGCCAGCCCGCCCTGGGCGAGCACGTTGGTGGCCGCCACCAGCTCGCGCTTGTGGTGCTTGCGGAACACGATGCGGTGGAACGACACCGGGGCGACGAGCAGCGCGGTCGCGCCCGCGCAGGCCAGCAGCGTGCCGACGTACACCAGGCGCCGGAACGCGTCCACCCCGGCGAACCCCCGGGCGAACGGGATGGTCAGCAGGAACGCGAAGAGGATCTGCACCCCGGTCTGCGCGACGCGCAGCTCCTGCAGCAGCTCGGTGAAATTCCGGTCGGCGCGCTCCAGCTCGGTCTCGTGCCGCTCCCCGCCGCCCTCACCTGCCATGCCTGCCGAATCTACCCCCGCCGCGCCACAAGAACGCGCATCATCGCTTCGAGAGGGGGTGGGAGCAGCACGCCAGCGGGGAGTAGCCAGGAGTGATCGGTCCTGGGGCGGGTAGGCGCGACCTTGGCAGTCACCCTCACGAAGGGACGGGTCATCATGCGCGCCATCAACCTCGGCCCGGGCGTGGAGAACGCCTGGGTTTCGGTCGTGACGTTCCTCCCCAAGCTGCTCGCCTTCCTCGTCATCCTGCTGGTCGGCTGGCTGGTGGCCAAGGCGCTGGCCAAGGCGCTGGACCTGGTCCTGGAGCGGGTCGGCTTCGACCGGTGGGTGGAACGCGGCGGGGTGGGCGCCGCCCTGGCCCGGTCCCGGTACGACGCCTCCGGCCTGCTCGCCAAGCTGCTCTACTACGCGGTCCTGCTGGTCACCCTGCAGGTCGCCTTCGGGGTGTTCGGCCCGAACGCGGTGAGCGCGCTGCTCGCCGGGGTGGTGGCTTGGCTGCCGAAGGCCGCCGTGGCCATCGTCATCGTGGTGGTCGCCGCGGCGATCGCCACCGCCGTCAAGGACGTCACGCTGGCCGCCCTGGGGGCGCTGTCCTACGGCCGGGTGCTGGCCAACCTCGCGGCCGTGTTCATCTGGGGGATCGGCATCATCGCCGCGCTGAACCAGGTCGGCGTGGCCCTCACCGTGACCACCCCGATCCTGGTCACCGTGCTGGCCACCCTCGGCGGGGTCGTCGTGGTCGGTGTCGGCGGCGGGCTGGTCCGGCCGATGCAGCAGCGCTGGGAGCGCTGGCTGGCCGCGGCGGAGAGCGAAGCCCCGCGGGCCCGGGACCACGTCCGG
>JBMOMH010000196.1:0-6485 GCA_049323135.1 Actinomycetota bacterium
CGGGGCGGCCACCCGGCCACCTGCCCCGATCAGCGCCGCCAGCCCGGCGGCGTGGGTCCGCTCGGGGCGCAGCAGCACCGCGTCCACCCGGGCGCCGCGGCGGGCCAGCCGGACCCCGGCGTACAGCGTGTCCCCCCCGTTGTCCCCCGCGCCGACCAGCAGCACCACCCGGGCGCCGTACACCGCGGGCAGCAGCCGGGCGACCACCGCGGCCAGCCCGGCCGCCGCCCGGGCCATCAGCGTCCCCGCCGGCAGTCGGGCCCGCAGCGCGTCCTCGGCGGCGCGGACCGTGGCCACGTGGTGCGCCTCACGCACCCCGGCCCCCCGGCTCAGCCCGCGCCCGCGGGGCCCTCGGCGACCACCACCGCCGAGGCGATCCCCGCGTCGTGGCTCAACGACAGGTGCCAGCAGGACACGCCCCGCTGCGCCGCCGCGGCGGCCACCGCGCCGCTGATGCGCAGGTGCGGGCGGCCCCCGTCGTCGGTGTGCACCTCCACGTCCGCCCAGTGCAGGCCGGCCGGCGCCCCCAGCGCCTTGGCCACCGCCTCCTTCGCCGCGAACCGGGCGGCCAGCGAGGCCGGCGGCAGCACCCGCTCGGCGGGGGTGAACAGCCGGTCGCGCAGCCCGGGGGTGCGGTCCAGGGTGGTCATGAACCGGGCCACGTCGACCACGTCGATGCCCACCCCGACGATCACCCCGCGCCCCGACGGCTACTCGACGGTCACGGACTTGGCGAGGTTGCGCGGCTGGTCCACGTCGTGGCCCCGTACCGTGGCCATCTCGCAGGCGAAGACCTGCAGCGGCACCACGGTGACCAGCGGCTGCAGCAGGGTGGGCACCGGGGGCACGCGGACCAGCAGGTCGGCGTACGGGGTCACCATGTCGTCGCCCTCCTCGGCGATGACGATGGTGCGGCCGCCCCGGGCGCGGACCTCCTGGATGTTGCTGACGACCTTGTCGTGGAGCACGCTGCGTCCCCGGGGCGAGGGCACCACGACGACCACTGGCAGCCCCTCCTCCACCAGCGCGATCGGCCCGTGCTTGAGCTCGCCGGCCGCGAAGCCCTCGGCGTGCATGTAGGCCAGCTCCTTGAGCTTGAGCGCCCCCTCCAGGGCGACCGGGTAGCCGACGTGCCGGCCGAGGAAGAGCACCGAGGTGGCGTCGCGCAGCTCGCGGGCCAGCTCGCGCACCGGCTCCATCGTCTCGAGCACCTTCTCCACGGCCTCCGGCATCCGGGCCAGCTGGGTGATCGTGGAGGCGACCTCGTCGCCGTACTTGGTGCCGCGCACCTGGGCGAGGTACAGCGCGACCAGGTAGACGGCGACGATCTGGGTGAGGTGCGCCTTGGTGGAGGCCACGGCCACCTCCGGCCCGGCGTGCGTGTAGAGGACCGCGTCGCTCTCCCGGGGGATGGTGGCGCCGTTGGTGTTGCAGATGGCCAGCACCCGGGCCCGCTGCTCCCGGGCGTGCCGCACCGCCATCAGGGTGTCCATGGTCTCCCCGGACTGGGAGATGGCGATCACCAGGGTCTGCCGGTCCAGGATCGGGTCCCGGTAGCGGAACTCGCTGGCCAGCTCCACCTCGGTGGGGATGCGAGTCCAGTGCTCGATGGCGTACTTGGCCAGCAGCCCGGCGTGGTAGGCGGTGCCACAGGCCACCACGACGATCTTGTCGACCTCCCGGAGCTCCTCGTCGGACAGGCGCATCTCGTCCAGCGCCAGGCGCCCGCCGGGCCCGCACCGGCCGAGGAGGGTGTCGGCCACCGCCCGGGGCTGTTCGGCGATCTCCTTGAGCATGAAGTAGTCGTAGCCGCCCTTCTCCGCGGCCGAGGCGTCCCAGTCGACGTGGAAGCGGCGTACGGCGGCCGGCAGCCCGTCGAAGGTGGTGACCACCACACCGTCCCGGCGCAGCTCCACCACCTGGTCCTGGCCCAGCTCCACCGCCTCCCGGGTGTGCGCGATGAAGGCGGCCACGTCGCTGGCCAGGAAGTTCTCCCCCTCCCCGAGGCCCACCACCAGCGGCGAGCTGCGCCGGGCGCCGACGACCACGTCCGGGTCGTCCCCGTGCACCGCGACCAAGGTGAAGGCGCCCGCCAGGCGCCGGCACACCCGGCGCATGGCCTCGGCCAGGTCGCCGCCGGTGTCCGGCACGACCTCCTCCAGCAGGTGGGCGACCACCTCGGTGTCGGTGTCGGAGGACATCTCGTGCCCGCGGTCCTCCAGCTCGGCGCGCAGCGCCGCGAAGTTCTCGACGATCCCGTTGTGGATGACGGCCAGGCGGCCGGCGCAGTCC
The DNA here is from genome assembly GCA_049323135.1 of Actinomycetota bacterium. Taxonomy (GTDB): domain Bacteria; phylum Actinomycetota; class Actinomycetes; order JBMOMH01; family JBMOMH01; genus JBMOMH01. The sequence goes on from JBMOMH010000196.1 coordinate 2,293, forward strand.
ACGTGCGGATGGGCGTTGCGGTCGGTGGGCGCCCCGTGGGTGGCCCACCGGGTGTGGCCCATGCCGGTGCGCGCGGTGCCGGGGACGACCCCCTCGGGCGTGGCGAGCGCCTCGCGCAGGCGAGCCAGCTTGCCGGCCCGGCGGCGGGTGGCCAGGCCGTCGGCGCCGACGACGGCCAAGCCGGCCGAGTCGTACCCGCGGTACTCCAGCCGGCCCAGGCCCTCCAGGACGACGTCCCGGGCCGACCGGGCGCCGACGTACCCCACAATGCCGCACATGGCGGCCAGCCTAACCGGGGCCGGCCGACCGGCGGCCCGCTCGGTTCAGTTCCCGGCGGGGCTTGCCGACCTGACAGAGGGCGGCCGGTCCCGGCGCCCGGAAGGGAAGGTCCCGTGGCACGGGTGCTGGTCGTCGACGACGACGAGGACATCCGCGAGCTGGTCACCGTCCGGCTGCAGGGCGCCGGGCACGCGGTGGCCGCCGCGGAGAACGGGCCGGCGGCCCTGGCCCTGGTCGCCGAACGGGGGGACCCCGAGGTGGCGGTGATCGACGTCACCATGCCGGGCATGGACGGGTTCGAGCTGCTCGCCGCGCTGCGCGCCCGGCCCGGCCTGGCCGGGCTGCCGGCGGTCTTCCTCTCCGCCCGCGTCGGCGAGGAGGACGTGGCCCGCGGCCGCACCGTCGCCGCGGCGTACCTGACCAAGCCGTTCGTCGCCAGCGCGCTGCTGGCCGCCATCGACCGGGCGCTCACCCCGCCCGCCGCCACCGCCTGGTAGCCCGCCCCCTCTCGTAGCGATCATGCAGAAGTTGAGTTCAGACCTGCATGATCGCTACATGAGATGCGTAAGGGAGGTGCATGATCGCTACGAGTGCGAGAGGGGGCCGAGGGGGGCGCCGGCGGCGCGAACCGCGGCGGCCAGGGAGTCGGCCAGCGCCTGCGCCTGCTCGACGGTGGCCGCCTCCACCATCACCCGGACCAGCGGCTCGGTGCCGCTGGGGCGCAGCAGCACCCGACCCTGGTCGCCCAGGGCGGCCTCCGTGGCGTGTACGGCGGCCGCCACCTCCGCCGACCGGGACACCCGGTCGCGGTCCACGCCGGCCACGTTGACCAGGACCTGCGGCAGGCGGTGCACGACCCCGGCGAGGGTGGCCAGCGGCACGCCCGCCTGCGCCACCCGGGCCAGCAGGTGCAGGGCGGTGAGCACCCCGTCACCGGTGGTGGCGTGGTCGAGCAGCACCACGTGCCCGGACTGCTCCCCGCCCAGGTTGTACCCCCCGGCGCGCATCGCCTCGAGCACGTACCGGTCCCCCACCGCGGTGGACACCACGTCGACGCCGTGCCGCCGCAGCCCCAGGTGCAGCCCGAGGTTGCTCATCACGGTGACCACCACGGTGTCGTGGGCCAGGGTGCCGGACTCGTGGGCGGCCAGGGCGAGGACAGCCAGGATCTGGTCACCATCGACGACCGCGCCGGTGGCGTCGACGGCCAGGCAGCGGTCGGCGTCCCCGTCGTGGGCGATGCCGGCGTCCGCCCGGTGGGCCAGGACGGCGGCCTGCAACCGGTCCAGGTGGGTGGAGCCCACCCCGTCGTTGATGTTGTACCCATCCGGATCGGCGTGCAGGGGGACGACGTCCGCGCCGGCGGCGCGCAGCGCGGCCGGTGCCACCCAGGACGCGGCGCCGTACGCGCAGTCGACGACCACGCGCAGGCCGTCCAGCCGGTGCGGCAGCGTACCTAGGAGGTGGTCCAGGTACGCGTGCCTGGCCCAGGCCGCGTCGGACACCCGGCCGACGTCGGCCCCGGTCGGCCGGGGCCCGGGCTGCGCCAGGCCTTCGGCGACCGCGTCCTCGGCCTCGTCGGGCAGCTTGTGCCCCCCGCGGGCGAAGAACTTCACCCCGTTGTCCGGCATGGGGTTGTGCGACGCAGAGATCATCACGCCGAGGTCGGCGTCGAGGTGTGCGGTCAGGAAGGCGACCCCCGGCGTGGGCAGCACGCCCAGCCGCAGGACGTCCATCCCGGCGCTGGCCAACCCGGCGACGACCGCCGCCTCGAGCAGCTCCCCGGAGGCGCGGGGGTCCCGGCCGACCACCGCCCGGGGGCGTGTCGCCCGGAGGTGAGGTGCGCCGTGAGCTGCACCGGGCGGCTGCGTCGCGGCCAGGACCCGGGCGGCGGACAGGGACAGCCCGAGGGCGAGCTCGGGGGTCAGGTCGTGGTTGGCGAGCCCGCGGACACCATCGGTGCCGAACAGGCGCCGACCGGCCGTGGTCTCGCCGGGCGTCACCGCTTGCTGTACTGGGGGGCCTTGCGGGCCTTCTTCAGCCCGTACTTCTTGCGCTCCTTGACCCGAGCGTCCCGGGTGAGGAACCCGGACTTCTTCAGGGCGGGACGGTTGGCATCGACGTCGGCCTCGTTCAGCGCCCGCGCGATGCCCAGGCGCAGGGCCCCCGCCTGCCCGGACACGCCGCCGCCGTGGACGCGGGCCACCACGTCGTAGCGCCCCTCCAAGCCCAGGCTGCGGAACGGCTCGTTGACCAGCTGCTGGTGCACCTTGTTCGGGAAGTACTCGTCCAGCCCGCGGCCGTTCACCGTCCACCGGCCAGTGCCCGGGACGATCCGCACCCGGGCGATAGCCTCCTTGCGCCGCCCGGTGGCGGCACCCCCGGACACCGCCGCGGAGCGCACAACCGGCGCCTGGGGGGACTCCGAGGTGTAGCTGTCGGGAACGACCTCGGCGGCGGCCCCGGTCGCGCCGGCGGGGGCGTCGGCCGGGACGGCTTCGGTGGTGGTGGTCTGGGCCACGGGGGGTTTCCTCGGTCTTCTGCTGGGAGGTCGTGCGGGTGAGGAGTCGGGACGGCCGGCCGGCTACTGGCCGACCTGGCGCAGCTGGTAGGGCACCGGCTGCTGGGCCCGGTGCGGGTGCTCGGGGCCGGCGTACACCTTGAGCTTGCGCAGCATCGCCCGCCCCAGCGAGTTGTGCGGCAGCATGCCCTTCACCGCCTTCTCCACGGCCCGCGCGGGGTTCCGCTCGAGCAGGTCGGCGTAGGGGACGGCGCGCAGCCCGCCGGGATAGCCGGAGTGCCGGTAGGCCACCTTGTGCTCCCGCTTGTTCCCGGTCAGGGCCACCCGCGCGGCGTTGACGACCACGACGAAGTCGCCGGTGTCGACGTGCGGGGCGAAGACCGGCTTGTGCTTGCCGCGCAGCAGCTGGGCCACCTGGCTGGCGAGGCGCCCGAGGACCACGTCGGTGGCGTCGATAACGTGCCACTGCCGCGGCACCTCGCCGGGCTTGGGGCTGTACGTGCGCACAGGTCTGCCTTGTCTCGTCGTGGTCGGGGGCGCGCACGGTCCGGCGACGGTGCGCACAACAGCCAGCCACGATACCCGGGACGCCGGGAAGGGGTCAAAATCGACCGGGCCGGCCGCACCGGGTCGGGCCCGTGGTGCCAGGGAGGAGGCCAGGTGGGTCGGACGGTGACGGCGTACGACGAGCTGCTGGCGCGGGCCCGGCGGCTGGCCGGCCGCGGGGGCCGCCGCCTGCTGGGGATCACCGGTCCGCCGGGTGCCGGCAAGTCGACGCTGGCCGAACGCCTGGTCGCCGACCTCGCCGCCGGCGCCGGGTCCGGCGCGGGGTCCGGCCCCGGGGGGCCCGCGGCCCTGGTCCCGATGGACGGCTTCCACCTGGCCGACGTCGAGCTGGCCCGGCTCGGCCGGCGCGCCCGCAAGGGGGCGCCGGACACCTTCGACGCCTGGGGCTACCGGGCCCTGCTGCGGCGGCTGCGCCGCGCCGACGAGCCCGTGGTCTACGCCCCGCTGTTCGACCGGTCCCTGGAGGAGCCGCTGGCCGGCGCCCTGCCCGTGCCCCAGAACACCCCGCTGGTGGTCACCGAGGGCAACTACCTGCTGCTGGGCGATCCGCCCTGGGGCGACGTACGGCCGCTGCTCGACGAGGTCTGGTTCTGCGCGCCCCCCGAGGAGCACCGGCTGGCCCGGCTGGTGGCGCGCCACGCGGCCTTCGGCAAGGAGCCGGCCGCCGCGCACGCGTGGGCGCACGGCAGCGACCAGCGCAACGCCGAGCTGGTCGCCCCCACCGCTGCCCGCGCCGACGTCCTAGTCCGCCTCCCCTGACCGCCCCCTGACCGCCCCCTGACCGCCCCCTGACCGCCCCCTGACCGCATGAAGGCGTCCTTCACTA
>JBMOMH010000197.1:0-6460 GCA_049323135.1 Actinomycetota bacterium
GCACGTACGCAGGGTCGAACCCTGGCAAGCCGTACCCGATGGCGAGCAACGTGCGGTACCGCAACAACGTGTTCGGGCGCATGTACTACCCGCAGTGTGGCCTGTACGGACCGGTGACCTCGTTTGCGCCGGGCAACGGCAACGAGTGGACCGGCAACGTCTGGGAGGACGGCACGCCGGTGAGCTCCAACTAGCCCCCTCGCTGGGACCGGTTCGTTCTGCCGGTCCCGCCCCGAGGCGCTCCATAGTTCGCTACCGTGCCCTCAGACTCAGGGGGCGGTCCGGCACGGGACGGTCGGCACAGCGTGACCCTGCGGGTCGGTGGCCGGCACATGGGGGGAGGGCTCGGTGGGGGCGGTCGGGGAGGGCTCGGTGGCTCCCGTAGCCGAGGTGCGTCGTGGCACCCGCTCCGACGCAGCGAAGGCAGGCGGCGAGACTCGTCAGCGCACACCTCGAGGCTGGTGGCGGTGGGCCACGGGCCTGGTGCCCATGGCCCTCGCGGCGTCGGCCGTGCGGCTGTGGATGGTGGCCGTGCCGCCGTACGACCGGGCCGTCGGCCTGTTCGACGACGACGCCTACTACTACTTCCGGGTGGCCCGCAATCTTGCGCGCGGTGCAGGATCGACGTTCAACGGGATCGATCTCACCAACGGCTACCACCCGGTGTGGCAGGCGCTGCTCGTTCCGGTGTTCGCCGTGGCCGACGGACGTGCGGCGCTCGTCCTTGTCACAGTCGTGTCCAGTGTCCTGTACGTGTGCTCGGCGGTGCTGCTGCAGCGCATCGGACAACACTGCGGCCACCCCGCGCTGGTGGTTACCTGCGCCACGCCGCTGCTCGTCTCCGGGGTGGTTGGCCCCTCGTTCTGGTTCTCCGGGATGGAGACCGGCTTGCTGCTCACGGCGTTGCTTGCCCTCTCCCTGCTCTACCTTCGGCGGATGTCGGACACCCAGGTGCCACGCAGGGGCTCGGTGCTGGTACTTGGCGCAGCGATGGCCCTTGTCGTCTTGGCGCGGCTCGACGCGGTCTTCCCGATGCTGGTCCTCGGTCTGGCAACGGCGGCGACCTGGTGGCGCTTCGGGGTCCGACGTTGCCTGATCCTCACCGGTGTTCTCGCCGCCCCCGCTGCCGCGACCCTGGCCGCGTACCTCGCCGGCAACCTCGCCGTGTTCGGCACGGCCCTGCCGGTCTCCGGGCAGGCCAAGGCTTTGGGTGGCGGAGGCTTCAACGCAGGAGTGGTAGCGCAGTTTCTGTCTGCACCCGTGGTGTTCGGTCAGGAGCTGTGGGTCGGGCTGGCTGCTCTCGTCGTGGCACTGGTGGCCCTGTGGACGACACCACGCGGGAGCTCCCTGCGGTCGCTGATGCGGCTCGGCGTGACCCTGCTCGTCGGCGGCGTCCTGACCGTTGGCTACTACGCGGCGACCTCGTCGTGGACGCTGTGGGCCTGGTACTTCTATGCAGCCCCACTCTCCTTGGTGATGACGGCACCGGGGGTTCTGGTGCGTCTACCACTGCCCCAGATGACGTGGCGACGGGCCGCCTCCGTAGCGCCAGCGCTCGTCGTACTGCTCGTCGCGGTCACTGCCGGTCGGCTGGCCTCTGGCGGCGTTACCCGGGCCGCCTTCGTGGAGAACGGGCCCGTGCTCGCGGCCCGCCTGGCCGCCGTTGCTCCGGTCGACGCGCCGATGGCGATGGGAGACCGGGCCGGCAGTGTCGGGTTTCATCTGAGGCGTCCGCTCATCCACCTCGAGGGCCTGGTGGAGTCGGCAGGCTACCTGCGGGCCCTGCAGGACGGCAGGGTCCCCGACTTCCTGGCCCAGCGGGGCGTCGGCTTCTACGCCCGTGGCGACGCCTCCCCGGGTGCGCCCGAGCCTGCGGCGGGTGCCGGATGTCGCCGCTTCGTGGAGCCCCAGCAGGGTGCCGGACCCAAGGCCGACATCGTGGTGTGCGCTGGAGACCTCGTGGTGGACGTTCCGCTGTCGGACGGTACGGCGTACCGGGTGTGGCGCTACCGGCCCGAGCTGAACCCGTGAGGTCTACCCTCCGGCACCCACAGGGAAGGTGGTGCGGGAAGGCGCGGCCCCTCCTCGGGCGATGAACACGCTGTGCCAGGTCTCCAGGCAGAGCAGTGTCCAGATCTTCATCTCTTCGTTGGCCCGCCCGGAGCGGTGCCGGGCCAGCAGGGCCGCGACCTCCCGGCGGTCGAAGACCTCCGTGGCGAAGGAACCGGTGGCCAGCAGCTGGTCCGCCGCCGTGGTGGCCAGGGCGCCGCGGAACCAAGCGTCCAGGGGGACCCGGAACCCCACCTTGCGCCGCTGCACGATGTGCCGCGGCAGGACGGTGGCGGCCACCTGCTTGACCAGCCACTTGGTCTGACCTCGCCGCACCTTCAGCGACGTGGGCAGCCGGAAGGCCAGCTCGACCACGTGGTGGTCGAGGAACGGTGGGCGCAGCTCCAGCGACGCGGCCATCGACATCCGGTCCCCGCGTTCGAGCAGGTTGTCCGGCAGCCAGGTGGCGCAGTCGGCGAGCAGCATGTCGCGGACCACGTCACCGCTGGCGCCGTTCCCGGGGGTCCGCGGGGTGTCGTGACCGAGCAGGCGGGCCCGTTCGGCCGAACCGAAGGGTGCGAACCACTCCCGCAGCCGCAGCTCGGGGCTGGCGGCCGCCGTGGCCCGCAGCACCGGCCGCAGGCGGCCGGCTGAGGGTGGGAGCAGGTGGTCCAGCCCGGCCGCGGCGCCGGCCCGGACGGCGTACGGCAGCAGGCCAGCCCGGGACACCCAGGGCGCGGCCCGGTACTTGGGGTAGCCGGCGAACAGCTCGTCACTGCCCTCCCCCGACAGCACCACCTTCACCTGCCGGCGCGCCTCCTGGGCGAGGCGGAAGACGGCGACGTCGGCCGGTTCGGAGATCGGGGCGTCCCGGTGCCAGGTGAGCGGCTCCCACAGGTCCGCGAAGTCCCCGGGCCGCACGTGCACCTCGTGGTGGCGGGTGCCGAGGGCGGCGCTCACCTCCCGGGCGTAGGGCAGCTCGTCCCAGCGCGGGTCCCCGAAGCCCGCCGAGAAGGTGTCCAGGCCGCCGCCGGCCACCTGGCTGGCGAGGGCGGCGATCAGGCTGCTGTCCACCCCACCGCTGAGGTACGCGCCGACCGGGACGTCGGCGACGAGGTTGGCGGTGACGGCGTCGCGGAGGGCCCGGTCGAGCAGGGCCACCGCCTCCCTGGGCCGCACCGCCCGCCCCGTGGAGACCTCCGGCGCGGTCCAGTAGCGGGCCTCGCTGACCGCACCGTCGTACGTGACCCGCAGCACGTGGCCGGGGCGGACCTTGCGGACGCCGGCGAAGAGCGTGTGCGGGGCGGGCACCGCACGCCGGGCGAGGTACTCCGGCAGGCTGGCCTCGTCCACGGCGAGCGGTCCCGGCAGCGCCGGGACCAGGGCCTTGACCTCCGAGGCGAAGCGGATGCCCGACCCGTCCAGGTGGTAGTACAGCGGCAGGATCCCCAGCCGGTCCCGGAACAGCCAGATCTCCCGCTCCCGGGGGAGCACGACCGCGCCGGCGAACTGGCCGCGCAGCCGGGTGAACGCCCCGGGACCCCAGGCGGCGCAGGCGGCCAGCAGCGTCTCGGTGTCGCCCTGTGTCCGGAACGGGTAGTGCAGCTGGGTCCGCAGCTCCCGGTAGTTGAGGATCTCCCCGTTGAAGCAGAGGACCGGGCCGTCGTTGGGCGCGCACATCGGCTGCGCCGACGCGGCGACGTCGATGATGGACAGCCGCCGGTGGGCCAGGCCGACCGGCCCCCCGGTCCACTCACCGTGGTCGTCCGGGCCGCGGTGGACGATGGCGTCCGCCATCCGGGCGAGCACCTCCGGCGCGACCGGTCGCCCGTCGAAGTGGAGCACGCCCGCGACGCCGCACACCGCGCTCAGCCCCCCACCCGGCCGGCCTCGGCCAGCGCGATCACGTCGGCCGCCCGGCGGTCCCAGCCGGCGGCCTGCACCGCCGCCCGGCGCCGGTCGCGCAGGGTCGGGGTGTCCGCGGTGAGCCAGTGGCGCACCTTCGCGACGAAGTCGTCCGCGTCGGCGGCGACGTCCACGAACCCGGGGTAGTGATGGGCCTCGGGAAAGTCGGTGCTGACCACGGGCAGGCCCAGGGCGAGGTACTCCTTGAGCTTGATGGGGTTGGCGAAGCGGATCCACGCGTTGTCCAGCCACGGCATGATGCCGACGTCGAAGCCGGACCCCCACGCCGGGATGGACTCGTACGGCTGGAAGCCGAACCAGTGCACGTTCCGATGGGCCAGCAGCCGGTCCATCGGGCAGGTGGCGTCCCCGACGAGGACCAGCTGGGCGCCGTCCAGGCCCACGGCCAGCTTCTCCAGCAGGTCGAAGTCGATGATGTAGTCGTCGAACCCGCCGAAGAAGCCCACCCGGGGTCGGGGCAACGCCCGCAGCGCCGGTGGTTGCTGCGCTGCCTCCCGGACCCGGAAGTGGTGCAGGTCGACCCCGTGGTCGAGGAAGTGGGCGCGTTCCCCGGTCCGGTCCGACTCCGCGGCCATCAGGGCACGGCTGACGTAGAGCACCGTGTCGGCCCGGTCGAGCAGCTCGTGCTCCATGCGGCCGATGAGCTCGCCGTCCGCCTCCGGGAACGCCGAGTGCCGGTCCGAGCGGTTGACCAGCAGCCGGCGGTGGGGCAGGTGCCGTACGACGTCGACGGCCGTGGGGATGGTGACGACGACGACGGGAGCCGCGATGCCCAGGTGGCGGGCCACCAGCGACACCTGGGCGGCCACGACCCGCGCGTTCAGTGCCCGCGCCACCCGGTTGCCGTACCACGGCAGCAGCAGCGGCGTCATCACCACGAAGCGGGGCAGGCCGGCCACCGGCCGGCGCACCAGCTTCGCCACACTGCGCACCTTGCGGGCGATGCGCCGCCACGGCATCGGGCTGCGCCCCGGCAGCGGCATCCGCATCCCGATGCTGTTGACGAACAGCACCGTCCGATGCGCGGCGATGTTGCGCATCAGCTGGAAGTCCGAGTGCGCCCGGTTGTGGTACCACCAGTCCTGGGCGGAGAAGCAGACATAGCCGGGCACCCCTGCGGGGGCAGGCTGGCTCGGCGACGGGTCCGCGGTCAGCCCTGGCCGGGTCAGCGCCCGGACCGCCGCGCGGTGCGTACGCCCACGTCCCGCCCGCAGTAGCGCGCCGAGGAGCAGCGCGCCGCGGTAGGCCTCGGCAGCCACTCGACGGTGGCGTCGTCGGTACAGCCGGACCCGGTTGGCCATCAGCAGGCTCCACAGCTCCGGCGAGGTCACGCTCTGCCCGCCCAGGTGCACCGCCGTCGCCTCCGGCGCGAAGACCAGCCGGAAGCCGGCGTCCTGAGCCCGCAGGCAGAAGTCGGTCTCCTCCGAGTAGAGGAAGAACGACTCGTCCCACCGGCCGGTGGCCCGCCAGCAGGCGCGGGTCACCAGCATCGCCGCGCCGGTCGCCCAGTCCGCGGTGCTGACCCGACGGTAGGCGCCGGGGGCGGACACCACCTCGCCGCAGGCGGGGAGGCGTCCCGCCCGCCCCCCGAGCACCGCCTCCCCGAGGGCCCGACCAAGGGTGGGCCGGCGCCGCAACGAGCGGTGCAGCCGGCCCGACGGGTCGGTGAGCCGGGGGACGACGATGCCCGCCCCCGTCGCCGCCTGCGTGTCCTGCAGGCAGCGGACGCAGCGGGGACCCAGGCGGATGTCCGGGTTGAGGACGAGGACGTCACCGTCCGGGGGCGCCGCGTCCACCCCCGCGTTCACCGCGGCAGCGTACCCGGCGTTGCGACCCATGGGCACCACCCGGCAGCCCGGCAGCACCGCCGCGGCCAGCTCCGGGGTGCCGTCGGTGGACGCGTTGTCCACGACGACGACGCTGGCGCCGGCCACGTCCTGCAGCGCTTCCGGCAGCGCCGCAGCGAAGGCCGGCAGCACCGCGGTGCTGTTGTAGGTGACCACGACGAGGGTCACCGGTGGCCGTCCCGTTGTCACGGTTGCCCCAACCCCCCCGCCCGGCCCCACCGCTTTCCCGACCACGCTAGCCGCTCGGCTCTGGTCGCGGTGCCGGCATGCGCAGGTCGGTGCACGGGATGACCGCGAACCAGCCGGGGGGAGCCAGCCCCAGCCGGGCGCTGCTCGCTCCCGACCGGCACGCTGCGCTGGCCGCGGCGACCTGTCCCGACCACGACGGGGCGGCCTGGCGCTGCGGGGCCGGCAGCCCCAGGGCCACGGCGACGGCGAGCACGGCCCCGGTCGCCGCTACCAGCGGGAGGCTCGCGGCGGTCCGGGGCCGACCTTGCCGCCGTGCCTGTAGCAGACCGTCGGCGAGCACCGCGAGGGCGGCGTACAGGAGCAGCACCGGGGGCAGCGCGTAGCGGGGCGCGGCGACCCCGGACAGCCCGGCGGGCACCAGGTAGAGCAGCAGCCCGGTACCCGCGGCC
>JBMOMH010000198.1:0-6435 GCA_049323135.1 Actinomycetota bacterium
GCAGCCGTGGCTGTCGGCCCGGCTGGCCCAGCCGCACGACGCTCCGGCGCACGGCTCGCTGTGGCTGGTGCTGGGGGTGTACCTGACCGGCGTGTACGGCGGGTACTTCGGGGCCGCCCAGGGCGTGCTGCTCGTGGGGCTGCTGGGCCTGTTCCTCGACCGGGACCTGCAGCGGGTCAACGCGGCCAAGAACGTCCTCGCCGGGCTGGTGAACATCGTCGCGGGGGTGCTGTTCATCCTGGTCGCCCGGGTCGCCTGGACGCCCGCGCTGCTCATTGCCGCCGGGTCCGTGATCGGAGGGCAGCTCGGGGCCCGGGTGGGGCGGCGACTGCCGGCGCCTGCCCTACGGGCCGTCATCGTCCTGGTCGGCCTGGCCGCGGTCGTGGAGCTCACCCGCCCCTGACCCCACCCCCCTCCCTCGTAGCGATCATGCGGCTCTTGACGGGCCCAGGGGGCGGCCCGGTCAGGCCGCCGCGACGCTGACCTGCACCACCCAGTCGGCGGACCACTAGGTTGGTCCCGTGCCCACGGCCTTGGTCACCGGCGCTACCGCCGGGCTCGGCGCGGAGTTCGCCCGCCAGCTCGCCGAGCGGGGCCACGACCTGGTCCTCGTCGCCCGGGACCGGGCTCGGCTCGCCGACGCGGCGGACCGGCTGCGCGCTGGGCACGGGGTCGCCGTGGAGGTGCACCCCGCCGACCTCGGCGACCCGGCACAGCGACGCACCGTGGAGGCCCGGCTGGCCGACCCGGACCGGCCCGTGGACGTGCTGGTCAACAACGCCGGCTACGGCCTGCCGCAGGGGTTCCTCCGCTCCAGCGTGGAAGACGAGGAGCAGCTTGTGCAGGTCCTCGTCCTCGCCGTGCTGCGGCTGACCCATGCCGCGCTGCCCGGCATGCTGGCCCGCGGCCAGGGCGCGGTGGTCAACGTCAGCTCGGTGGCCGGCTTCCTGCCGGCCGGCACCTACAGCGCAGCCAAGGCCTGGGTGACCTCGTTCACCGAGGGGCTGGCCCCGCAGCTGGCCCGGAGGGGGGTCCGGGCCGTCGCGGTCTGCCCGGGGTACACCCGGACCGAGATGCACCAACGGATGGGCATCCAGCCCCGGCTGCCGAGCTGGGCCTGGCTGGAGCCGCAGGTGGTCGTCCGCACCGCGCTGCGCGACCTCGACCGGGGCGCCACGCTGAGCATCGCCGGGGCGCCGTACCGAGCCGGGGCGGTCCTGGCCCGGCTGCTGCCGCGGGCGGTCCTCCGACGCCTGGCCGCCGGCCCCGCGGCGCGGGGACCGGGGCGGTGAGCGAGCACCCCGGATCCCCGGACCTGCCCGAGCGGCTGGAACGGGTGGAGCAGGCCCTGCTGGCCGGCGTACGGCACGTCGAGCAGGCGCTGCCCGCCTGGCGCCGGGCCACGGCCGGGGAGCCCCGCTGGCCGATGGCCCTAGCCGTGGCCGGCGCCATCGCCCTGCAGCTGGCGGTGCCGGCCCGGCTGTCGCTGCCGCCACACTGGCTACTGCCCGCGCTGGGCGGCGTGCTGCTGGTGGGGCTGCTGGTGACCAACCCGGGCCGGATCCACCGGCACAACCGGCTGATGCGCGGCACCGGGCTGCTGCTCATCGCGGTGGTGAGCGTGGCCAACATCGTCTCGGTGGCCCGGCTGGTCGTCGGCCTGGTCTACGGCCGGGAGGGCACCGATGCGGCCGCACTGCTCACCACCGGGGCGGCGGTCTACCTCACCAACGTCATCGTCTTCGCGTTGTGGTACTGGGAGCTCGACCGGGGCGGCCCCGCGGCCCGGGCCCAGGGCGAGGGCCCCTACCCGGGCTTCCTGTTCCCGCAGATGGCCAGCCCGCAGCTGGCCCCACCGGACTGGGAGCCGGCCTTCCCCGACTACCTGTACCTGTCGTTCACCAACGCCACCGCGTTCAGCCCCACCGACGTGATGCCGCTGGCCCGGTGGGCGAAGCTGGCCATGCTGCTGCAGTCGGCAGTCGCCCTGGTCACCGTCGTGCTGGTCGTCGCCCGCGCCGTGAACATCCTCCGCTGACCGGGAGTCAACGTGACCACACCCACCGCGGACGTCGGGGTCACCGGCCTGTCCACCATGGGACGCAACCTCGCCCGCAACCTGGCCCGGCGGGGGTACCGGGTGGCCGTGCACAACCGCACCGGGCAGCGGACCCGGGAGCTGGTCGAGCGGTTCGGTGCTGAGGGGACCTTCCTCCCCGCGGCCGACCTGGCCGGTCTGGTGGCGTCGCTGACCCGGCCCCGCCGGCTGCTGCTCATGGTCCAGGCCGGGCCGGCCGTCGACGCGACCCTCGACGCCCTGCTGCCGTTGCTGGACGCCGGGGACGTGGTCGTCGACGGGGGGAACTCCCACTTCGCCGACACCCGCCGCCGGGAGGCCCGGCTGGCCGCGGCCGGGGTCCACCTGGTCGGCGCCGGGATCTCCGGGGGCGAGGAGGGGGCGCTGACCGGGCCGAGCATCATGCCGGGCGGCAGCGTGGCGGCGTACGCCGTCGTCGGCCCCCTGCTCGAGGACATCGCCGCCCGGGTGGACGGTGTCCCGTGCTGCCGGCACGTCGGTCCGGACGGGTCCGGGCACTTCGTCAAGATGGTGCACAACGGCATCGAGTACGCCGACATGCAGCTCCTCGCCGAGTGCTACGACCTGTTGCGGCAGGTCGGCGGGCTGCCGCCGGCCGAGGTCGCCGGGGTGTTCGGCGAGTGGAACGAGGGCGAGCTGGAGTCGTTCCTGCTGGCCAGCGCCGCCACGGTGCTGGCGCGGGTCGACCCGCACACCGGTGCCCCGTTCGTCGACGTCGTCGCCGACGCCGCGGAGCAGAAGGGCACCGGACGGTGGACGGTCCAGCTGGCCCTCGACCTGGGCTCCCCGGTCCCCGGGATCGGCGAGGCGGTCTTCGCCCGGGTGGTCTCCGCGCTGGTGGACCAGCGTCGGGCCGCCGAACCGGTCCTCCCGGGGCCGCGGCCGCAGCCGGTGGCCGACGCGGCCAGACTCGTCCAGGACGGGCACGCCGCCCTCGCGGCGGCCCGGGTGGTGGCCTTTGCCCAGGGCTTCGACCTGCTGCGCCGCGGCTCCGAGGAGTACGGCTGGGACCTCGACCTGGGTGGGCTGGCCACTATCTGGCGGGGGGGCTGCATCATCCGGGCCCGGTTCCTCGACCGGATCCGGGCGGCGTACGCCGCGCAGCCTGCGCTGCCTAACCTGCTGCTCGACGCGAACCTGGCCGCCACCCTCGGCGCCGCGCAGGAGGGGTGGCGGCGGGTCGTCGCCGTGGCCGTGGAGCACGGCGTGCCGACGCCGGTGCTGTCCTCCTCGCTGGCGTACTACGACGCGCTGCGTCACGGGCGGCTGCCCGGGGCCCTGGTGCAAGGGCTGCGGGACCTGTTCGGCGCCCACGGCTACCGGCGGACCGACCGGCCCGGCGGCTTCCACACCCGGTGGGGCGGCGACGGGGGCGAGGTCGCCCTGACGCCGTAGGGGAACCCGGGTGCGCGGTTCGGGCGGGACAGGGCACCATGCTAGGGGGAGCGCCGTCGCGGGCGGTCCCGGTCGGGAGGTGCCCGTGCCACGGTCGCAGCGGCCGCCGCGGCACCCTCACGCGTCCGGGCCCGCCGGTGGGGGAGCCGGCGGATGAGCCTCACCCTGGTCCTCAACGCGACGTACGAGCCGCTCTGTGTGGTTCCCCTGCGGCGGGCCGTGGTGCTGGTGCTGGCCGAGAAGGCCACCGTGGTCGCCGCCGGCGAGGGGGTGCTCCGGTCGGAGCGGCAGGCGATTCCCGCCCCTCGGGTGGTCCGGCTGAGCCGGTACGTGCGGGTCCCGTACCGGCGCAGCCTGCCGATGACCCGGCGCGGCGTGCTGCAGCGGGACGGCTACCGCTGCGCCTACTGCGCGGGCCGGGCGGAGACGGTCGACCACGTGGTGCCCCGCTCCCGGGGCGGCCGCCACGAGTGGTCCAACGTGGTGGCGGCGTGCCGCCGGTGCAACCACCGCAAGGCCGACCGGCTGGTCGGCGAGCTCGGCTGGTCCCTGCCCTTCGCCCCCAGCGCCCCCCACGGCACGGTGGCGCTGCTCGTCGGCTACGCCCGGCTGCACCCCAGCTGGGAGCCCTACCTGCTCCCCGACCCCGCCCTCTCCCAGGCCGCCGGCTGACCCAGCTCGGGGGTGGCGACGACGATCAGGTTTCCTGATCGTCGTACCGCGACCTGGGTGCTCGAGCACCCAGAAGGCGATACCACGACCCAGGAAGTGCTACGACGCCCAGGAAGTACCCGCCGTACCTCACCGGACCGGGGCCGTACGTCGCCCGACAGTCGCCGCCGCTCGTCAGGCGTGCGGGGGTGCCCCGCTGACCTCATGGTCGGCGTGGAACACCGCCTCGGCGATGACCCGGCGCAGGTGCCCGCCCCGGATCCGGTAGAGGACCCGCCGCCCGGACCGCCGGGTCTCCACGAACCGGGCCAGCCGAAGCTTGGCCAGATGTTGGGAGGCCGCCGGCCGGGCGACCCCGGCCAGGCGGGTGAGCGCCCCGACGTCCAGCTCGCCTCCCTCGGCCAGGGCCCACAACAGTCGCAGCCGGGTGGGGTCGGCCAACATCCGGAACGTCTCGGCGGCCACCTGGACCTGCGCCTCGGCAAGCTCCGGCGGGCCAGTCCGTGGCGCGCCCTCATCCCTCCCGGTGTGCACGGGTGCGCGCATAGGCACGTATTCTGCCACGGATGCGACGAGGAGGGGCCGGGCCGATGACCGCCGACACCGGGCACGACCACACCGGGCACGACCACACCGGGCACGACCACACCGGGTACCACCGCCCCCAGGGCTTCGCCGGCCGGCTGCGAGCGCTGCTGGTGCCGCACCGGCACGACAGCACGGTGGCCCTGGACCGCGAGCTCGAGACGAGCCGGCAGGGCATGCGGGTGCTGCTGATCTCGTTCGTCGCGCTGCTGGTCACCGCCCTGCTGCAGGGACTGGTCGTGTTGGTCACCGGATCGGTGGCCCTGCTCGGCGACACCATCCACAACCTCAGCGACGCCCTCACCGCCGCCCCGATCGCCGTCGCGTTCACCGTCGGCCGCCGGGCACCGACCCGCCGCTACACCTACGGGTTCGGCCGGGCGGAGGACCTCGCCGGCATCGTCGTCGTCCTCCTCATCGCCGCCTCGGCCGCGCTGGCCGGGTACGAGGCGGTACGCCGGCTGGTGGACCCGCAGCCGGTGACCCACACCGGGCTGGTGGCCCTGGCCGGTGTGATCGGCTTCCTCGGCAACGAGCTGGTGGCCCGCTACCGGATCCGGGTGGGCCGGCGGATCGGCTCGGCCGCCCTCGTCGCGGACGGGCTGCACGCCCGCACCGACGGCTTCACCTCGCTGGCCGTCGTCGTCGGGGCGGCGGGCGTGGCGCTCGGCCTGCCCATCGCCGACCCGCTGGTCGGCTTGGCCATCACGGTGGCCATCCTGGTCGTGCTGCGCGATGCCGCCCGGGAGGTGTACCGGCGGCTGATGGACGCCGTGGAGCCCGAGCTGGTGTCCCAGGTTGCGGCGGTGGCCCGGGCCACCCCGGGGGTGCGCGAGCTGGGCGAAGTGCGCTTGCGCTGGATTGGGCACGCGCTGCGCGCCGAGATCGAGGTCGTGGTGGACCCAGGGTTGACGGTCGTCGCGGCGCACCGGATCGCCGAGGAGACCGAGCACAACCTGCTGCACGAGGTGCCGCGGCTCACCGCGGCCCTGGTTCACGCCGACCCGGACGCGCCCCCGGACGCGCCCGCGGATGACCACCACCAGCTGCTGCGCCACCACCGGCCCGCCGATGCGAGCGACGTCAGCGAGCGCCGGCCAGCACTCGCGGTGCGCCGGGGGCGGAGCCGGGGCTGACGGCCGGTCCGTGCACCGCGGCGAGCAGCACCACCCGATCGAGCAGGTCACGGGCCCGGAACGGCTTGACGACGTACTCGGCCGCCCCGGCGGCGAAGCCGGCCGCGACGTCCGCGGTACCGGCGGCGGCGCTGAGCAGCAGCACCGGGATGTGCCCGGTCCGTGGGTCGGTGCGCAGCGCCCGGCACACCTGCAGCCCGGACAGCCGGGGCATCCGTACGTCGAGGATGACCAGGTGCGGGTCCCACGCGTGGGCCGCGGCCAGGGCGGCCTCCCCGTCCGGCACCTCGCGCACCACGCAGCCGGCCCCGGCGAGCTTGTAGCGCACCAGGGCACGGATGTCCGGGTCGTCGTCGGCGACCACCACCCGGAGCCGGTCGGCGCTGCTGTCCATGCCCTGTCAGTCGGCAGAAGGGACCGCCGGCTGAGCAGCCTATGAGGGAGAAGTCAAGTGACCGTCTGCGGGTGGTCTGCGGGTGAGTAGGGCGTGGGGTATCGGCTCGTCGACGATGCGCCGGCGAGCTGTGTTCGGGTGGGGTGTTGGTGTGC
>JBMOMH010000199.1:0-1276 GCA_049323135.1 Actinomycetota bacterium
TCAGGCCAGCGCAACCAGTCCAGGAAGTCCAGGCACTTCCAGTCCTCGTTGAACCAGGCACGCAGCTCCGCGTAGGAGCTCGGGTAGTCCCGACCAGCGAGCAGCGCCACGCCCGAATCCTACGGCAACGAGATGGAGATCCCACCTCCTGCAATTCCTGTAGCGATCATGCAGAAGTTGCGGGCGGTGCGCCGGACCGGGCGTGGACCCGCGGACCGTCACCCGGTAGGCGGGGCCGCCGCGATCCGCCCGACGAACTCGGCCACCCTCGCCTCCGGCAGGTGCGTCGCTACGTCCGCCTCGCTGATCATCCCGACGAGGTCGTGCTGCTCGATGACGGGCACCCGCCGGATGCGGTGCTCCTCCATGGTGCGCAGCACCTGGTCGGCGTCGGCGTCGGCGTCCACCCAGACCAGCGGGCCCTGCGCCAGCTCGCGGGCGGTCATAGTGGCCGGGTCGCGCCCCTCTGCGATGCAGTGGATGACCAGGTCGCGGTCGGTGATGATGCCGCGCAGCCGGTTGTCGTCGCCGCAGACGGGCAGCGCGCCGACCTGCAGGTCCCGCATCATCCGGGCCGCCTCCGCCAGGGTGTCGCCCTCGCGGACGCACTGCGCCCCGCGGTGCATGAGGTCTCGTGCGGTGACCATCGTTCCTCCTCGGGCTCGTCGCCGCTGGTCCTCCCCCGGTCCTCCCCGGTCCTCCCCCGGCGCACCCGCCCGGTACGCCGGGTGCCCCGCCGCCGACGCTAGGCGTGGATCTCGACCCGGTGGCCTTCGGCGGCGCTGATGTCCTGGGAGGCCGCGCCGAGCAGCCCGTCGGCGAGCCGGTGCAAGGCCCGGGCCACCGCCACCTCGTCACCGATCACCGGGAGGTCCGGGTCCCCCGGCCGGCGGTGGGCGTGCCCCTCGGCGCCCAGCGCGGTCGGCGTCCCCTCCCGGGCCGGGCCGGTGACCAGCACGGCGTGCGCCACGGTCTCCGGCCCCTCCTCCACGACCTCCACCTCCACCCGCCAGCGCTTGGCGCCGACCCGACCCTGCGCTGCCGCGCGCGCCGCCCCCCCACCGTCGGCGCCGCCCCCCGGCTCGGTGTCGTGCTCCACCCGGGCGTCGGGTCCGGGGAACACCAGGCCGGTTTGGCCGGTGTCGGACCACTCCACGACGTACGGCGGGGACCCGTCGGGGTGGCGCAGCTCGACGACGCGACCGTGCCGAACGGGCCGGTCCAGGGAGTTCGAGGCTACGACGATCCGGTCGCCCACTGCTGCGTTCATCGCAGT
>JBMOMH010000199.1:1286-6397 GCA_049323135.1 Actinomycetota bacterium
CTGCTCGTGCCCACTCCGACGGTCCTCCCGTCGGCCGGCGCCGTCAAGGGGGCGGGCCTCGCCCGGACCGGGGAGCACCGACGCGTGGCAGCATCAACGCCGTGGAGTGCCCGACCGCCCTGAACCTGCCGCGGCTCACCCCGACGGGACGGTCGTAGGTGCGCTGGCCGACGGCGTCCGAGCGGATGCGCCTGCGCCCGGGGCTGACCCGGCGCGGCCGCACCCCGGGCCTGCGCACCGCGAAGACCACCTTGGCCGCGGTGGTGTCCTTCGTCGTGGCCGAACGGCTGGGCACCAGCCCCCAGCCGGTGTTGGCCCCGCTGACCGCGCTGCTCGTCGTCCAGCTGACCCTCTACCAGACGGTGACCCAGGGGCTGGAGCGGGTGGCCAGCGTGCTCGCCGGGGTGCTGGTGGCGGTCGGGGTGGCGAGCTACGTGGGGCTGACCTGGTGGAGCCTCGGCCTGGTCGTGGCGGTGTCCCTGCTCCTCGGGCGGCTGCTGCGGCTGGGCCCGCACCTGCTGGAGGTGCCGATCAGCGCCATGCTGGTGCTCGCCGTGGGCA
Organism: Actinomycetota bacterium; assembly: GCA_049323135.1. Taxonomy (GTDB): domain Bacteria; phylum Actinomycetota; class Actinomycetes; order JBMOMH01; family JBMOMH01; genus JBMOMH01. The sequence goes on from JBMOMH010000199.1 coordinate 1,848, forward strand.
GCGCGGCGGAGGTGGCCGCACTGGGCCGGGTCTACGAGACGCTGGTGGGGGCCGGGGTGGGCATCGCGGTGAACGCGGTGATCGCACCTCCGCTGTACGTGCAGCCGGCGGGCGCCGCGCTCGCCGAGCTCGGCGACCGGATGGCGCTGTTCCTCCGCGGGCTGGCCGGGGAGCTGCGCACGGGCTGGTCCCGGTCCGCGGCGGACCGGTGGCTGGCCGCGGCCCGCGGGCTCGGCGCGGAGGTGGCCCGGGCCGACCGGCGGCTGGCCCACGCCGAGGAGTCCGCGCGGCTGAACCCGCGGGGCGGCCGGGCCCGCTCGGTCCAGCCGCGGCTGCGCGCCGGGCTCACCGGCCTGGAGCTGTGCTACGTGTCGGTCCGCAGCCTGAGCCGGGCGCTGCTCGACCGGGTGTACTTCGTGCCCGAGGCCGAGCTGGCCAACGCGTACGGCCCAGAGGTGCGCCAGGCCATCGCCGCGGTGCTCGAGGCGGCGGCCACCGGGGTGGAGCGGATGGTCAGCGTCACCGTGTCCGTCACCCCGGCTGGCACGCAGCCCACCGAGGCCGGGGTCGCGGCGGTGGAGGAGGCCCTCGCCGAGCTGCACGAGCGTCGGGACGAGCTGAGTGCCCTGCTGCTGGTCGACCCGCAGAGCGACGAAGGTGCCTGGCAGCAGCACGGTGCCCTGCTGGCCGCGGTGGACCGGATCCGGGTGGAGGTGGCCGCCGCGGTGCGGCCGCCCACGGCACCCTGGCGGCCGGCTCCGCTGGCGGAGCGGCAGCGCCGGGCGGTCCGACGCCTGGTGGCCCAGGGCCGGCGACGATGGCACCGGCCGAGCGGGGACCGGTAGCGTCACCTGGGATGAGTCTCGCCACCGACCGAGCCGGGGGTAGTGCCGTGGTCGCCGACCTGACCGACCCGCGCCGGACGGAGCCGGCGTACGTCGCCGACGAGCGCACCATGCTGGAGGCGTGGCTGGAGTTCCACCGCACCACCTTGCTGCTCACGTGCGAGGGGCTCGACCGCACCGGCCTGGCGCACCGGCCGGTACCGACGTCGAACCTGTCCCTGCACGGCCTGGTGCGGCACCTGGCCGAGGTGGAACGCAACTGGTTCACCCGGGTGCTGCAGCGGGCACCGCAAACGCCGCCCCTGTTCTACGACCCCGCCGTCCCGGACAGCGAGCTGGTCCCCCTCGACAACGCCGACTGGGCCCACGACCTGGTCACCTGGCAGCAGGAGTGCGCGCGCAGCCGGCAGGCGGCGGCCCGGTTCGCCCTGGCGGACACCGGGCTGCGGCGGGGCCAGGAGGTGTCCCTGCGCTGGATCTACCTGCACATGGTGGAGGAGTACGCCCGGCACAACGGCCACGCCGACCTGATCCGCGAGATGGTGGACGGCGCCGTCGGCTGGTGAGCAAACCGCCGCACCCGAATCAGTCCGCCAGCAGGGCGATCGCCGTAGGGGCGTGCTCCGGGCGGGTCGCCAGCTCCTCGAACTCGGTGACGCTCGCCAGGTCGGCGCCCATCGCGATGTTCGTGACCCGCTCGAGGATGACCTCGACGACGACGGGGACCCGGAACTCCGCCATCAGCTTGGTGGCCTGCTCGAACGCCCACGGCAGGTCCTGCGGTTCGTGGACGCGCAGCGCCTTGCAGCCGAGCCCTTCGGCGACCTTGACGTGGTCGACCCCGTAGCCGCCCACCTCCGGGGAGTTGACGTTCTCGAAGGACAGCTGGACGCAGTAGTCCATGTCGAAGGCGCGCTGGGCCTGGCGGATCAGCCCCAGGTAGGAGTTGTTGACCACCACGTGGACGTACGGCAGGTTGAACTGAGCCCCCACCGCCAGCTCCTCCACCATGAACTGGAAGTCGTAGTCCCCGGACAGGGCGACCACGGTGGCGTCAGGGTCGGCGACGACGACGCCCAGCGCGGCGGGGATCGTCCAGCCCAGGGGGCCGGCCTGGCCGCAGTTGACCCAGTGCCGGGGGCGGTAGACGTGCAGGAACTGCGCCCCGGCGATCTGGGAGAGCCCGATGGTGCTCACGTAGCGCACGTCGCGTCCGAAGGCGCGGTTCATCTCCTCGTAGACCCGCTGCGGCTTGACCGGCACGTCATCGAAGTGCGTGCGCCGTTGTAGCGAGCGCTTGCGCTGCTGGCATTGGGTGACCCACCCGCTCCGGTCGGGTAGCTCCCCCGCCGCTCGACGCTCAGTGGCGACGTCGAGCAGGCGCTCGAGGGCAGCCCGAGCGTCGGAGACGATGCCGTAGTCCGGCGGGAACACCCGGCCGATCTGCGTCGGCTCGACGTCGATGTGGACGAAGGTGCGCCCGCGCCGGTAGACCTCGAGCGCCCCGGTGTGCCGGTTGGCCCAGCGGTTGCCCACCCCCAGCACGAAGTCGGCGGCGAGCAACGTCGCGTTGCCGTAGCGGTGGGCCGTCTGCAGGCCGGCCAGGCCGGCCATGAGCGGGTGGTCGTCGGGGATGACCCCCCACCCCATGAGGGTGGGCACCACGGGGACCTGCAGCAGCTCGGCCAGGGCGACCAGCTGGTCGGCGGCGTCGGCGTTGACCACACCCCCGCCGGCCACGATGAGCGGGCGCTCCGCCCGCGTCAGCAGGTCGAGGGCCCGGGCGGCCTGGGCGCGCGTCGCCACCGGCCGGTACGCCGGCAGCGGCTGGTAGGTGTCGACGTCGAACTCGATCTCGGCCGCCTGCACGTCCACCGGAAGGTCGAGGAGCACCGGGCCGGGCCGGCCGGAACGCATCACGTGGAAGGCCTGCTGGACGGCGCCCGGCACCTGGGCCGGCTCCAGCACCGTCGTCGCCATCTTGGTGACCGGCCCGGCGATGGCCGTGATGTCCACGGCCTGGAAGTCCTCCTTGTGCAGCCGGGCCACCGGGGCCTGACCGGTGATGCAGAGGATGGGGACCGAGTCGGCCCACGCGGAGTAGAGGCCGGTCACCATGTCGGTTCCCGCGGGGCCGCTGGTGCCCACGCAGACACCGATGTTGCCGGCGACGGCCCGGGTGTAGCCCTCGGCCATGTGCGAGGCGCCCTCCACATGCCGGGCCAGGAGGTGCCGGATGCCGCCGTGCGCACGCAGCGCGGCGTAGAAGGGGTTGATCGCGGCGCCGGGCACTCCGAACACGTGCCGCACGCCCTCCTTGTGCAGGATCGCCACCGCGGCGTCCGCCGCGCGCATCCGGGTCACCGCTCAGCCCTCCGTCCGGGTCGACGCGCGTCCCGACAGCTGCTCGACGAGCAGCAGCAGCGCGCCGTGGTCGAGGCCGCCGTGGCCCTGCGCCCGCAGGGCCGCGACCAGCTGCGCGACGTGCGCGCCGAGCGGGATGACCACCCCGGCCTCCCGCGCCGCGTCGGTGGCGATGCCCAGGTCCTTGTGGTGCAGGTCGACCCGGAAGCCGGGGGTGAACTCCCGGCGCAGCATGGCGGCCGCCTTGCGGTCCAGGATGGCGCTGCCGGCCAGGCCGCCGGCGAGCACCCGCAGCGCGGCCGCCAGGTCGACGCCGTGCGCCTCGAGGAAGACGACGGCCTCGGCGACGAGCTCGATCGTGCCGGCCACGATGAGCTGGTTGGCCGCCTTGACCGTCTGCCCCGCACCGGCCGGGCCCACCGGCACCACGGTGCGGCCCAGCACCCGCAGGATCGGCAGCACCTGTTCGACGTCGGCCGGGTCGCCGCCGACCATGATGGACAGGGTCGCCTCGACCGCGCCCACCTCGCCGCCGCTGACCGGGGCGTCCACGACCCGTACGCCGCGCTCCCGGCCGGCGCGGGCCAGGCGGCGGGCCACGTCGGGCCGGATCGACGAGCAGTCGACGTGCAGGAGACCCGGCTTGGCGTTGGGGTAGATGCCGTCCTCGCCGAGGGCCACCGCCTCCACGTCCGGGCTGTCGGGCAGCATGGTGAGGGCGGCGTCCGCCTCGGCCACGGCCTCAGCGACGCTGCCCGCCCCCCGCCCGCCCTGTGCGACGAGGCGCTCCACGGCGCCCCGGCTGCGGTTGACGCCGACGACGTCGTACCCGGCGCGGACGAGGTGGGCGGCCATGGGGCCGCCCATGACGCCCAGGCCGATGACAGCGATCGTGGTCATGGTGAGTCTCCTGGTCGTGGTCGGGATGCTGGTCGAGGTCGGGATGCTGGTCGTGGTCGGGATGCCCGGTCAGGGCTGCTGGCGGCGCCGGTTAGGGGCGAGCCAGCCCAGGCTGGCCTCGGTCGTGCCGGTGGGCACGTACTCCAGCCCCACCCAGCCGCGGTACCCGGCGGCCTCGAGGGCGGTCAGGTGCCGGTCGAGGTCGATGTGGCCGGTGCCCGGTTCGTGCCGGCCCGGGGCGTCCGCGATCTGCACGTGCCCGATCCGCGGGGCGTGTCGCTCGACGACCTCGGCCAGGTCGTCGCCGTTCACGCTGAGGTGGTACAGGTCGGCCAGCAGACGGACGTTGCGGTGCCCGGTCTCCTGTTCGACCCGGTCCAGGACCCGCGCCACGTCGGCCGCCCGGCGCAGGGGGTAGCGCGGCGCACCGCTCACCGGCTC
>JBMOMH010000200.1:0-6385 GCA_049323135.1 Actinomycetota bacterium
GTCGTACCCGCCGACCTGGCCGGGCTGCGCTTCGCGGTCGCGCTGCGCGGCTACCGGATGGACGAGGTCGACGCCGTCCTGGACCGGCTGGCCGCCGAGCTGCGGGATCGGGAGGACCGGATCGCCGCGCTGCAGGCCCGGCTGGCCGACCCTCCTTCGCCGCCCAGCCGGACCGCGGAGTGGCCTGGTGACTGAACGGGTCCGGCCCGGCCCCGACGGGCGGCCCCGCTGCCCGTGGGCGCTCACCGGGGCCGACCCCCGGTACCTCGCCTACCACGACGAGGAGTGGGGCGCCCCCGTGCGGGGGGACGACGCCCTCTTCGAGCGGATCACGCTGGAGGCCTTCCAGGCCGGGCTGTCCTGGCGGGTCATCCTGCACCGCAGGGACGCCTTCCGCCGGGCGTTCGACGGCTTCGCCATTGCCGCGGTGGCGGCGTACGGGGAGGCCGAGGTGGCCCGGCTGCTGGCCGACCCGGGCATCGTCCGGAACCGAGCCAAGGTCCTCGCCGCGGTGGCCAACGCGCAGGCCGCCGCGGCGCTGGGCCCCGGGGGCCTCGACCGGCTGGTCTGGTCCTTCGCCCCGCCGCCGGGGCGTCCGGCGCCGGAGCACCCGGCCGACGTGCCGGCGACGACCGCGGAGTCCGCGGCCCTGTCCGCCGCCCTGCGCACCGCCGGGTTCCGGTTCGTCGGACCCACCACGGCGTACGCCTTGATGCAGGCCTGCGGCCTGGTCGATGACCACCTGGCCGCCTGCGTCGTCCGACCCTCGCCCGCACCGGTCCGGTGAGGGACGCACCGGCGCCGATGAACTGCTGCCTGATCGCTACGAGAGTACGAGAGGGGAGGGGGAGGCGGAGGCCTTAGCGACCCTCGAAGACGGGGGGACGCCGGTCCAGGAAGGCCGCCACGGCGGCCCGGTGGTCCACGCTGCGCCCGGTGCGGGCCATCAGCTCGCCCTCCCGTTCCAGCGCCGCGGCCAGGGGCGCGGTGGCGGCGTACAGCAGCGCCTCCTTGATCGCGGCGTAGGCCAGGGTCGGCCCGGCGGCGAGTCGCGTGGCCAGGTCGGCCGACTCGGCGGCCACCCGGTCGGCCGGGACCACCTGGGTGGCCAGGCCCAGCGCCAGCGCCTCCGCGGCGGGCACGGTCCGGGGCAGCAGCAGCAGCTCCAGGGCGCGGGCGTGGCCGACCAGCCGGGGCAGCGTCCAGGACGTCCCGGTGTCCACGGACAGGCCGATGCCGGCGAAGGCCAGGTTGAACCCGGCCGACTCGGCCACCACCCGGAAGTCGCAGGCGAAGGCCAGGGCGGCCCCCGCCCCCGCCGCCACCCCGTTGACCGCGGCCACCACCGGCTTCGGCATCCCGGCGAGGGTGGCCGCCAGCGGCGCGTAGTGGCGGGGCACGGTGGCCCACACCTCCGCGGGGTCGAGCCGGTCGAGGTTTCCCGCGTGCTCCCGCAGGTCCTGCCCCACGCAGAAGGCGCGCCCCTCCCCGGTGAGCACCACCGCCCGCACCGCGGGGTCGCCGGCGGCGGCCCGCAGGGCGGCGAGGAGGGCGTCCTTGGTGGCCAGGTCGAGGGAGTTCATGGCCGCGGGCCGGGCCAGGGTGACCGTGGCCACCCCCGCGGCCACCTCGTAGCGGACCCCGTCCTCGACGGGCTCGGCCGGTGGGTGGGTCATCGTCGTCCTCCCGGGGTGCTGGCGGTCGCGCCGGGGCGCCGGGGGGCCGGCGGCGCGGCGGCGGTCAGGCAGGCGTCGACGAAGCGGGCGGCGCCCGGGGCCAGGGTCGCCGCCGCCTCGTCGAAGAGGGCTGCGGCGGCGTCGCCGGGCCAGTCGGCGGGCAGCAGCTCCCGGGGCAGGCCTGGGTCGGCGAACAGGAACTTGCGCCACTCGTGGACCAGCCGGCTGCGCACCGCGAAGGACTCCTCGGCGGAGGCCGCCGGCCCGGCGCCGTCGAACAGGCGCCGGGCCTGGCCGGTCCACCGGCGGTAGGCCGCCGCCAGGCCGTCGAGGTCCCAGGCGCGGCGGACCAAGTCCAGGGAGTCCCCACCGTGCCGGGCGGTGAACCGGTCGGCCCGCACCGCCGCGCGTTCGAGCAGGTCGGCGAGCTCCGGGGCCGGCCGGGGGCTGAGCCAGGTGTCCTCGGAAAGCGGCGCGTAGCCGAGGAAGCCCAGCCCGGCCCGCAGCCGCTCCCGGGCGGGGCGGCCGGCCGGTGGGGTGACCACCAGCAGGTGCCAGTGTCCGTCCCAGGCGGCCGCCCGGGTCCGGTAGATCCGCGCCGCGGCGTCGTCCAGCCAGCGCACCGCCCGCGGGGTCAGCGCGTAGCCGGGACCGCCGGGCAGCCGGGCCGGCTCCAGCCACTCCTGGCGGACCATCCGGGACACCGCGGTCCGGACCGCCGGCGCGGCCACGCCCAGCGGGGCCAGCAGCCGGACCAGCGCCGCCACCGGGGCCTGGCCACCCCGGGAGCGCAGGTGGTCGCCGTAGAGGTCGAACAGGGCGGACCGGGCGTTCACGGACGCAGAGTCTGCCCGGTTCGGGGCGGCCCGACGACCCCGGTCCGGCCCCCCGGCCGGTCGTTCAGGGTGATCTTCGTGCCGCCGGGACGCCGGGCACGGGATAATGGACCGGTCGATCGTGCCGGGACCCTGCTCCGGCGGGACCGGGAGTGCCCGACCAGTGCGTCACACGAAGGAAGGGGACGAGCAATGGCGGCCATGAAGCCGCGGACCGGCGACGGTCCGCTCGAGGTCACCAAGGAGGGCCGCGGCATCGTCATGCGCGTGCCCCTCGAAGGTGGCGGGCGACTCGTCGTCGAGCTGTCGGCCGCGGAGGCCAACGCGCTCGGGGACGCCCTGAAGGGTGCCGCGGGCTAGCGTGCCGCCCACCCCGTCCGGCCGGCCGCGCCCGGCGCGCCCGGCGCGCCTGGCGCGCACGGAAATCGTCCTCGCCGCCGGTCCGCTCGCCCCGGCGGCGATCCCGGCGCGCCCCAAGGGGGCCGGGGGGCCGGCCGTGCTGGCCGTGCCCCTGGCCCCGGGACCGGACGGGCCGGTGCCCGGGCCGGGGGCCGCGGCGCTGGCGGCGGCGTACGGCGTGGACCTGGGCCGGCTGGCCGCCGCCGAGGCGGCGACCGGCGAGGCCGGCCAGGTGGTGGGGTACCCGCTGCTCGGCGAGGGGTCGGTGACCCGGCTGCTGCTGGCCGGCGTGGGGGACGGCTCCCCCGGCGCGTTGCGCCGGACCGGGGCCGCCCTCGCCCGGCGCTGCCGGGGCGAGGCACGCTTGGTCACGACCGTCCTCGACGCCGCGGGCGGGCCCACCGACCGGGCCACCGGCCGGGCCGCCACGCCGGCCGACTGGGCGGCCGACGGGGCGGCGGCCCTGCGGGCCTTCGTCGAGGGGCTGGTGCTGGGGGGCTACACGTTCCACCGGCGCAGCACTCCCAAGGGCTCGGCCCCGCTGGGCTGGGCACAGGTCGTCGTCCCCCACCCCCACCAGCGGCAGGCGGCGCTGGACCGGGCGCTGGCCGTGGCCGACGCGGTGTGGCTGGCCCGGGACCTCGCCAACACCCCGCCGAACGAGAAGTCCCCGCACTGGATGGCTGCGCAGGCCCAGCAGCTGGCCCGCGCAGCGGGCCTGGTGTGCCGGGTGCGCGACGAGGAGGCGCTGGCCGCCGAGGGGTTCGGCGGCATCCTGGCCGTCGGCGGCGGTTCGGCCCGTGCCCCGCGGCTGGTGGAGCTTCGCTACGACCCGGGCGTCCCCGCCCGGCACGTCGTGCTCGTCGGCAAGGGCATCACCTTCGACTCCGGCGGGCTGTCGCTCAAGCCGCGGGACAGCATGCCGGCGATGAAGACGGACATGGCCGGCGGCGCGGTCGTGTACGCCGTCCTCGGGCTGGCCGCCCGGCTCGGCTGGCCGCTGCGCCTCACCGGGCTGGTACCGGTCGCGGACAACGTGCCCTCAGGGAGCGCCGCGCGACCCGGGGACGTGGTGCGCCACTACGGCGGGCGCACCACCGAGGTGCTCAACACCGACGCGGAGGGCCGGCTGGTGCTCGGCGACGCGCTGGCCTACGCCGTCGCCGAGCTGGCCCCGGACGTCCTCGTCGACGTGGCCACCCTCACCGGCGCGGCCACCGCGGGGCTGGGCCGCCGGCATGGCGCGTTGTACGCCACCGACGAGGCCCTCGCCCGGGACCTGCTGGCCGCGGGGGAGGACAGCGGGGACCGGCTGTGGCGGATGCCGCTGGTCGCCGACTACCGGCCCGCCCTGGCCTCCCCGGTGGCCGACGCGGCCAACATCGCCACCGACCCCCACGTGCACGGCGGTTCGATCACCGCGGCGCTGTTCCTGCAGGGCTTCGTCGGGGACCGTCCCTGGGCCCACCTGGACATCGCCGGGCCGGCCCGGGCCGACGCCGACGAGCACGAGGTGAGCAAGGGGGCGACCGGGTTCGGCGTACGGGTCCTGGCCCACTGGTTGGAGCAGGGCGGCCCGCGCCGGACCGGCCGGCGCCGGACCGGCCGCTAGCGCGCCGAGGGCCTAGCCCAGGGTCGGACGTTTCACCGCGGCGAGCAGCCCGTCGCCGACCGGGAGCAGCGCGGCGACCAGCCGGGGGTCCTCGCGGACCAGCCGGCCCAGCTCGCGCACGGCCACCGTCTGCGGGTCCCGCTGGGCGGGGTCGGCAACCCGGTCGTGCCACAGGGCGTTGTCGAAGGCCACCACGCCGCCGGGCCGCAGCAGCCGCAGCGCCGCCTCCAGGTAGTCGGCGTACTCCTCCTTGGCCGCGTCGCAGAAGACCAGGTCGTAGGCGCCGTCGGTCAACCGGGGGAGCACCTCCAGGGCGCGCCCGCCGATGAGCCGGGCCCGGTTCGGCGGCACCCCCGCCTCGGCGAAGCTCTCCCTGGCCAGCCGCTGGTGCTCGGCCTCCACCTCGACGCTGGTGAGCACCCCGTCCGGGCGCATCCCCCGCAGCAGCCAGATGCCCGACACCCCCGTCCCCGTGCCCACCTCGACGACGGCCCGGGCGTCCAGGGTGGCGGCGAGCAGCCGCAGCCCGGCCCCGCAGCCCGGCCCGACGGGTACGACGCCCACCTCGTCGGCCCGCTGCCGGGCGGCGGCCAGCACCTCGTCCTCGGCGACGAAGCCCTCGGCGTAGCGCCAGCTCTCAGCGCTGATCACGGTCGTGATGGTGGCCTCCCCGGGCAGGACGTTCCGCGGCGCCAGCGTAGCCCGCGGGGAACCCGGGAGCCTGCTTCCGGCGTTCTGCTGGGCGATGGGCGCGCCGAGGCCGGCGCGGGTCGGGCCGGCGCCGCCGGCCGGCGGGCGGACGAGGCGGGACGAGGCAGGCACAATGGTCACCGAGACGTCGACGGTCCTCGACCGGGGAGGTGACCGCGTGGCCGACCCTGCGGCCCGACCCGAGCCACCGCGCCCCGGTCACCCGCTGCCCCCCGCGCCGGAGGGATGGACGCCGCCCACCTGGGAGGAGGTGGTGCGCGCCCACGCCGGGCGGGTGTACCGCCTGGCCTACCGGCTCACCGGCAACCCGCACGACGCGGAGGACCTCACCCAGGAGGTGTTCGTCCGGGTCTTCCGCTCCCTGGCCAGCTACACGCCGGGGACCTTCGAGGGGTGGCTGCACCGGATCACCACGAACCTGTTTCTGGACTCGGTGCGCCGCAAGGCCCGGATCCGGTTCGAGGGGCTCGCCGAGGACGCCACCGACCGGCTGCCGGGCCGGGAGCCGAACCCGGCGCAGGCCTTCGAGGACACCCACTGGGACCACGACGTGCAGGCCGCGCTGGACGCGCTGCCGCCGGACTTCCGCGCGGCCGTGGTCCTCTGCGACGTCGAGGGCCTGTCCTACGAGGAGATCGCCGCCACCCTGGGGGTGAAGCTCGGCACCGTGCGCAGCCGGATCCACCGGGGCCGGGCCCAGCTCCGGGCCGCCCTCGAGCACCGGGCCCCCCGCTCGACCGGGGACCAGGCGGAGGACCCCCGGTGAGCGCCTGCTGCCGGTTCGGGGACCGGCTGGCCGCGCTGGTCGACGGCGAGCTCGGCCACGTCGACCGGGACCGGGTGCTGGTCCACCTCACCTCCTGCCCGGACTGCCGGGCGGACGTTGACGCCCAGCGCCGCCTCAAGCGCCGGCTGGCTCACGCCGAGACCCCCGACCCCTCCGCCGACCTGTCCCGTCGGCTGCTCGCGCTGGCCGAGCCGGGCGGGCCCCTGCCGCCGGCGCGGCCGCACGCCCCGCAGGGTGCGGGGCGGGCGCCGTACACCTGCCCGCCCGGTCGGGCCCCCGCCCGTCGCCCCCCGGCCCGAGCCCCCCGGCGCGGCCCGGCCCGACGGCTGGCTGGCCGGCCGGCGACCGGACCCGGACCGGGTCC
>JBMOMH010000201.1:0-6305 GCA_049323135.1 Actinomycetota bacterium
GCCGGCTGCAGCGCGGCGGCCAAGGACAGGCCCTGAGGGCGCAGCACGTCGGCCAGCTCGCCGCCGACAACGACCGCGATGACGCCCTGCACCGCGCCGCTGAGCTCGGCGGACACCGCGACGCTCGCGTCGTCGGGGCCGGGCAGCACGTCGCTGACCGCAGCCGCCGGCACCAGCGGCTCCGGGGTGGGCAGCACCGCCGCCGCGGCCGCGGCCGCGGCGGCCAGGTCACGGTGGGCGGAGGGAAGCGTGGACACGGTCATGGTGCGGGGTCTCCCTCGGGGGGTTCGACGACGAGGCAGGCCAGGTGCTTGCCGTGGCTGCCGGGGACGGCGTACGCGAACGTGACGTCGGCGGCGGTGACCGCCAGCGGTGCCGACACCGGGTGCGGCAGGGGCAGGACGTCCCCAACCTGGAGCGTGAGCACCTGCTCGGGCGTGACCCGGGCCGGCCGGAAGCGGACGGCCACGTCGATCGGGACGGCCTCCAGGTTGCGGCTCACCTGCCGGGCCGCGGCCTCCCGGGCGGCCCGCTCCCGCTCCGAGGACAGGCCGTGCCCACTGGCCGCCTCCAGGTAGGGGAAGAGGCCGGCGAAGGGCAGGCACACGGTGGCCAGGCACTCGTCGGCGCCCACCCGCAGGTCGAAGGAGGCGACGATGACCATGTCGGAGGGGGCCGCGGCCTGCGCGAACTGGGGGTTGTACTCGATCTGGATCAGCTGCGGGTCGAAGCGGACCAGGGACTCGAAGGCGTAGCGCAGCTCACCCAGGACGCGGCTGAACAGCCCGCGCAGCAGCGCCGACTCGATGTCGGAGAGGGGACGCTGCGGCTGGGTCCCCTGCCCGGCGCCGCCGAGCAGGTAGTCGATGGAGGTCATCGCGTTGCTCATCGACACCTCGAGGATGCCCGAACCGGGAAGCGGCTCCAGGGCGAGGATGCCGAGCACCGTGGGGTTGGCCAACGTCCCGACGTACTCGTCGTACGTGAGCTGCTCGATGGACACCAGCGAGGTCTGGGCGACGGCCCGCAGCGTGGAGGTGAGCAGGGTCGTCCACTGGCGGGCAAACGTCTCGTAGGCGATCTGCAGCGTGCGCACGTGCTCGCGGGACAGCTTCGCCGGGCGCCGGAAGTCGTACGGCTCCGGCGCGCCACCCTTGGGCCGCCGGCCCACCCGACCCCCGCCGGGGCGCGCGGGGGCGCCGGCGGACGGTTCGACGACTGTCACGCCGGATGGGATCGGCAGGCCTGGGGCGGGCTTGAGGAAGACCCCGGTAACGGGGCCGCGGCTACTGCATGACGAACTCCGTGAAGTAGACGTCCATCACCTCGTGGGGGTAGGCCTTCTCCACCTGGGCGAGCAGCTCCGCCTTGGCCTTCTCCCGGGCCTGTGCGGAGGACAGGTCGGCGACCGACCGGTCGCTGAACAGCGCGATCGCCAGGTCCAGGGCCTTGCTGCCGTCGAGGTCCTTGGGTGCCTTGGCGGTGGCCTGCAGGGCCAGCCCCAGCTTGAGGTAGTGCCCGTCCCGCAGGTTCAGGGTGACCGGGTTGAGCTTGAGGACGATGCCCGGCTTGGGCGGGGGCGGGGTGGCCGGGCCTTTCGACCCCAGGGTGAGGTACGCCGCAGCGCCGGCCGCAGCCAGCAGGACCGCCACGACGAGCAGCAGCTTCTTCCGGGAACGCTTCTTCGGGGCCTTTTGCTCAGGGCTCTTGCTCGGGTTCCGGTTCGCGCCCGCGGCGTCCCCGGCGGCGCCGGTCGGGGCGGGGGCGGTCCTGGTGGCCATGTCCACGGTCTCCTCGGTCGGGTCGGTCAGGGGCGAGCGAAGTTCGGTGCGACCTGCGGCAGCAGGGCGCGGACGTCGGGGGGCAGGGTGGACACGACGACGATCTCGACCCGGCGGTTGAGCCGGACCGAGCGCGGGTCGCTGGGCGGCACCAGCGGGTGCTGGTCGGCGTACCCGGCGGCCGACATCCGCTTGGGCGCCAGCCCCTGCGCGTCGATGAGGTACCGCAGCACGGTGACCGCCCGGGCGGTGGACAGCTCCCACTCCGTCGGGTAGTACTTCGGCTTGACCGGGACGGTGTTGGTGTGCCCCTCAACGACGACGTCGTTGGGGATGCGGCGCAGCACCGGGGCCACCGTGTCGAGCACCGTACGGCCGAACGGCTGCAGCTCGGCCAGGTCGGCCGGGAAGAGCACCTGGTCGGTGACGATGCTCACCACCAGCCCCCGCTCGTCGAGCCGGAACCGGACCGAGTCCTGCAGCCCCTTCTCGGCCAAGGCGGCCACCATGGCCTGGCGGATCGCCTCCAGGTTGGCGACCTCCTGCTCCGCCTGCGCGCGCTGGCGGTCCAGCCGGGCCCGGTCCGCGGCCGCCGCCGCGGCCTGGGCCGACGGCTGCGGGGGCGCCGGCTCGTGCGGCGAGCCGGGTGCGGCGCCGGCCAAGTCGAGCATGGGCGGGGCGATGGAGTTGTCCTGCAGCACCTTGTCGGCGCCGCTGAGCACCGACACCGGCGCGGCGAACCCGTTCGCCAGGCCGACCTTCAGGGCGGCGAACTTCTTCTGGTCGACCTGGCTGATGGCGAACAGCACGATGAACAGCACCATGAGCAGGGTGATCATGTCGGCGTACGTGATGAGCCAGCGCTCGTGGTTCTCGTGCGCCTCCTCGTGTCCGGAGCGCCGGCGGCGCCGGGGGCCGGGGTGCGACATCAGGCCGCCTTCTCCTTGTCGGCGCCGCCCGCCTCCTCGCGCGGCAGCAGCGAGCGCAGCTTCTGTGCCACCACCCGGGGGTTGCTGCCGGCCTGGATCGCCATGATCCCCTCGACGACCAGCTCCATCTGCCGGCACTCCAGCTCGCTGATCCGGCGTACCCGGCTGGACAAGGGCAGCCACAGCACGTTGGCACTGAGCACGCCCCACAGGGTGGCGACGAAGGCGCCGGCGATGAGGCGGCCCAGCTCCTCGGGCTTGCTGAGGTTCTCCAGCACGTGCACCAGCCCGATGACGGTGCCGATGATGCCGATGGTGGGGGCGTAGCCACCCATGTCGGCGAAGAACTTCGACCCCTGGCGGTCGGCGGCCCGCTTGGCCTCGATCTCCGCCTCGAGGATCTCCCGCAGCTCCTCTGGGTCGGTGCCGTCGATGGCCAGCTCGAGGCCGCGGCGCAGGAACGGGTCGTCGACCTCCTTCATGGCGTCCTCGAGGGCGAGCAGGCCCTCCCGCCGGGCCCGCTCGGCGAGCTTGACCACGACGCCCACCACGTCCCCGGCAGGGGCGACCTTGCTCAGGACCGCCTTCTTCAGCCAGCCGACGACGCCGATCGCGTCACGCAGCATCGCGCCGGCCATGGCCGCCCCGAAGGTGCCGCCGAAGACGAGCAGCAGCGGGGGGAGCAGGAAGATGGACGCCGGGTTGCCGCCCTCCAGAACCATCGCGGTGAAGATGGCCGCGAAGGCGAGGCCGATCCCGGCCAGGGTGGCCGGGTCCATCACAGCTCCCGCAACGGCAGCGGCAGCACGCGGGCGCCGGCACCGGTGTCGGGCAGGGGGGCTTCGGCCTGCCGCTCCAGCAGCTGGGCGGCGGCCAGGACCGAGGCCCGGAAGTCCCGGACCAGCTCGACTAGGTCGCCGACCGACTCGGCGACGACGTACTTGGTGCCGTCGACGAGGGTGACGACGGTGTCGGGGGTGCTCTCGGCACGTTCGATGAGGTCGGGGTTCAGCGCGAACGCCGGCCCGTTGAGGCGTGTCAGCAGGATCACCGCGGTCCGTCCCTGGATGCGTGGGCAGGACCCTCCGTGGCCCTGCACGTTGCCGATCGGCGGCCGCCCCCGCCACCTGAGCGGTCCTCGGCCACCGGCCCTCAGCGAGGTGCCGGCCCCACCCCCAACGCATGAAGGCGTCCTTCTGACTCTTCTTGAGTACTGAAGGACGCCTTCATGCGGGACGGCGGGCTACCGCTTGAGGTTGACCAGGTCCTGGAGCAGCTGGTCGCTGGTGGTGATGACCCGGCTGTTGGCCTGGAAACCGCGCTGGGCGACGATCAGGTTGGTGAACTCCTGGGCCAGGTCCACGTTGGACATCTCCAGCGCCCCGGCGAGCAGGGTGCCCCGGCCGCCGGACCCGGCGACGCCCAGCTGCGCGGTGCCGGAGTTGACCGTCGTGCGGTAGTCGCTGCCGCCGACCCGCTCCAGCCCGGGCGGGTTGTTGAAGGTGGCCAGCGCCACCTGCCCGAGCGTCTGCTTGAGCCCGTTGCTGAACACCCCGACCAAGGTGCCGTCCGGGGAGATGGTGAAGGCCTGCAGGGATCCCATCGCCGACCCGTCCTGGGACAGCACGGCCACCGTGCTGGACCCGGCGTACTGGGTCACCCCGGTGAGGTCGACGGTGACCGTGCCGCCGTAGGACGCCGGGTAGGTGACCGTCGGCGCGCTGGTGAGCTTGCCCCCGGCGTCGAAGGTCAGCGTGGCGGTGCCCAGGGTGGTGCCGTTCTCGCTCATCGTCAGCGACCAGGTATCCGCGGCCGTCTTGCTGAAGCGGTAGGACACCGGGTGCTGCGCGCCCTGGGGGTCGTACGTGGTGATGGAGCTGGTGACGACGGTGCCCACCGCGGCGTCTCCGGGCAGGTTGCCCCCCACGGTGGAGGCCGCGGTGGCCGTCGGCGGCAGCAGCGTGCCGATGGGCAGCCGCAGGTCGCCGGGGGTGGCGTTGGTGTTGACCACGCCCCTGACCGCGGTCCAGCCCTGCACGACCGCCCCGTCCTGGGTGACCAGCCGGCCGTCGCTGTCGAAGGAGAACGCGCCGGCCCGGGTGTACAGGTCCTCCCCGCCGTTGCGGACGACGAAGAACCCGTCCCCCTGCACCATCAGGTCGGTGTTGCGCCCAGTGGTCTGCGCCGCACCCTGGGAGAAGTTCATGTTGATGCTGCCCAGGCGCGAGCCCAGCCCCACCTGGGCGGGGTTGGTGCCGCCGTTGACACCCTGGGGTGCCCCGGCGGCCTTGAGCATCTGGCTGAGGGTGTCCTGGAAGACGGTCTGGCTGGTCTTGTAGCCGGCCGTGTTCACGTTGGCGATGTTGTTGCCGGTGACGTCCATCATCGTCTGGTGCGACCGCAGGCCGCTGATGCCGGAGAAGAGCGAACGCAACATGGGGGTCTCCTGGTCTGTCGGGAGGTGCCGGTGGTGTCTGGCGTGCCGGTGTCGGCAGGGCTGCCGCTCAGGCGGCGGGTGTGGCGCGCACCTCCTTGACCTGGGCGAGCGGTACGTCGGCCGTGCCGACCCGCAGCACCGGGCCGTCCGGGGTGAAGCGGGCGCTGGCGACCACGCCGCTGACGTCGCTGCCGGCGGGACCGGGGTAGGTGACCGTGCGGCCGACCAGGCTGCTGGCCGACAGCATCCGCTGGACGGCCAGCGAGTCCGCGGTCTGCGTGGCCACCGCGCTCAGCTTCTCCAGCGAGGTGAACTGGGCGGTCTGCGCGAGGAAGGCGGTGCCGTCGGCGGGGCTCATCGGGTCCTGGTAGCGGAGCTGCGCGACGAGGAGCTTGAGGAACGTGTCCTCGCCGAACGGGTCGGGCCGGGTGGCCGCCGAGGTGGGCCCGGGGCTGGCCCCGAGGGGGGCTCCCAGGGCGGTGGCGGCGGAGATGGGGTCGGGCATGGTTCCTCCCAGTCACAGGTGCAGGTCGAGGCCGGCCGGCCCGGGCAGGTCCCGGGTCGGGGCGGTGCCGGCCGGCGCGGCCGCGGGGGTCACGGTGGGGGTACGCCGGGCGCCGCGGTCCCCCGAGCCGTCCGGCCAGGCCGGCTGCGGGCCACTCCAACCCGGCGGGGGTCCACCGTTCCCGTTCGGGGTGTCGGCTCGGACGTCGAGGAAGCCGGCGACCAGCCCCCCGGCCGTCAGCTCCCGGCGCAGGTCCGGCAGGGCGGCCCGGAGCACCTCACGGCTGCTGTCCGAACCGCTGACCAGGGCCAGGTCCACCCGACCACCCCTCAGGGTGACGGTGACACCGACCTCGCCCAGCTCGTCGGGGTGCAACCGGACGGTGAGCCGGTGCACGCCGTCCGGGCCGCGACGCAGCGGCCACACCGGGGCTAGCAGGGCCGCGGTGACCCCCGGCAGCACCCCCGGCAGGAACGAGGCCGGCCCGGTGAGGGGTCCCCCGGTGGGAGCCAACGGGGTGGCCGGCGTGGCCGTGGGGAACGGCAGCCCCGGGCCGGCGGCCGCGGCCGCCGGCAGCCCGGGTGCCGACCCCTCGGTGCCGGTAGCCGCGGCCCGCTCAGATCGCCCGGGGAGCGCGCCAGGGGTGAGCGGCC
>JBMOMH010000202.1:0-6292 GCA_049323135.1 Actinomycetota bacterium
GGCAGGACGCGGCCTTCCGGCGGGTGACGATGGGGGCCGGGGTCCTGGTCCTGGCCCTGCTCGCGGCGATCGCGGTGTTCCTGGTGCTCCAGGCGTTGCCTGCGCTGCGCGTCGACCAGGCCAGCTTCCTCACGACCACGACGTGGCAACCCGACGCGACCCCGCCGCGCTTCGGCGTCCTCGCCCTGGCCTGGGGCTCCCTGCTGTCCAGCCTCCTGGCCCTGGTGATGTCGGTCCCGGTCGCGCTCGGCGTCGCCCTGTACATCACCGTCTACGCGCCCCGCCGCGTCGCCGGGACCCTGGCCTACGTCACGGACATGCTCGCCGCGGTCCCCTCGGTGGTCTACGGACTGTGGGGCCTGTACTTCCTGCTTCCGAACCTGGTGGGCTTCCAGCACTTCCTGGCGACCCGGCTGGGCTGGATCCCGATCTTCGCCGACCCGAACAACGCCACCTCCGTGCTGAGCAAGTCCATCTTCGGGGCGTCGATGATCCTGGCCATCATGATCCTGCCCATCGTGGCTGCCATCTCCCGGGAGATCTTCGCGCAGGTCCCGTCCGGCAACGTCGAGGCCGCGCTGGCGCTGGGCGCCACCCGGTGGGAGATGATCCGCCTGGCGATGCTCCGGCCCAGCCGACCGGGGCTGCTCAGCGCGGTCATGCTCGGGCTCGGCCGGGCCCTGGGCGAGACGATCGCGGTCGCCCTGGTCATCGGTTCCTCCTTCGAGGTGAAGACCCAGATCCTCACCCCGGGGGGCAACACGATCGCCGCGAACATCGCGAACCTGTTCGGCGAGGCCGGGACCGTCGGCCGGGGCGCCCTGATCGCCAGTGGGCTGGTGCTCTTCGCCATCACCCTCGTGGTCAACCTGGCCGGTCGAGCGGTGATCTACCGGGCCGGCGTGACGGAGCGGAGCGTGGTGTGAGCACCGCCGACTCCCCCCGTGCCGCCGAGCTCGGGCTCGGGATCCGCGCCCACCGGCTCAGCTCGCCCGCGGCGCTCCTCGTGGCAGGGGCCGCGGTGGCGCTCACCGCGGCCGCCTTCGCGGTGACCCCGCTGCGCGGGGGGGCCCAGTTCATGGTGCTGGCCGGGGCCGCGGCCGCGGCCTCGGTGACCGCCGCCACCTGGGCGCTGGAGGGTCGGCGGCGCGCGGTCGACCGGCTGGCCACGGTCCTCGTCGCGGGCGCCCTGCTCGTTGCGCTGACCCCGCTGGGGCTGGTCCTGTTCTTCGTCCTCAAACGGGGGCTGGAACGCTTCGACCTCTACTTCCTCACCCACTCCATGGCCGGCGTGGGCCCGCTGGACGCCACCGGCGGGGTGTACCACGCCGTCCTCGGCACCCTCGAGCAGGTCGGCATCGCCACCGCGGTGTCGGTCCCCCTGGGCGTCCTCGTGGCCGTCTACGTCACCGAGTACGGCGAGGGCACGCTGGCCAAGGCGATCCGGTTCTTCGTCGACGTCATGACGGGGATCCCGTCCATCGTGGCCGGCCTGTTCATCTACGCGTTCTGGGTGCTGCTCCTGCGGCAGGGCTACTCGGGTCTGGCCGCGGCCCTCGCGCTGAGCGTGCTCATGCTGCCCGTGGTGATCCGCTCGGCGGAGGAGATGATCCGGCTCGTCCCCGACAGCCTGCGGGAGGCCAGCTACGCCCTGGGCGTGCCCAAGTGGCGCACCATCGTGTCCGTCGTACTGCCCTCCGCCCTGACCGGCATCACCACCGGGGTCATGCTCGCCGTGGCCCGGGTGACCGGGGAGACCGCCCCCTTGATCCTCACCACCTTCGGCAACGACTACATCCGGACCAACCCCTTCAACGGCCCGCAGAGCGCGCTGCCCCTCTTCGTGTTCCAGCAGGCCGGCTCGGCCTTCGACGTGGCCATCCAGCGCGCCTGGGCAGGCGCCCTGACCCTCGTCCTCATCGTCGCGGTCCTCTACTTCGGCGCCCGCCTGCTCACCTGGCGCAACGCCCTCACCCGGAGGTAAGTGAGCCCATGGCCAAGCGCATCGACGTGTCCGGGCTCCACGCCTACTACGGCCGCACCAAGGCGATCGAGGACATCTCCATGGTCGTCGAGCCTCGCCGGGTGACCGCCCTGATCGGACCTTCCGGCTGCGGCAAGTCGACGCTCCTGCGCACCCTGAACCGCATGCACGAGGCGATCCCAGGGGCCCGGGTGGAGGGCAAGGTCTTCCTGGACGACCAGGACCTCTATGCGCCGGGCATCGACCCGGTCGCCGTACGCCGAGTCATCGGCATGGTCTTCCAGCGGGCCAACCCCTTCCCCACGATGTCCATCTACGACAACGTGGCCGCCGGCCTGCGTCTCAACCGGGTACGGATCCCGAAGCGAGAGCTCGACGACCTGGTGGAACGGTCCCTGCAGGCCGCGAACCTCTGGGCCGAGGTCAAGGACCGGCTGAACCGGCCCGGGACGAGCCTGTCCGGCGGGCAGCAGCAGCGGCTGTGCATCGCCCGAGCCATCGCCGTCGAACCGCAGGTGCTGCTCATGGACGAGCCCGCCTCCGCCCTCGACCCCATCTCCACGCTGGCCATCGAGGACCTCATCGCCCAGCTCAAGGAGCGCTACACCGTCGTCATCGTCACGCACAACATGCAGCAGGCGGCCCGCATCTCCGACTACACCGCCTTCTTCAACCTTCCCGGTGCCGGCCTGCCCGGCCGCCTGGTCGAGATGGACGACACCCAGAAGATCTTCTCCAACCCGGCCGAGAAGGCCACCGAGGACTACATCACCGGCCGCTTCGGCTGACTCCCTGGCTCTCGCCGCCCGGCGCCTCAGCTGCGGGGGGTCGCTGGGGGGTGCTCCTGACGCGCACTGATCGCTACAGTGTGGGGGCTGCTTCGGGCCTACGGGGAGGACCGCCAATGCGCAGGACGCTTCGCACCGTCGCCGCCGCGCTCACCCTGCTGGCGGCCGGCACGCTCACCGGCACCGCCGCGGCCGCGCCGCCCGGCCCCGCCCCGGGCGCCCCCGGGGTGCTCTCCCGGTTCGACCTGGCGCGCAAGGACTGCGTGGGTACGGCGTACGGCACCGGCAGCTCGAAGGTGTGGTACACGGTGGCCGGCGGCGTGCTCTCCGACGTCTACAACCCGACCATCGACACCACCAACGTGCAGACGATGCAGCTCGTCGTCACCGACGGGCGCACCTTCACCGACCTGCAGAGCCGCGACCTGACCTACACGGTGTCCGCCGACCGCACGGGCATGACGTGCACGGTGACGGCGACCAGCCAGGCGCACGGCTACCGGCTGCTGACGACGTACGTGACCGACCCGGTGCGCCAGGCGGTACTCGTCCGGGCCCGCCTCGCCGGTCTCGGGGAGCAGCAGCGCGGCGACCGTACCGGTGACACGGGCCCGCCGCGGGGGCTGTCCCTCTACGTGCGGCTGGACCCCACCGTCGGGGGGAACGGCGGCGGCGGACCGGTCAACGGCGGTGCCGACAACGCCGTCGTCGTCGACGGCCCGGGCGGGCCGGTGCCGGTGGCGTACGACACCAACACCGTCACCAACGCCGTCAACCGGGACTACGCCGTACCGACGTACCTGGCACTGCGCGCCGACCGGCCCTTCGGCACGGTCTCGGTCGGGTACGCCGGCACCGCCAGCGACGGGCTGTCCATGCTCGACGGCGCCCGCCGGCTGACGGCGTACTCCTCCGCCCTGGCCGGCAACGTCGTCACCACCGCCGAGCTGCGCCCGCGGGACGGGGAGGTGACCCTCGCCCTGGGCTTCGGCCGCTCCCAGCAGGAGGCCCTCGGTACGGCGGACGCGGCCGTGACGCAGGAGTTCGACCGGGTGCGACAAGCCTACGAGCGAGGCTGGCGCGCCTACGACCGGACGCTGAACCCGCCGCCGGCCCGGCTGCCGGGCCAGCCGGAGCGCACCGCCCGGGACCTGGCCGGCCTGTACTACCGCTCGGCCAACGTGCTCAAGGCCAGCGAGGACAAGACGTTCCCCGGCGCCGTCGTCGCGTCGCTGGCCAGCCCCTGGGGGCAGGCGGTCAGCGCCGGAGACGCGCCCGGCGGCCGGCCGGTGTTCTTCGGCTCCTACCGGGAGGTGTTCGCCCGGGACCTCTACGAGACGTTCACCGGGCTGCTGGCCGCCGGGGACACCGCCACCGCCCAAGCGACGGTGCGCTTCCTCTTCGAACGCCAGCAGCTGCCCGACGGGCGGTTCCCCCGCAACTCACTGGTCAACGGCAAGCCGGCCCCGGACACCGGCGGGGACCAGCTGGACGAGACGGCCTACCCGATCCTGATGGCCGCGCAGGCCGGCCTCGGCGGCGACGGCGCGCTCTACCGGGACCACGTCCGTCCGGCGGCGGACTTCCTCGTGGCCCACGGGCCGGCGTACGGCGTGGAGCGCTGGGAGGAGCAGGGCGGGTACTCCCCCTCGACGATCGCCGCGGAGATCGCCGGCCTGGTCAGCGCCGGGGACATCGCCGACGCGCAGGGCGACGCCGCTCGCGCCCGCACCTACCGGGCCACCGCCGACCACTTCGCCCGACAGGTGAAGGCGTGGACGGTCACCACCACCGGCCCGTACGGGCCCCGGTACTTCCTGCGCCTGTCGAAGACCGGCGACCCCAACGCCCCGACCAGCTACAACCTGGGCAACGGCGGGCCGACGGCCGACCAGCGGGCCGTCGTCGACGCCGGGTTCCTCGAGCTGACCCGGCTGGGCATCCTGCCCGCCGGCGACCCGGACGTCACCGCCTCCCTCCCGGTGGTCGACGCGGTCATCTCCCGGGACACCCCCAGCGGCCGGGGCTTCTACCGGTACGGCACCGCCAGCGCGGGCACCGAGGACGGCTACGGCGACTGCTACGAGCCGGACCCCACCGCCTGCGCCCCCTCCGGCCGGCCGTGGCCCACCGGGAACACCGGGTCGGGGCACCTGTGGCCGGTGCTGTCCGGGGAGCGAGCCGAGCAGGCGCTGCAGGCCGGCGACGCCGCGGCCGCCGCGCGCCTGCTCGCGGACATGGCCCGGTTCTCCGCCGGCGTGGGCCTGGTGCCCGAGCAGGCCTGGGAGAACCCGGAGCTGCCCGCGTCGCCGTACGGGACCGACCCGACGGTGGCCTCCATCGGCTTCCGTCCCGGGCAGCCGGCGGGCTCGGCGGCCCCGCTGACCTGGGCGCAGGCCCAGCTCGTCCGGCTGGCGGCCGGGCTGCGGGCCGGCCGGCTGGTGGAGCAGCCGGCCAGCACCCGGGCCCGGTACGTCGACCACCGGCCGCCGGCCGCGGCGCCGCTGCGGGTCGACGCCCCCGCGGACCGGTCCACCGTGACCGGCAGCACCGTGGTGGTACAGGGGGTCACCGCCCCCGGGGCGCGGGTCGAGGTCCTGGCGGCGAACACCGACAGCGGCGCGCCGGCGACGGTCGTCTCCACCGTCGCGGACACCGCGGGCGGCTACCGCCTCACCGTCCCGGTGGGTTTCGGCACGGTGGTGCTCACCGTCGCTGTCACCGCCCCGGACGGCGCCACCGGCTACGCGCAGCGGCGGGTCGTCGGCGACACCGTCGCCGGCCGCACCGTCCTGGACGTGGCCGACCCGACCGGTGATGACAACGGCCCGGGGACCTACGCCTACCCGACGGCACCGGACTTCACCCGGGGGGCGTTCGACCTGACCCGCTTCCGGGTCATCGACGCCGGCGACACCGTGTACCTGCGGGTGTCCACCGCCGACCTGACGCCGACCTTCGGCAATCCCATCGGGGCGCAGCTGGTGGACGTGTTCGTCCGGGTCCCCGGGGCAAGCCCGACGTCCACAGCGGCGCCGTACCCGAGCCGCAACTATGCGGTGGCCGACGGGTGGAGCCAGCGGATCGAGGTGCAGGGCTTCGCCGCCCCGGTGTACGTGGACGCGGCCGGCCGCCCGATGGGCCCGGTGAGCGTGCGCTCCAGCGAGGTAACCCGGACGATCACCCTTGCGGTGCCGGCGGCGGCAATGGGCACCCCCGGGCCGGGCTGGGTCTTCACCGTGGTCCTCACCGGCCAGGACGGGTTCAGCCCGGACCAGGCCCGGGGGTTCACGGCCACGCCCGGGGCCTACACGTTCGGGGTGTGCCCCTCGGCGACGACGCCGAGCCCGATCTGCGGGGTGGACCCGGGCCGGGTGGCCAAGGCGATGGACGTGGTCACCCCGGCCGGGGTGGACCAGGCGACCGAGCTTGACCCGACCCGGGGCCCGGTCCAGGTCCGCGGCGTCCCCGTCCCCTAACCCCCTAACCCCCTAACCCCCTCGTAGCGATCATGCAGAAC
>JBMOMH010000203.1:0-6253 GCA_049323135.1 Actinomycetota bacterium
CGCTGCTCGTCGCCGCGGTCGGGGTCGGGCTGCTGCTGCGCCCAACGTTCACCGCGGCGGGACACCTGGTCGCCCTGCTCATCGGCCTGCTCATCGGCACCGCGGCGGGCGCCTGGCGCCCCGCCGTCCCCGGGCAGTCCCCAGCCGGTTCCCAGGAAATTGTCAGGCTCGGCTAGCAGACTGTCCGGTATGCACGCCTCGGGGCCGACAGGCGGCCGGTTGCTCGTGGTCGACGACGAGCCGAACATCCGGGACCTGCTGGCGGCCAGCCTGCGCTTCGCCGGCTTCGAGGTGCACACCGCCGGCGACGGGGGGGAGGCGCTGCGGCTGGCCGAGCAGACCCGCCCGGACCTGCTCGTCCTCGACGTGATGCTGCCCGACATGGACGGCTTCGCGGTCACCCGGCGGCTGCGCGAGCAGGGCCGGGCGGTGCCGGTGCTGTTCCTCACCGCCCGCGACGACGTCGCCGACAAGGTCACCGGTCTGACGGTGGGCGGGGACGACTACGTGACCAAGCCCTTCAGCCTCGAGGAGGTGGTCGCGCGCATCCGCGCGGTGCTGCGGCGTACCGGCGCGGTCTCCGGCCAGGACAGCGGGCGGCTGGTGTTCGCCGACCTCGAGCTGGACGAGGACAGCCACGAGATCCGCCGCGCCGGGCGGCTGGTCGAGCTGTCCCCGACGGAGTTCAAGCTGCTGCGCTACCTGATGCTCAACCCCAACCGGGTGCTGTCCAAGGCGCAGATCCTCGACCACGTGTGGGACTACGACTTCAACGGCGCCTCGGGGATCGTCGAGAACTACATCTCCTACCTGCGCCGCAAGGTGGACACCGAGCCGCCGCACCTCATCCACACCCGTCGTGGGGTCGGCTACGTGCTGCGGCTGGCCCCCGATGGAACCTGAGCCGGGTCGCCCCGGGCTGCTCGCCCGCCTGCGCGGCCTGGAGGAGCAGGCCTCGCTGCGCGCCCGGCTCGTCGCCGTGCTGCTGGTGGTGCTGGTGCTGGCCCTCGGCGTCACCGCGGTGGCCTCCCAGGCGTTGCTGCGCCGCTTCCTCATCTCCCGGGTGGACGTCCAGCTGGTCTCCGCCGCGGTGCCGGTGGCGCGGCAGGCGGCGATGGACCTGGCCCGACCCGGCAACCCCCGCAGCCCGCTGCCCAGCGCGTACGTCGTGCAGTTCTTCTACCCGGACGGGCAGGCGGCGGCCACGGTGCGCAGCCCCCTGGACGCCTCGGCGGCCGCACCGGCCCTGCCGAGCCTGCCCACCGCCGCCGTACGCCGGCACGCCGACCGCCCGTTCACCGTGCCCGCCACGTCCGGGCCGGGCTCCTGGCGGGTACTGGCGCGGACCCTGCCCGGCGGCCAGGGCAGCGTGGCGGTGGCGCTGCCGCTGACCGAGGTGGACGCCACGGTGGCCCGGCTGCAGCTGCTCGGCCTGGCGGTCGGGGCGGTGGCCCTGCTCGCCTCCGGGGCGCTGGGGGCGTTCGCCGTACGGCGGGCCTTCCGGCCGCTGGCCGACATCGAGCACGTCGCCGCGGCGATCGCCGCCGGGGACCTGGGCCGGCGGGTCCCGGCCCGGTCCACCCGGACCGAGGTGGGCCGGCTCGCCGGGGCGCTCAACGGCATGCTGGCCCAGATCGAACGGGCGTTCCGGGCCCGGGCGGAGTCCGAGGCGCGGATGCGGCGCTTCGTTGCCGACGCCAGCCACGAGCTGCGTACCCCGCTGGCGGCGGTGCGGGGGTTCGCCGAGCTGTACCGGCAGGGGGCGGTCCGCGGCGACGCCGAGGTGGCCCGGACGATGCGGCGCATCGAGGACGAGGCGATCCGCCTGGGCGGCCTGGTGGAGGACCTGCTGCTGCTGGCCCGGCTGGACGAGCAGCGCCCGCCCCGCCGGGACCCGGTGGACCTGCTGGTCCTCGCCGCCGACGCGGTGCACGACGCCCGGGCGCTGGACCCGGGCCGGCTGGTCACCCTGGACGCGGCCGGGACCGGTTCCGGGGCGGGGTGCGTGGTGGCCGGCGACGAGGCCCGGCTGCGCCAGGTGGTCGGCAACCTGGTGGCCAACGCGCTGCAGCACACCCCGGCGGGCACACCGGTGGAGGTGGCGGTGGTCCCGGACGGGTCCTGGGTGGCCTGGCACGTCGTCGACCACGGCCCCGGACTGGCCCCCGACCAGGCGGCCCGGGTGTTCGAACGGTTCTACCGGGCCGACCCGTCCCGGTCCCGGGGCCAGGGCGGGGGGGCCGGGCTCGGGCTGGCCATCGTCGCGGCCATCGTCGGTGCGCACGCCGGCTCGGTGGACGTGGTGCCCACCCCGGGTGGCGGGGCCACCTTCCGGGTCCGGCTGCCCCGCGGCTGACCAGGCCCGGGGCCGCTGGGAGGGGTGCCCCGGGGTGCAGTCGATCTTTCTGGGGAGCGGTGGGGTGGGCTCAGCCGGCGACGAGCTCGGCGCGCGCCTCCATGACTTGCAGGGGCACCGGCGGGCCGGCGAGGGTGACGGGTTCGGCGATGGGCAGCCAGGGCCCCCCGGCGACGGAGTACTGCCCCCGGTAGACGACGGTCAGCGTCGGCAGGACCGGGCCGGGCTGCTGGTAGCGGTGCACGACGTCCTTGCGGGGGTAGGGCGCCCCGGGTGTGGTGGTCGTCTGCGTGGTGCCATCCCCGTGGGACCAGACGTAGGTCGGGGTGGCGCGCACCTGGACGCGGGCGCCGAGCAGGGTCAGGTCGAAGGGGCCCGGCGCCGGGGTGTCGGTGTAGAAGATGGTGTCGAAGTTGACGATGGTCCGGCCGTTGGGCGGCTGCAGGCGTAGCTGGGGTGTCGGCAGGGGCAGGCTCCGCCAGGCGCGCAGCACCTCCCCGGCGACGTCCGGGGCGCCAACCTGGTTCGGCGGCGGTTCCCGCTGGCAGAGCTCCCCGGACTGGCGCCAGTCACGGAGGACCTGACCCGTCAGCGCATCGACCGTCCGGACGAAGCGCCAGAACCGGATCTGGTCCGGCGCGGGACACGTATAGGCCGCCTGGCACAACACGTCCTGTCCGGACGCGGGTCCGTTGCCCTGACAGGTGGGGAAGTACCAGGTCTCGGTGCGCAGTCTTGTCCCCTGGTTTCCGGCAGGGAGAGGGGAAGCTTCCGTAGCGGGCCTGCCCGGCCGTGCATCGATAGCCGCGATCTCGACTGACCCGTCCCCTTGGTTGCTCCTAACAGTAAGATTGATGGACGGAACCTCAGTGTTGTGCGAGTCGGCCAACGCTGTGGGAACATTAGCGAAAAGCCACGCTGCTGTTGCGAGGGAAACGGTGAGTAGGCGGGGCCGAGTCATGTCTGGCCTCCAATTCTGATGGCGGAGACTTGCCACCGTTCCGCTGAACGTTGCAGCGTTACGTGCACGCGGCCGCCACGATCTGCAGGCTCCTCACGGAGGACTCGGCCGTCGGGAGCCAATGTTCGACTGGCCTCAACTCGGTAACTGCCGGAAACCGATACTTCATCTCCCGGCCTGAATGCCGGGGTCTGCGGTCCGATTAGCGTTACCGTTCCTCCCTCGACGCGTCCTGCCGACCAGTTCATCCGAATCGCCTCAATGTAGCCGCGACAAGTTCGGCATGAAGGTGTACTTAGCGTTGATAGCTCATCGGTCTGCCCCGTTGCGATGGAGAAGTTGAGGACGGCGAAGTAGTACTCGACGAAGGCCGTGGCGCCGGCGGGAGAGTACTCCGTGACGGTGGGGCTGGGGGTCGGCAGTAGGGGGGAGGGGCTCGGCGTACCGCTGACCGCCGGCGCGGTGGGCGTGGGCAGGGGCGCGGGTCGCTCGACCGGCCGGGAGCAGCCGGCCAGCAGGACCAGGCCGACGGCGGCCACGGCCATCGCTGGCGCCGCGCTGCGTGTCCCCCTGGCCACGGCGGGCACGCTAGTGGCCCGACTCCTCCGGGGACAACCGGTCGGCTCGTACCTGTGGACGCGCAGCCCGTCGAGGATTGCCCCGGACGAGATCGACTGTGACGTTTGTGCCGTGTCGTGCGGTGTGTCCCGTCAACAACGTCACAGTCGATCACTGGGGGGTCACCCCCGGGCGGCCCGCCACGGGGGAGCGGGCCGGGGCTACGTTTGGCCCATGGCAGCGGTCACCGGGACGGCGTACCGGCTCACCCAGTACGGACACGGGGGCGGCTGCGCCTGCAAGATCCCGCCCGGGGAGCTGGAGGACGTGGTCGCCGGCCTGCTCGGGACCGCCGCCCCGGCCCAGCCCACCGACCTGCTCGTCGGCCTAGCCACGGGGGACGACGCCGCCGCGGTCCGGGTCCGCGAGGACCTGGCCGTCCTGCTCACCGCCGACTTCTTCACCCCCGTCCTCGACGACGCCTACGACTGGGGCCGGGTCGCCGCCGCCAACGCCCTGTCCGACATCTACGCCATGGGCGGGGACCCCCTCGTCGCGGTGAACCTGCTCGGCTGGCCCCGGTCCACCCTGCCCTTCGAGCTGGCCCGCGAGGTGCTCCGCGGGGGCCTGGACGTGGCCCGGGAGGCCGGCTGCCACGTCGCCGGGGGGCACAGCGTGGACGACCCCGAGCCCAAGTACGGCATGGCCGTCACCGGCATCGCCCACCCCGACCGGCTGCTGCGCAACGACGTGGCCACCCCCGGCCTGCCGCTGAGCCTCACCAAGCCGCTGGGTGTCGGCGTGCTCAACACCCGGCACAAGGCCACCGGCACCGTGTTCCCGCAGGCCGTCGCCACGATGACCCAGCTCAACCGGGACGCCGCCCGCGCCGCCCGCGCCGCCGGCATCACGGCCGCCACCGACGTCACCGGGTTCGGCCTGCTCGGCCACCTGGGCAAGCTGGCCCGGGCCAGCGGGGTCACCGCGCTCGTCGACGTCGCCGCCGTCCCCTACCTCGACGGCGCCCGCGAGGCGGTGCGCGACGGCTACGTCAGCGGCGGCACCCGCCGCAACCTGGACTGGGTGGCCGGGTTCACCGACTTCGGAGACACCCCCGACGCGGACCGGCTGCTGCTCGCCGACGCGCAGACCTCCGGCGGGCTGCTGCTGGCCGGTGAGGTGCCGGGGGCGGCGGTCATCGGCGAGCTGGTCCCCCGGGGCGAGCATGTCCTCGTCCTCCGCTGAGTCCTCCCCCCGGCCGGCCCCCGGGCCGGCGGGTGACCCGGCCGCCGACCGGGAGGCCGCGGACCCGCGCCGCCGCGTACCGCGCACCGACGCCGTCCTCGCCGACCCCCGCCTGGTCGACGCCGAACGCCGGCTGGGCCGGGCCCTGGTCAAGGCCGCGGTCGCCGCCGCCCAGCAGCGGGTCCGGGACGGCGAGCTGCCCCCCGAGCAGGTGGCCGATGCGGCAGTGTCCGCGCTGCCGGCGTACGCCGCCAGCCTGCGCCCCGTGCTCAACGCCACCGGCGTGCTGGTGCACACCAACCTGGGCCGGGCCCCGCTGTCCGCCGCGGCGGTCGCCGCCGTCGCCGCGGCCGCGGGCAGCACCGACGTCGAGTTCGACCTGGCCACCGGCACCCGGGGCCGGCGCGGCCGGGGGGCGCTCGCCGCGCTCGCCGCCGCCGTCCCCGCCGCCGGCGCCGTACACGTGGTCAACAACAACGCCGCCGCGATGGTCCTCGCCGCCACCGCCCTGGCCGCCGGCCGGGAGGTGGTGGTCAGCCGCGGCGAGCTCGTCGAGATCGGCGACGGCTTCCGCATCCCCGACCTGCTCGTCGCCACCGGGGCGCGGCTGCGGGAGGTGGGCACGACAAACCGCACCGCGTACGCCGACTACGCCGCGGCGGTGGGCCCGGACACCGGGTTCGTGCTCAAGGTGCACCCGTCCAACTTCGTCGTCCGCGGCTTCGCCGCCGGCGTGCCGGTCCGGGAGCTGGCCCGCCTCGGCGTCCCCGTCGTCGTCGACATCGGCTCCGGGCTGCTCGCCCCCGACCCGCTGCTGCCCGACGAGCCGGACGCGGCCACCGCCCTGCGCGACGGCGCCGACCTGGTCACCGCCAGCGGGGACAAGCTGCTCGGCGGCCCGCAGGCCGGCCTGCTGCTCGGCGCCGCCGACCTGGTGGCTCGGCTGCGCCGCCACCCGCTGGCCCGGGCGCTGCGGGTGGACAAGCTGACCCTGGCCGCCCTGGAGGCCACGCTGCGCGGCCCCCGCCCCCCCGTGCCCACGGCGCTGCACGCCGACCCGGCCGGCCTCGCCGACCGGGCGGCCCGCTTGGCCGCGCAGCTGGCCGGGCACGGGGTGGACGCACGGGCCGTGC
>JBMOMH010000204.1:0-6204 GCA_049323135.1 Actinomycetota bacterium
GCTGCACCGCCCCCGGCTGCGACCGGCCCCCCGCCGCCTGCCACGCCCACCACCTGCGCCACTGGGCCGACGGCGGCCCCACCACCCTGGCCAACGGCACCCTGCTCTGCCGCCACCACCACCAGCAGATCCACCGACACGGCTGGACCATCACCCTCGCCCCGAACGGCTACCCCCAGTTCCACCCCCCACCCACCCTGGACCCCACCGGCACCCCCCGCCAACACCACCGCTTCGCCCTGCAAGAGCTCGGCCGCAACCGGAACTAGGCCGCACCCGGGACCGTGCGGCCTCCCCGGCGGCCCTCAGCCGGCCAGCGGACCCCGGGCCAACGCGAGCACCGCGCCGCTGGCCAAGCCCAGGACGACGCTGGCGACTGCCGCCGTGTAGGCGCCGGCGCGGGTGGCCCACCCGGTGGCTGGCTGGGCCACGGCCGGCGCGGTCCCGGTGAACGCGGGCAGGATCCAGCGCAGGTAGTAGAACAGGCTCGCCACGGTGTTGAGCACCGCGACGACCGCGAGCCAGGTGAACCTCCCGTCGATGGCCGCCCCGAAGACGGCGAGCTTGCCCACGAACACCACGGTGGGCGGTGTGCCGACCAGCCCCAGCAGGCAGACCACCAGGGTGAGCGTCAGCCCCGGACGCTCGCGGAACAGGCCCCGGTAGTCGGCCAGGGTCCGCCGCCCGGGCAGCTCCACGACGACCGCGAACGCCCCCAGGTTGGTCACCGCGTACCCGGCGAGGTAGAGCAGCAGCGACGGCTGGGCCAGATTGCTGCGGGCGGCCACGACGACCGGCAGCAGCAGGTAGCCCACCTGGCCGACCGTGGAGTAGCCGAGCAGCCGGCGCGGGCTGTCCTGGAAGAACGCGGCGAGGTTGCCCAGGGTCATGCTCGCCGTGGCCACCAGCGCCAGCAGCAACGGCCAGTCCACCGGCAGGTCGGGTACGCCCTGCACGAACAGCCGCAGCAGAGCGAGAAACCCACCGATCTTCGGGATGGTGGTGACGAACGCGGCGACGCTCGGGGTGGCACCCTCGGCGGCGTCAGGCACCCAGAAGTGCCCGGGGACCGCGCCCACCTTGAACAACAGCCCGGCCAGCACGGCGAGCAGGCCCACCGTCGCAGCCCCGGCGGGCATCCCTCCGGCGGCGCCGCGCAGCCCCGCGTAGTCCGTCGCCCCGGCCAGCCCGAACATGACGGTGACCCCGGTCAGAAGCAGGACGCCGAAGAAGGCACCCACCAGGTAGTACTTGAGCGCCCCCTCGGTGGCGGCTGCCTCCTTGGTGAAGCCCACCAGGGCGTAGAGCGGGACGCTGGCCAGCAGGTACGCCGCCGCCAGCAGCAGCAGGTCGGCGGCCCCGGAGAGCAGCACCGCACCCATCGCGCCCAGCAGCAGCAGTACGTAGTACTCGGACTCCCGGGGATGGCCCCTCATCGGCTCGATGGACAGGACGATGGTGAGCAGCGTCCCCCCGAGCACCACCAGCCGGCCGAAGCCGGTGACGGTGTCGATGGCGTAGGACTCGAACGCCATGGACGGCGACCCGGCCAGCGCCACCGCGGCCGCGACGAGACCGAGCAGGCACGCCGCGCCCGCGACCGCCGCCACCGTCCACTGCCGGCGCCGCGGCATGACCATGCCGAGCAGCAGCCCCCCCAGGGCGCCACCCAGCAAGGCAAGCTCGGGCAGCAGCGCGAGGGGGTTCTCGCTCACCGCGCCACCAGGGTGACCACGGCCCGGGAGGCGGGTTCGATCACGTCGAGCAGGAAGCGTGGGAAGACCCCGATGACCAGGGCCAGGCCCAGCAGCGGCGCGACGGCGGCCACCTCGACCCGGTTCACGTCGGTCGGCTGGGCCGCCGGGGTGCGCAGCTCACCGAGGAAGACCCGCTGCAGCGCCCACAGGAACAGCGCGGCGGTGAGCAGAATGCCCAGCAGCGCCACGACGGTGGCTACCGGTGCTGGGCCCAGGGTGCCGGTGAACACCTGGAACTCGGCAATGAACCCGCTGAACCCGGGCAGGCCCAGGGACGCGAACGCGGCGACCGCGGTCAGCCCGGCGAAGGCGGGGGCCGGTCCGGCCCAGCCACCGTAGGCCCGCATGTCGTACGTGCCGCCCCGGGCGTACAGCACGCCGGACAGCAGGAACAGCGCCCCGGTGATGAGGCCGTGGCTGACCATCTGGGTCACCGCACCGGTGACCGCGAGCGCCCTGGCCTGGGCGTCGCTGCCGGCAAGCAGCCCGGCGGCGCCGACCGCGAAGATGATGTACCCCATGTGGTTGACCGACGTATAGGCGACCATGCGCTTGAAGTCGGTCTGTGCCAGGGCGACCAGTGCGCCGTACACGACGCTGGCGACACCGACGACCACGATGACCCAGGCGTACCGTCGCCACTCGGCCGGAAGCAGGGGCATCGCGATGCGGACGAAGCCGTACGTGCCCATCTTCAGCAGCACCCCGGCGAGGATGGCCGACCCGGCGGCCGGGGCGTCGGTGTGCGCCGGCGGCAGCCAGGTGTGGAACGGCACGGTGGGCGTCTTCACGGCCAGGCCCAGCACGAGGGCGAGCAGCACCAGCCCGCCGCGCAGCGTGTTGCCCGCCAGCGGCATCTGCTCGGCGAGGGCCACCATGTCGAACGTGCGGGGCTGGGCGGAGAGGTACAGGCCGAGGAAGCCCAGCAGCAGGGCCAGGGAACCGATGAAGGTGTAGAGGAAGAACTTCAGCGCGGAGCGGGCGGCGTTGCCGTGACCCCACCCGGCGATGACGAAGTACATTCCCACGATGGACAGGTCGAAGTAGACGAAGAAGAGGATGAGGTCCAAGGCGGTGAACAGGCCCAGGGCCACGGTCTGCAGGAACAGGAACAGGGCGACGAAGGCTCGCACGCGTACGGTCTGCCGCAGCGAGTACACGGCGCAGGCAAGGAACAGGCCTGCGGTGAGCGCGACGAGCGGCAGGGACAGCCCGTCGACGCCGACGTGGTAGCCGACGCCGATGGTGGGGATCCAGCTGACCTTCGTCTCGTACGCCAGCCCCGCCTGCGGGTCGTAGGCGAGCCAGAGCCCAACGACCAGCAGGAAGTCGACAGCGGTGACCGCGACGAAGAGCCAGCGGGCCAGCCGCTCGCCGACGGCTGGGGACAGCAGGACCGCGGCGGAGGCCAGCGGTAGGAAGACCACGACGTTGAGCACGCTCACCTCGCCAGCAGCAGGAGCACGACGACAAGCACGCCGAAGGCGGTGAACGCCTGGGCGTAGTACTGGTGCAGCTGCCCGGTCTGCGGGCGGCGGGCCAGCCGGCCGACCGCTCGGGCCCCGCGCGCCACCCCTTCGACGGCACCGTCGACGACGCCTTCGCCGCGGCGGCCCGCGCCCTCCGCGGCCGCCCGGGTCAGCCGGACCACGCCACGGACCAACCCGTCCACGCCGCGGTCGTCCATGACCGCCGCCGCCCTGGCCAGGGCGAGGGTGGGACGGACCACGAGCACGGTGGCTGCCTGCTCCAGATAGAGCCACCGCGCCAGCGGCACCACCCGGGCGGCCGGTGCGGCACCGGCCGCCCGCTGCCACGCCACGGCCACCACGGCCACCGTCGCGGCGAGCGCTGCCGAGAAGAGCAGCTCGGCAAGGCTCGGGCCCACCGCCTCCCCCTCGCCGACCCAGCGCGGCAGCGCCGCCGGCAGGAGCAGTGCGCCCAGCCCGGCGGCGCCAGCGGCCAGGGGGACCAGGGGCACGACCTGGAGGACCGACACGTGTCGGCTGCCCGGCTGCTCGGCGTCCCAGCCGGGGGCCGGGTCCGCCGGCGGGCGGCCCAGCACGGCGCCGAGGGCCAGCACGGCGTACGCCGCGCTGACCGCGCTCGCCGCGAGCCCCACGGCGTACAGCCAGACCGAGCGCTCCCCCGCCACGCCGAGGATCGCATCCTTGGTGAGCCACAGCGCCAGGGGCGGCAGGCCCGCCAGCGACACCGAACCCACGGCGAACATGACCCCCACGAGCGGGAAGCGCCGGGCTGCGCCGCGCAGCGCCGCCAGGTCCTTGGTGCCCAGCGCGGCCAGCCAGGCGCCGGCAGCGAGGAACAGCAGGCTCTTCACGGCCGCGTGGGCGACCAGCTGCCCGGTGCCCTCGGTGACCCCGCCAGCGCCGGCGGCGAGCACCATGAAGCCGACCTGCGAGCAGGTGGAGGCGGCCAGCAGCTGTTTGAGGTCCCGCTGGCCGAGGGCGACGGCGCCGAGCAGCAGCGCGGTCAGGGCCCCGACCCAGGCGGCGGCGTCGGCGGCCCAGCCGGCCTGCGCGAGCAGCGGCTCCATGCGCAGCAGCAGGTAGGCGCCAGCGGCCACCATGGTGGCCGAGTGCAGCAGCGCCGACACCGGGCTGGGACCGGCCATCGCCCGGGACAGCCAGAAGCTGAACGGCAGCTGCGCGGACTTGCCCAACGCCGAGATGAGGATGCCGGCGGCGGCCACGTGCAGCCACGGCGACGGCAGCCCGGCGAGGAACGCCAGCGACAGCGGGTCGCCGCCTCGCCCCCGACCGCCGGCCAGGGCGGCCCCGGCCGCCACGTACAGCCCGAGGTCGGCGGTGCGGGTGGTGAGGAAGGCGGTGTTGGCCGCGGACACCCGTGGGGACTGGGGCCACCAGTGGGCGATCAGCCCGTACGACGTCGCGCCCATCACCTCCCACGCCATCAGCAGCGTCGGCAACGTGGTTGCGGTGACGGTGACCAGCATGGCGCCGACGAAGACGAGCAGCAGGCCGAAGAAGCGTGCCGCCCCGGCCTCGGTGCGCATCTCGGCCGCGGCGTAGACGACGACCGTGAGCGCGACGGTGGACACGGTCACCACCAGGACGGCCGACAGCCCGTCCACCGCGAGCCCCGCGGCCAGCCCGTCGAACAGCGGCGCGCGCACCAGTGGGCGGCCCACGGTGACGGCGATGGCCAGGGCGACCACCAGCGTGGAGACCGTGACCGCCACCCCTGGCGCCGCCGACCTCCCGCGCCGGCCCGCCGTCGCCAGCGCCGCGCCCGTGACCAGGGGGAGCGCGGGCAACATCCACAGCAGCGCGGTCATCCGTGTAGGTCCGTGGCCATGTCGGTCATGTCGATGTCACGGCCGCGGAAGATGGCCGTCGTGACCGCGAACCCCATGGCCATCTCGACCGCCATCGCGACGAAGACGACGACGACGAGGACTTGGCCGTCGGGGCGGCCCGGGGAAAGGTAGGACCAGAAGGTGGCCCCGGCCAGCAGCACCCCGTTGAGCATGAGCTCCAGACCCATCATCAGCATGACGATGGACTGCTGGGACAGGGCGCCGTACAGGCCGACGCTGAACAGGGCGGCGGCCACCACCAGGAGCAGCTGCAGGGTCACCGGCCCACCGCTCCGGGCGTTGGATCAGCGGCACGCGGCGCGTCCAGCCCGTCGCCGTAGCGG
Organism: Actinomycetota bacterium; assembly: GCA_049323135.1. GTDB lineage: Bacteria > Actinomycetota > Actinomycetes > JBMOMH01 > JBMOMH01 > JBMOMH01. The sequence goes on from JBMOMH010000204.1 coordinate 5,442, forward strand.
TCGTAGCGGCCGCGTGCGGTGGCCAGGACGATCCCGCCGACCATGGTGGCGAACAGCGCCGCGGCGAGCGCAATCATCGCCAGCATCTTCGGCCCGAACAGCCCGAGGCCGACCTGGATGGTCGCGTCGGCTGGCGGCTCGCCCCTCCGTGGCGGCCACGGGGTGAGCACCGCCCCGGCCGCGAGCAGCAGGAACGTCGCGCCACTGATGACCAGCGAGCCGACCCGGTTGTGCACCATCGACATCGGCATCAGCCCGGCCGGGTTCATCATGTACATGACCATGAACACGGCCATGATGACCATCTCGCCGATGAGCATCAGCACGAGGATGACACCGAGGAAGTCCGCGGCGAGCATCAGCAGGACGCCCCCGACGGCCAGGAACGAGGTGAGCAGCAGGAAGGTGGCCCGAGCCATCGAGTCCACACGGAAGACCAGCGCCCCTGAGACAACGGCGAGCACTGCCAGCACCCAGAAGCCGAGGGCGGTCAGCACCACACTCCCCCTTCCAGCAGCATGCGGACTCAGCCGCGGACCAGCACGACGATGGCGACGAACAAGGACTGCACGAGGGCCAACGGCAGCAGCACCATCCACCCAAACTCCTCGAAGCGGTCCGGCCGCACCAGTGGCAGCCGCCACTTGGCGGCCACGAGCACCCCGAGCACGGCGAGGGTCTTGAGCAGCACCCACCAGCCCTGCGGCAGCAGCGGCCCCGCACCACCGCCGAGGAACAGCGGTACGGCGAGCGCCGCGGCCGC
>JBMOMH010000205.1:0-6202 GCA_049323135.1 Actinomycetota bacterium
GTCAACGAGCGCATCCCGAGCACCCCCGACAGACGCGCCGCGTGGTCCCACGACTGGCAGAACAGGTGGTCCCATGAGACTGGCGAAAAACCGCCTACCGCGGTCCCATGCTCATGGCAGGCGACAGGCGGCGCCGCTGATCTGGGGATATGACCCGGGGCAGTCTCGGGCGCAGGGTTTGTGGTACCTGGCGGTGATCTTCTGGTCCGGGGTTGTGGTGAGCCTCGGTGGTGTGCGTCGCCGGATATGGCAGGGGACGGGCGTCGTCCTCGCGGCCGCGCTGCTCGTTGGCTCGCTTCTAGGGGTCGCGGAGGCGTACGGGGGAGGAGATTCCCGGCGGTCTCGGCCCATGCCCCTGTTCTGTGACCAGGGCGTCCCGCAGGTGTGTGTCCACCCTGCCTTCCAGGCTCTCCTGCCGGACCTGGGGGCTCGGCTGCGGGAGGTTTCCGCTCCCTTGGCGGGGGTGCCGGGAGCTCCGCGGCAGTTCGTTCAGACGCCTACGGTCGGGGTCGGGACCGCCGACGTGGTCCCGTTTCCGGTGGCCCGCCTCGACAACCGGATAGACGTGGACTTCCTTGTGGTGCTCGCGGTCACGTCCCTGGTGGGTGACCAGTGCTCGGCGGGGGGTATGTCCAGGGGCCGGCAGGTTCCTGCGGACCAGGCCCGGGGACAGCTCGCTGCCTGGCTGCTGGCGCAAGGTGGGCTTCCCACCGGCTGGTCTCCGTACGGCGGTGCCGACGCCACGGCGCTGGCCTCGTGGTCGCCGGAGCGGCGCGGTGAGTGGCTGAGGACCAACCTTGCCAAGCTGCGCGCCTGCTCGGCGGATGTGCAGCCGGCGGCGTGACCCCCCTCTTCCGGCTGGTCTGCCGGGCCGGGCAGGTCACCCAGGTGATCGGTGTCGTGGCGGTGGTCGCCGCCGGCTCCGTCGTCGCTGCGGTCCTGCTCTCCCGCTCGCCAGACGCGCTCGACCGGGGCGCTCTGGCCCTGGACGCGATCGTCACGGCCACCCTAGTGGCGGTGGTCTCGCTGGTGCTCAGAGACCGCATGGGGGAACTGACCCAGACCTTGGTCCGACCGGTGCGCTTGATGCATGCCGGGCTGCTGGTGCTGCTGACGGTTGCCGTCGTGACGGCGTACGGCGCTGCCCTGACCCTGCTAGTAGGTAGAGGTCCCGGCGTCGCCGTCAGGGACTCCCTCGGCTATCTGGGCCTGGCGCTGCTCGTGGGCGCCGTGATGCCGGAGGTGGCCTGGATCGCCCCGCTGCTCGCCGGGTTCGGAGGCGCGATACTCGGTCACCAGGTCGAGGGTGGTCCCCTGTGGGCGTGGGTGACGGCTCCTCCGGAAAGTCAGGCTACCGCGTTCGTGGCCCTGGGGCTGCTGGTCGTCGGAGGCCTTGCTTGGGCTGCTGCTGGGCACTGGAGGGGGCCCGCCCGGTGGCCCAGTTGGCGCCGGTGAGCGGCGCCGATTCGGGTCCGGGGGGCGGTTCGCGCTAGGCTGACCCGGATGCCGTGTACCGGCCGCGGTCGGACAGAGCCCGGGTGGACCAGCCCCGGCGCGCCGCGCAGCGAACCCAGGAAGGGAGCACGTGTTGTCGCTCGACACCGCGAGCAAGCAGCAGATCATGTCCGAGTACGCCACCCGTGAGGGCGACACCGGCTCCCCCGAGGTGCAGGTGGCCATGCTCAGCCGGCGCATCAGCGAGCTGACCGAGCACCTGAAGACCCACCGGCATGACCATCACAGCCGTCGCGGCCTGCTGCTGCTCGTCGGCCGTCGCCGGCGCCTGCTGCAGTACCTCGCCAAGACCGACATCGGACGCTACCGGTCGCTCATCGAGCGGCTCGGCCTGCGCCGGTGACCACCAGGGAGCGGTTCCCCGTCCGGGGGGCCGCTCCTTCCCGGTGGGGCGACCCGCGCCCCACCGGGTTCACCGCCCGGAGCGGTGCCGCGCCGACCGGAGCCGCGGCCGCCGGTCCTCGGTAGTGACCCCCGGGTCTCGACCCGTGGGCCTCGATCGAAGACCGGCCCCTCGACCCCGTCGCCGCGACCGCTCCACGAGCACCCCTGGAGGGACCGTGGAGGGTCAGCAGACCCACTACTCCGAGGCCGTCATCGACAACGGCCGCTTCGGATCCCGCACCATCCGCTTCGAGACCGGCCGGCTGGCCCGACAGGCCTCCGGCTCCGCCGTCGCCTACCTGGGCGACACGATGGTCCTTTCGGCGACGACCGCGTCGCGCCAGCCCAAGGACCAGCTGGACTTCTTCCCGCTCACCGTCGACGTCGAGGAGCGGATGTACGCCGCCGGCCGGATCCCCGGCTCGTTCTTCCGACGGGAGGGGCGGCCGTCCGAGGACGCCATCCTCACTTGCCGGCTCATCGACCGGCCGCTGCGGCCGTCCTTCGGCAAGGGGCTGCGCAACGAGATCCAGGTGGTGGCCACCGTGCTGTCCCTGGACCCGGACCACCTGTACGACGTGGTCGCGATCAACGCGGCGTCGATGTCCACGCTGCTCGCCGGGCTGCCCTTCACCGGGCCGATCGGCGGGGTCCGGGTGGCCCTGGTGGACGGCACCTGGATCGGGTTCCCGTCGCACAGCGAGCTGGAGCGGGCCGTGTTCGACATGGTCGTCGCCGGCCGGGTGCTGCCCGCGGAGGCCGGCGGCGACGTGGCGATCATGATGGTGGAGGCGGAGGCCACCACCGAGACGGTGGCCCTGGTCGCCGAGGGCGCCCAGGCGCCCACCGAGGACGTGGTCGCGGCCGGGCTGGAGGCGGCCAAGCCGTTCATCCACGCCGTGTGCGAGGCCCAGTCCGCGCTGGCGGCCAAGGCGGCCAAGCCGACCGCCGCCTACCCGGTGTTCCTGGACTACCAGGACGACGTCTACCAGGCCCTGGCCACCGCGGTCCGGGACGAGCTGGCCCAGGTGCTCACCATCCCCGGCAAGCAGGAGCGCGAGGCCGAGCTGGAGCGGGTCAAGGCGCTGGCCGTGGAGAAGGTCGGCTCGCAGTTCGAGGGTCGGGACAAGGAGATCGCCGGCGCCTTCCGGGGGCTGACCAAGCGGCTGATCCGGGAGCGGATCGTGCGGGACGGCGTACGCATCGACGGCCGCGGCGTGGCCGACATCCGCCGGCTCGCCGCGGAGGTCGGGGTCGTCCCCCGGGTGCACGGCTCGGCCCTGTTCGAGCGGGGGGAGACGCAGATCCTCGGCGTCACCACGCTGAACATGCTCGGCATGGAGCAGAAGCTGGACACCCTCTCCCCAGAGAAGTCCAAGCGCTACATGCACAACTACAACATGCCGCCGTACTCCACCGGGGAGACCGGTCGGGTCGGCTCGCCGAAGCGGCGCGAGATCGGCCACGGGGCGCTGGCCGAGCGGGCGCTGCTGCCCGTGCTCCCCGGCCGGGAGGAGTTCCCGTACGCGATCCGGCAGGTGTCCGAGGCCATCGGCTCCAACGGCTCCACCTCCATGGGGTCGGTGTGCGCGTCGACGATGTCGCTGCTGTCCGCCGGGGTGCCGCTGCGCGCCCCGGTCGCCGGCATCGCCATGGGCCTGATCCACGAGGGCGGCGACTACGTGGCCCTCACCGACATCCTCGGCGCCGAGGACGCGTACGGCGACATGGACTTCAAGGTCGCCGGCACCCGGGAGTTCATCACCGCCCTGCAGCTGGACACCAAGCTCGACGGCATCCCGGCCTCGGTGCTCGGCGCCGCGCTGCAGCAGGCCCGGGCGGCCCGGCTGGCCATCCTCGACGTGATGCAGGAGGCGATCAGCGGGCCGGAGGAGCTGTCCCCGTACGCGCCGCGCATCATCACCGTGAAGATCCCCGTCGACAAGATCGGTGAGGTGATCGGGCCCAAGGGCAAGGTGATCAACCAGATCCAGGACGAGACCGGGGCGGACATCAGCATCGAGGACGACGGCACCATCTACATCGGGGCCGCCGACGGCGCCTCCGCCGAGGCGGCGCGGGCGATGGTCAACGCGATCGCCAACCCGCAGATGCCCGAGGTGGGGGAGCGCTACCTGGGCACGGTGGTGAAGACCACCACCTTCGGCGCGTTCGTGTCGCTGCTGCCCGGCAAGGACGGGCTGCTGCACATCTCCCAGCTCCGCAAGATCGCCGGGGGCCGGCGGGTGGAGAACGTCGAGGACGTCGTCAAGGTGGGCCAGAAGCTGCAGGTCGAGATCGCCGAGGTGGACCCGCGGGGCAAGCTGTCCCTGGTCCCGGTGGTGGACCAGGCGGGGCCCGACGGCGGCGCCGCCGCCGAGGCCGAGTCCGGGGGCGCGACCCCGGCGGAGGCCGGGGCCGGGGCGTCCACCGAGCAGCCGTAGGTGGCCGCGGCTCGACCCGCCGGGCCGCAGCGGACCGGTAGCACCCGGACGCTGCTCGCCCGACCCGACGGCCTGGTCCGGCGCACCGTGCTGCCGGGTGGGCTGCGGGTACTCACCGAGGCGGTGCCTGGGGTTCGGTCGGTCGCGTTCGGCATCTGGGCGGGGGTCGGCTCGCGCGACGAGCCGCCCTCGCTGGCCGGGGCGACCCACTACCTGGAGCACCTGCTCTTCAAGGGCACCCGCCGGCGCAGCGCCCTGGACATCGCCGCGGCCATGGACGCCGTGGGCGGGGAGACGAACGCCTTTACCGCCAAGGAGTACACCTGCTACTACGCGCGGGTGCTCGACGCCGACCTGCCGCTGGCCGTCGACGTCGTCACCGACATGGTCACCTCCTCGCTGCTGCGCAGCGCTGACGTCGCCAGTGAGCGGGACGTCGTGCTCGAGGAGATCGCCATGCACGAGGACGACCCGGGGGACGCCGTCCACGACCTGTTCGCCGAGGCGCTCTTCGGCGACACCCCCTTGGGCCGGCCGATCCTGGGCACCGTCGCCTCCATCCAGCGGCTGACCCGGGCCCAGCTGGCCGGCTGGTACCGGCGGCGCTACGTCCCGGCCAACCTCGTCGTCACCGCCGCTGGACACCTGGACCACGCCCAGGTGGTGCGGCTGGTGCGGCGGGCCTTCGCCGCGGCCGGGGCGCTGGGTGAGGCCGGGACCACGCCAGAGCCGCCGCGGGTCGGGGGCCGGGGGACCCGCCCGGTGTCGGGCGTGCGCCTGCTGTCCCGGTCCACCGAGCAGGCCAACCTGGTGCTCGGCGTACCGGGGGTGCGGCGTACCGACGAGCGGCGCTTCGCCCTCGGCGTGCTGAACAACGCGCTCGGCGGGGGCATGTCCAGCCGGCTGTTCCAGGAGGTGCGGGAGAAGCGGGGGCTGGCCTACTCGGTGTACAGCTACCACGCCCAGTACGCCGACGCCGGGCTGTTCGGGGTCTACGTCGGCTGCCTGCCCAAGAAGGTGGACCAGGTGCTGGCCCTGTGCCGGGACCAGGTCGCCGAGGTCGCCGCGCGTGGGATCTCCGAGGAGGAGCTGGCCCGCGGCAAGGGGCAGCTGCGCGGCTCGCTGGTGCTCGGCATGGAGGACACCGGCTCGCGGATGAGCCGGTTGGGCAAGAGCGAGTTGGTGTACGGCGAGCTGCTCGGCGTCGATGAGATCCTGGCCCGGGTGGACGCGGTGACCCTCGACGACGTACGGGCCGTCGCCGCGGACGTGCTCGCGGCCACGCCGACCCTGGCGGTCATCGGGCCGTTCGCCGACCACGACTTCACCGACGCGGTGGCCTCATGACCGGCCGGCCGATCCGGGTGGGGGTGCTCGGGGCGGCCGGGCGGATGGGCCGGGAGGTCTGCCGGGCGGTGCAGGACGCCCCGGACTGCGAGCTGGTGGCCACCGTCGACCGGGGCGGTGCCCTGGAGGGGCTGCTCGACGCGGGCGCCGAGGTGGCGGTGGACTTCACCCACCCGGACGTGGTCATGGACCACGTCCGCTTCTGTGTGGACCACGGGCTGCACGCGGTGGTCGGCACCACCGGGATGGACGCCGACCGGCTGGCGGCGGTTCGCGGGTGGCTGGCCACGGCGCCGGGCGTCGGCGTGGTGGTGGCGCCCAACTTCAGCGTCGGCGCGGTGCTGATGATGCGTTTCGCCGCCCAGGCCGCCCCGTTCTACGAGTCGGTGGAGATCGTGGAGCTGCACCACCCGGACAAGGTGGACGCGCCCAGCGGCACGGCCCGGCGAACCGCCGAGCTGGTCGCCGCGGCCCGGGACCGGGCCGGCCGGGGGGCGGGCCCGGGCGCCCCC
>JBMOMH010000206.1:0-6187 GCA_049323135.1 Actinomycetota bacterium
CATCGCCCTGTCCGGGGCGGCCGCGTCGTTTCCCGTAGCGCTCGCGGTCGGCGTGGCCTACGTCTTCGGCATGGTCGCCCCACTCAGTGCCCTGGCCCTGTTGTGGGACCGCCGGGACTGGGGGGCGGGCCGGCTGCTGGCCCGCTCGGTGCGGATCGGGGTGGGTCCTGTCCGGCGGACGCTGCCACTCGGCTCCGCGCTGTCGGCGGGCCTGCTCGTCGTCATGGGTGTGATCACGATCGGGCTGGCGGCCAGGGGCCCGGCGATGGGGTCCGGGTGGCAGCTGCAGGTCACCGGATGGCTCGACCATACCGCGCGAACCCTGCTGAACCGACTCGCCTGGCTGCCGGGGGGGTTGGGGACCCTGCTGGTCTTCGGGGCACTGGCGACCCTTGTCGCCGTCGCCGTCCGCCAGCGGCACCGGGCCGGCAGCGCGCCCGTCGTACCCGGCGAGGAGAAGGCCGAGACGACCCAGGTCGGAGGGGCATGATGGGCCGACGCGCGACCGTTCCGTCTGGGCGCCAACTCCCGGCGGGGCCGCCGTCTTCCAGTAGGGGGCGCCGGGTCCCCCCTGCGCCTCGGCCGCGCTTGCGAGGGGTCCGCAGCCCCTGGGCCCTGGCCGCCGTGCTGCTCGTCCTGCTCGGCCTGGGTGGGCTGTTCCTCATCTACCAGTCGGCCAACCAGACCACGGCGGCCGGCACCACCCCCCGCTCGGACTACCAGGTGGGCACCCCTGGGCCGGGCGCCGTCGCGCCGTCGTTCACGCTGCCCTCCACCGGCGGCGGGTCGGTCAGCCTGGCCGACTACCGCGGCAAGACGGTCCTGCTGTACTTCCACGAAGGACTCGGCTGCCAGCCCTGCTGGGACCAGATGCGTGACCTGGAGAAGGCGTCCGGCGAGCTGAAGTCCGCCGGTGTGGACGCGGTCCTGGCGATCACGAACGGGCCGGTGAACCTCATCGCCCAGAAGGTGCGTGACGAGCGCCTGTCCACGGTGAACCTGGTCGACACGGACTTGGCCGTCTCCCGGGCCTATACGACCAACAAGTACGGGATGATGGGGGAGGGCCGAAACGGCCACAGCTTCCTGCTGGTGGCCCCGGACGGGAGCATTCGGTGGCGCGCCGACTACGGCGGCGCCCCCAACTACACCATGTACGTCCCGGTGCCGCGGCTGCTGGCCGACATCCGGGCCGGGACCCCCTCGTGACCCGGGTGACGCTGCTCACCCGGCCGGCGTGTGACCTGTGCGAGCAGGCCAAGCAGGTGCTCGCTCGGGTGTCCACCGACCATCTTCTGCGGGTCGAGGAGGTGGCGCTGGACTCGCCGGAGGGGCAGGCGCTGGCCCTCCGGCACGCCGTGCTCTTCGCCCCCGGCGTGCTCCTGGACGGCGAGGCCTTCTCCTACGGCCGGCTGTCGGAGAAGCGACTGCGGCGCGCCCTACAGTCCCGGTGACTGTCCGGCCCGGGCTTCCTCAGGGGCGTTGGCGGAGCAGCGCCCACCCGGTCTCGGTGGCCCCGGCCAGGGTGAGCCCGAACACCAGGTGGGCGAGGAACCCGCGGACGTGGGTGGCCAGCGGGTAGGCCCGGTTGGGTGCGGAGAACCCCAGCAAGGGGGTCAGCCCCTCGTCGACGAGCAGCGACATGGAGGCGCCGGTGGCCAGGCCGGCGCCGAGCGGGCCGAGGTGGGCGCGGCGGCGCAGCAGCGGGTACAGCGGCGCCCAGGAGGCGGCCAGGCCGTAGTGGAAGCCCAGGGCGGCACGCTCCGTGGCCGGCTCGGAGAGGGTCAGCCCGAGCAGGCCGGCGACCTTCTCCGCGGCGATCCGGTACGGCGGCCCGGGCCGGGCGGCGTCCTCCCGGGCCCGGTCCGCGGCCGACTCCCGTTCGTACAGCCTGCTGCTGACCGGTTCCATCGCCTTGGTGGCCAGGTAGCTGGCGGCGGAGGCCACGGCCAGGTCGGTGACCGGTTGCGGTAGGCGCATGCGGTTCCCCTTACCGCCCCGCGGCGGGCCAAACGCCGCCAAACGCGGGGGTGGCGCGGGCCCTGCGGAGACACGCCGACGCATGGCACCCGACCGGCACGGAGGGGCTGCGGCGCACAAGATGGTCGAGGAGTGCCGCCTACGGGCGCTCGACGATCCGCAGGATCCGCTCGCAGGCATACACGCGTCCGTAGGTCCGACCCGTGATCTCGCGCAGGATGCCGAGTCGCGCCATCCGCTGGATGGCCTTGTTCGCCGGAGGGTACGTGACGTTGTGCATTCGCGCTGCTTTCGAGGGTGTGATCACCGGATAGCCGATCAGGTCGTCGACGATGCCCAGGACGACGCCCTGCGCCCCGTCTGCTCGCAACGTGGCGAGGATCTCCTCACGAACCCCCAGCAGGTCATCAATGCGACGAACGCCGTCGTCCGCTTGCGCTCGCACCGCCTCGCAGAAGAACTGGATCCAGTCGTCGAACTCCCCGCACTGGCTCACGCGCCGCAGCTTGTCCTTGTACTCGTCCTTGCGGGGTTCAAGCCACGGCGACAGGTTCAGGATCGGGTACTTCAACGCGCCCGCCACGACCAACTGCAGCGTCACGATGAGGCGGCCCAACCGCCCGTTGCCGTCGCTGTACGGATGCAGCGCCTCGAACTGGTAGTGACCGATCGCGACCTTGGCCAGCAAGGGGATGTCGTCCTCCCTGTTGATCCAGCTCTCCCACCGGTACACCCCGTCGCGGAGAAGGTCTCCCTCGGGCGGCGGAACGAAACGAGATCGCTCGATGCCGAGTGCTCTCTCACCGAGGTACACCTGTCGCTCGCGCAGGCGTCCGGCGTCGAACGCGTCTCCACGGGTGTCCCTGACGAGGATTCCCTGCAGCTCGGAGACTAGGGTGAGGCACACCGGCTTGATCTTGACAAGCTGAAGACCACGTTCCGCGGCGCGGACGTAGTTCAGGATCTCCCGGACTTCGGTGCTGCGCTTTCGCTCATCGACGTAGTCGGCCTCGAGCACCTCGCTCAGGGGGGCGTACGTCCCCTCCAGCGCCGAGGTGCTCACCGCCTCTCGACGCAGAGCCGGCCGCACCAGCAGCGCAGGGTTCGGCAGGCGAACAGCACCGGCGTCAAGGCGGCCGATGGCCCGCTCGGCCTCGCTGATCGCCTTGTACGTGCGCTCGCTGAGGGGAACCATATCGGGGAGCGGGTTCGGGACGAACGCGAAATGATCGTAGTCCCGGCCCAGGTAGGCGTCGTGCCCCCTGATGGGAACGAGTCGGCCCGCAGGGTTGTCCTTGAAGGCGTCGACGTCCAGGGCGCCCACCCTCCCGTCCGCAGGACTATGAATCCCTTGATCCGATTTATAGCCTATCCCTGCAGCCTACAAATCACATACATGAGATTCATACCGGCGCATGGCTGCCTGCCAAGCAGACGGCGGATGCCAGCGGGTCCCAAGATCTCCACACCCAGGCTTGGGCGTGAGCGTCAGGACGCGCAGCAGGACAGCTTGGACACGTCGGTGGTGAACGACTGGGCGGCGATCTTGAGGCCCTCGGTCATGGTCAGGTAGGGGCACCACAGGTTGGCCAGCTGCTCGACGGTCATGCCCGCCGCCAGCACGTAGGTGGCCGCGGCGGCCAGCTCGCCGGCGCCCTGCGCCACCGCGGACACCCCCACGATCCGCCCCGTGTCCGCGTCGGCCACGATCTTGACCAGGCCGCGGGTGTCCCGGTTGATCAGCGCCCGGGGCACGTAGTCCAGCGGCAGCACCCGGCACTCGCAGCGGATGCCGGCCGCGTTCGCCTGCTCGTCGGTGAGTCCGACGGCCGCCAGGTTAGGCGTGGTGAACGTCACCCGGGGCAGGTGGTGGTAGTCCACCGGCCGGTCCGCTCCGCTGAAGGCGTTGTCCACGACGAGGGCGCCGTGCGCGCCGGCGACGTACACGAACTGCGGGTGGCCGGTGACGTCCCCCGCCGCCCAGATCCGCGGGTTGCTGCTGCGCAGCGTCGGCTCCACGACGACCTCGCCCCGGTCCCCGCGCTTGACCCCGACCTCGTCCAGGTTCAGCCCCTCGGTGACCGGCCGGCGCCCGGTGGCCACCAGGATCTCACCGGCCCGGAACTCCTGTGAACGGCCGTTCACCACCGCGGTCGCGGACACCTCCCCGGTCGCCGGGTCCCGGCGTACGGCGGTCACCTGGGCGCCGGTCACCACGGCGATGCCCTCGTCGGCGAAGACCCCGGCGATCGCCGCGGACGCCTCCGGCTCCTCGGTGGGGGCGAGGCGGTCCAGCGCCTCCAGCACAGTCACCGTGCTGCCCAGCCGGGCGAACAGCTGGCCCTGCTCCAGGCCGATGAAGTTCCCGCCGACGACCAGCAGGCTGTCGGGTACCCGGGCCAGCTCCATGGCCGTGGTGGAGGTGAGGTAGCCGACCTCGTCCAGGCCGTTAATGGGCGGCGCCCACGGGGTGGAGCCGGTCGCCACCAGGTAGTGCTCGGCGTCGAGCCGCTCGACGGTGCCCTCCGGCGTGGTGACCTGCAGCACCGGCTCCTCGGCGGTGCCGGTGAACGTGGCCGACCCGGTGCGCAGCTCCCAGCCGTACTCGGCGATCAGGTCGAGGTACTTCTCCGCCCGCAGGTCCGTCACCAGCCCGTCCTTGCCGGCCACCAGGGCCGCCATGTCGACGTCGTCGGCCGACGTGGCGATGCCGGGGAACCGCTGCGCGAGGGCCGCGTGGCGGGCCTCGGCCGCGGCGAGCAGCGCCTTGGACGGCACGCACCCGGTGTTCACGCAGGTCCCGCCGACGGTGCCCCGCTCCACCATGACCACCCGCAGGCCCAGGCTGGTGGCGCGGATGGCGGCGGCGAATCCCGCGCCACCGGAGCCGATGACGGCCAGGTCGTAGGTGTGCATGAGCGTTCTCCTTGTCGGGGGGAGGTAGCATCCGTCTAGACGGATGCTACGCTGCCATCCTGCACCCGACCCCCGAGGAGTGTCGAGATGGCCGTATCCGCCCCCGGCGCGCTGCTGCCGGTCGAGCTGGCCGGCCGGCGGGTGATCGCGAGGTTCTTCCGCGCCCTGGGCGACCCGACCCGGCTGCGCCTGCTGGAGTTCTGCCTGGCCGGGGAGCGGACCGTCACCGAGTGCGTCGAGCACGTCGGGCTGGCGCAGTCGCGGGTCTCCGCGCACCTGGCCTGCCTGGCCGACTGCGGCTACGTCACCGCCCGCCGGGACGGCCGGTTCACCCGGTACCGGGTCACCGACCCCCGGGTGGCCGAGCTGGTCACCCGGGCCCGCGCCCTGGCCGCGGACAACGCCGCGGCCCTGGCCGCCTGCACCCGCATCGACACCTGACCGCCCCGCTCGGCCGTGCCGGGCCCTGAGAGTAGGCCACGAGATCGGAGCCGCCCTGTGACCCCGGACCGCATCCGAAGCAACCGCACCACAAGCAGGGGACGGCTGGTGATCGGGGCGGTCGCGGTGCTCGTCGCGCTGCTCGCGCTCGTCGCGGTTCGCGGCCTGGACCGCCCGGGTACGACGACCGTCGTCGGGGCCGCTGCCCCCAGCGGGGGGACGCTGACCGCCGGTCCGGTCGCCGGGCGCCCCGACCTGCGGGTCGGCGCACCGGCGCCGGCGTTCGAGGTCGCCACCCTGGCCGGCGGCACGTTCCAGTTGCCTGCTGGCAAGCCGACGATCCTGACCTTCGTCAACCTGTGCCCGTCCTGCATCGACGCCACCCGGGCGCTGGGCGCCCTGCGGGCCCGCTTCAGCAACGTGGCCGCCCTGGCCGTGGCCACCGATCCCACCGCCGACGCGGCCACCCTGCAGGCCTTCATGAGCCAGGCCGGCAACCCCGACTTTGCTCTCGCGTTGGATCCGCAGAGCAGCCTCACCCGGCGCTTCGACGCCTTCTCCTTGGGCGGTGGCGTCGTCGTCGCCGACGCCGCGGGTCGGATCACCTACCGCGGTCCGGTCAGCGTGGCGGCGATCCAGGCCGCCCTGGTGTCGGCGGGAGCGCAGCGGTGACCCTCGCGCTCGCGTTCGCCTTCGGCGCCGGACTGGTCTCCCCGCTCAACCCCTGCGGCTTCGGCCTGCTGCCGGCGTTCCTCGGCTACCAGCTCGGAGGCGCCGGTGGCCGGGACGTTCCGCTGGTCGCCCGGCTGGGCCGGGGCCTGGCCGCCGGTGCCGCGGTGAGCCTCGGGTT
>JBMOMH010000207.1:0-6129 GCA_049323135.1 Actinomycetota bacterium
CGAGCCGGCGAGGCCGCCGAAGCGGCCCGGCACAAGGCGGGCGAGATGGGCGGGAAGGTGACCGAACGGGTCTCCCCGGGGCGCGGCCGGGAGGCCACCGGGTACGACGGGCCGGCGGGCTGAGCGCATGTCCCGCATGTCCGAACCGGAGCGGGAGGGCATCCCGGACTACGCCGACGACGCCAGCCCCGAGCGGGGCCAGGTCCTCGACCCGCAGGAGCCGGCGCTGCCCGGTGACGAGCCGCAGGCCGTCTTCGAGCACGGCACGACGATCGACGAGCAACTGGAGGGGGAGCGCCTGGACCGCCGCCTGGCCCGGGAGGAGCCTGACGTCGGCGCCGGGGACGTCGGCGTGGGGGACCGGGAGGGGGACGGGGAGGTGCTCGTCGCCCCCGACGAGGGGGCCCACACCGACGAGGAGAAGGACGAGGTCGCCCGCCGGACCGGCGAGGCCTCCGGGCAGCCGGAGGAGCAGGCGCTCCGGGTCGATCCGGAGTGAGCCGCCCGTCGCACCGGCCGCCGCCGGGCCGCCGTGCCGCGGCTGCGGCGTAGCGACTGCCGCGGGCCGGGCATCCACCGGCGGCGGCGCGGCCGCGGGTTCTCCTACCACTGGGGCGACGGCCGTCCGGTGACCGAGCCAGACGTGCTGGCCCGCATCGCCGCCCTGGTCATCCCCCCGGCCTGGCAGGACGTGTGGATCTGCCCCTGGGCCAACGGGCACATCCAGGCGACCGGCACGGACGCGGCCGGCCGCCGGCAGTACCGCTACCACGACCGGTGGCGGCAGGCCCGGGACGCGGCCAAGCACGAGCACGTGCTGGAGGTGGCCCGGGCCCTCCCCAAGGTCCGGGCGACGGTCGCCGAGCACCTCCGCCGACCCGGCCTCGGCCGGGAGCGGGTGCTCGCCGCCGCGGTGCGGCTGCTCGACCTGGGCTTCTTCCGGGTGGGCAGCGACGAGTACGCCGAGGAGAACGGCACCTACGGGCTGGCCACGATCCGCAAGGAGCACGTGCGCGTGGCCGGGCCCGCCGTCGTCTTCGACTACCCGGCCAAGGGCGGCAAGGAGCAGCTGCGGCAGGTGGTCGACCCGGACGTCCGCGAGGTGGTGGCGGCGCTGCGCCGGCGCCGCGGCGGCAGCCCCGAGCTGCTCGCCTGGCGGGACCGCCAGGGCTGGCACGACGTCGGCAGCGACGACGTCAACGCGTTCCTCCGGGACGTCGCCGGGATACCCATGACGGCCAAGGACTTCCGCACCTGGCACGCCACGGTGCTGATGGCCGTCGCCCTCGCCGTGAGCCGGCACACCGGCCACAGCGCAAGCGCGCGGCGGCGCGCCGTCGCCCGGGCGTTCCGCGAGGTCGCCGGCTACCTGGGCAACACCCCCGCGGTCTGCCGGTCGTCGTACGTCGACCCCCGGGTGGTCGACCTCTACCACGACGGGGTCACCGTGGCTCCCGCGCTGGAACGGCTCGGCGCCGGCGTACCGCCGGGGACCCTGGCCACTCAGGGGGCGGTGGAGGCGGCCGTGGTCGAGCTGCTCACCGGCACCCGGGTCGGGTCGGCGACGACGGACTCCACCGCCACCAGCGCCCCCCCACGCACGGCCGCGGTGAAGCCCAAGGTGGACAAGGCGATCCGGCAGTGGGTGACGTCGGGGGCGTAGAGCCGCCGGGACAGCTCGGCCCGGGCCTCGTCCAGCAGCCAGGGACCCAGGCGGGCGAAGTACCCGCCGAGCACGAGCACGCGCGGGTTGAGCAGGCTCACCAGCACCGCGGCCCCGGCCCCCAGGTGCCGGCCCACCTCGGCGAGCGCGGCGACGGTACGCCGGTCCCCGGCGAGGGCGCGCCGCTCCAGCTCGGCCAGCCGGCGCTCCAGATCCAGCGACGGGTCGGCCACCGGGTCGTCGTCGGCCGCCGCGGCACGCAGCAGCGCCCCGAGGCCGACCCGGGTCTCCCAGCAGCCGCGCCGGCCACAGGCGCAGGTCCGCCCCTCCGGGTCCAGGGGCAGGTGCCCGACCTCGCCGCTGAACCCCTCCGACCCGCGCAGCAGCCGGCCGCCGGCGATGACGCCCCCGCCGACGCCGACCTCCCCGGTCAGGTACACCAGGTCGGCGATGCCCGCCTCCGCGCCGAGGGCGTGCTCGGCCAGCGCGGAGAGGTTCGCGTCGTTGTCGACCCGCACCGGCCAGGGCAGGTCCGGCAGCCGCGCGGCCAGCTCGGCCGCGACCGGCACGTCCCGCCAGCCCAGGTTGGGTCCGACGGCGAGCACCCCGGCGTCCACGTCGGCCAGGCCGGGCACGGCCACGGTGAGCCCGGCGACGTGCCGGGTCCGCCGGGTGGCGGCCCGCAGCGTGTCCCGGGCCAGGGCGGCGAGGGCGTCCAGCGCCCCGGCCACCGGGGTGGCCGCCACGTCCAGCGGCACCCGCTGCTCCACCAGCGGCTGCCCGTGCAGGTCCAGGGCCACCGCGGCCAGATAGTCCACGTTGACCTCCAGCCCGACGCCGCACGCCCCGGCCGGGTCGACCTCCACGGCCAAGCCGGGCCGGCCGGCACCGCCATGCCGCAGCACCGCGCCGTCCCGGACCAGGCCGCGGGCGACCAGCTCGGCCACCAGGCTGGACACGGTGGCCTTGTTCAGCCCGGTCGCCGCCGACAGCCCGGCCCGGGAGCGGGGGCCGCCGTCGCGCAGCCGGCGCAGCACCAGGGACAGGTTGCTGCGCCGCACGGTGGCCTGGTCGGCCCGCTCGCCGCGCATCAGGCCGGCTGGGCGCGCATCAGCGGCCGCTCATCGGGTCGCAGACGGCTCCCGCAGGGCGCGCCGCTGCTGCTCCAGCGCGACGAGCTCGGCGAAGACCGCCGCGTACTCGGCGGCCGCGGCGACCGGGTCCAGCCGGGACAGCCGGGACTTCAGCTCGGCGGTACGCCGGTCGGCGGCCAGCTCCTTCAGCCCGACCACCAGGTCCCGGGCGTAGCGCCCGACCGCGGCGTCGTCGTCCCGCCCCGCCCGCGGCGCCACGACCAGCTCGGTGACCAGGGCCCGCACCTCCTGGTCGGGGCAGCCGGCCAGGACGGCGTCCAGCCAGGCCCGACCCCGTCCCGCCGCCCCCGCCACGCCCCCGGCCGCACGGATCGCCGCGGCGACGACCCGGTGCACCGGCACGGTGAACGCGGAGCCGTCCAGCGCGTCGAACTCGGCCCCCACCGCGTCGGGATGCTGCAGGGCCACCTGCAGCGCCAGCCGCTCGGCCCGCCCCGCCCGGTCCAGGCTGGCGGCGCCCGCGGCGGGGGCGGGGCCCGGCGTACGACGGGCCCCGGGAGCCGCGCCCCGGGCCTGCTCGGCGACCCGCCGCAGCACGAACTGCTCGTCGAGCAGCCCCAGCCACCGGTCCAGGTTCACCGCGTAGCGCTGCCGCAGGCCGTGGTCGCGGATCCGGGCCACGATGGGTGCGGCGGCGTCCAGGGCGGCCAGCCGGCCCTCGGTGGTGTCCAGGTCGTAGCGCTGCAGCACGCTGCGGACGGCGAACTCGAACAACGGCACCCGGGCGGCCACCAGCGCCCGGACGGCCTCGTCCCCCTGCTGCTGGCGCAGCTCGCAGGGGTCCCGCCCCTCCGGCTCGACGGCGACGAACGTCTGGGCCACGAACTTCTGGTCGTCGTCGAAGGCGCGCAGCGCGGCCCGCTGCCCGGCGGCGTCCCCGTCGAAGGTGAACACCACCTCCCCCCGGACGTCGTGCTGGTCGGCGAGCAGCCGGCGCAGGACCCGGATGTGCTCGGCCCCGAAGGCGGTCCCGCAGGTCGCCACCGCCGTGCCCACCCCGGCCAGGTGGCAGGCCATCACGTCGGTGTAGCCCTCGACGACGACCACCTGGTGGGTGCGGGCCACCTCCCGGCGGGCCAGGTCCAGCCCGTAGAGCAGCTGGCTCTTCTTGTACAGCGGGGTCTCCGGGGTGTTCAGGTACTTCGCCTCGACCCGGTCGTCGTCGTACAGCCGGCGCGCCCCGAACCCGACGACCTCCCCGGAGAGCTCCCGCACCGGCCAGAGCAGCCGCCCCACGAAGCGGTCGGCCAGGCCCCGGGGGCCCTCCCGGGCCAGCCCGCCGGCCACCAGCTCCCGGTCGGTGAACCCGCGGCCGCGCAGGTGGCGGACCAGCGCGTCCCAGCCGCGGGGGGCGTAGCCGAGCCCGAAGCGGGCCGCGGCGGCCGCGTCGAAGCCGCGCTCGGCGAGGAACCGCCGGGCGGGGGCCGCCTCGGCCTGCGCCAGCTGCTCGGCGTAGAACTCGGCGGCCGCCCGGTGGGCGTCGACCAGTCGGGTCCGCTGCCCCTGCTGGCGGCCGGGGGCCGCGCCGCCCTCCTCGTAGCGCAGCCTCACCCCGGCCCGGGCCGCCAGGCGCTCCACCGCCTCGGCGAAGGGCAGGTGGTCGGCCTTCATCACGAAGGAGATGACGTCCCCGCCCTCGCCGCAGCCGAAGCAGTGGAACATGCCGCGCGCCGGGGTGACGTGGAACGACGGGGACTTCTCCTCGTGGAACGGGCACAGCCCCTTCAGGGACCCGCCCCCGGCGTTGCGCAGGGTGACCTGCTCGGCCACCACGTCGGCGATGGCCGCCCGCTCGCGGACTGCCGCCACGTCCTCGTCACGAATCCGGCCGGCCACGAGGGGAGTCTAGGAGCCTGCGGCCGGCACCAGCTCGGCAAGCGGCACCGCCGGGTCGGCCAGCCGGGTCCGGTCCACCGGCCGGCCGGACCGGACCAGCGCCTGCACCTGGGCGGTGACGTCCCAGACGTTGACGTTCATGCCGGCCAGCACCCGGCCCTGGGCCAGCCAGAAGGCGACGAACTCCCGGGCGCCCAGGTCGCCGCGGACGACCACCTCGTCGTAGGACCCGGCCGGAGCCCACCCGGAGTACTCCATGCCCAGGTCGAACTGGTCGGAGAAGAAGTAGGGCACCCGGTCGTAGGAGACCGGCTGGCCCAGCATCGAGCGGGCGGCGGCCGGCCCCCCGTGCAGCGCGTTGGCCCAGTGCTCCACCCGCACCCGCCCGCCGAGCAGCGGGTGGGCGGCGTTGGCGACGTCCCCCGCCGCGTACACGTCGGGGTGGTCGGTGCGCAGGGCCGCGTCGACGAGGACCCCGTTGTCGACCGGCAGCCCGGCCGCCCGGGCCAGCTCGTCCGCGGGGCGGACGCCGACCCCGACCACCACGACGTCGGCCGGCAGGACCTCCCCCCGGTCGGTGACCACCCCGGACACCCGGCCGGCGGACCCCTGCAGCTCCCGTACGCCGGTGCCGGTGCGCACGGCCACGTCGTGGTCCCGGTGCAGCGCGGCGAACACGACGCCCATCTCGGGGCCGAGGACGCCGTGCAGCGGGGTCGGCGCGGGTTCCACGACGGTCACTGTGGCGCCGTGGCCGCGGGCCGCGGCGGCCACCTCCAGGCCGATCCAGCCGGCCCCGACCACCACCACCCGGGGCCCGCCGGCCAGGGCCTCCCGCAGCGTGACCGCGTCCTCCCGGGTGCGCAGGTAGTGCACGGCGGCGAGGTTGGCCCCGGGGGCTGGCAGCGGCCGCGGGACTGCGCCGGTGGCGAGCAGCAGCGCGTCGAAGCCCAGCTGCCGGCCGTCGGCCAGGTCCAGCCGTCGGGCCGCCAGGTCCAGCCCGGTGGCGGGGGTCCCGACCAGCAGCTCCACCTCGTGCTCGGCGTACCAGCCCGGCTCGTGCACGAAGGTGGTGTCCGGCTCGGCCCGGCCGGCGAGGACGTCCTTGGACAGCGGGGGCCGCTCGTAGGGCCGGTGCGGCTCGGCCCCGACCAGCACCACCCGGCCGGTGAACCCCTCCGCGCGCAGCGTCTCCACGGCCTTGCCGCCGGCCAGCCCCGCCCCGACCACGACGAACGTCCGCTCCGCCATGCGAGCACCCCTTTCCGGCCGGCTGCGCCCATCCTGCCCCTGGGCCGGGCCGGCGGGACGAGGGGGGCCGCTAGTTCACGTTCTGGGTGTCGACCTCCCGGTAGGACAGCACGCGCACGGACGTCACCGGGGCGCGACCCGGACAGCGACGTCCCGGGGCGCGGCCGTGGCAGCCACCAGCTGACGCGGACCATGGAGGGCGGGGCGCTCAGCGGGCGGCGGGCG
>JBMOMH010000208.1:0-6120 GCA_049323135.1 Actinomycetota bacterium
CGGTGCCTCGACGAGCACCCCCTGCTCGTCGGGCACCCCCTCGTACACCCGGTGCAGGCAGGCGTAGTTGGCACGGCCCTTGAGCATGGCAAAGCGCGGCCGGCGCCCGAGAGCCCCGCTGAGCGCGTCCACGGTGCGAGGCACGTCCCGGTGCACGAGCTGGGCCTGCAGGGCCAGGGTGGCCGTGGCCACGACGACCCGCTGGCCCGCGGCCAGCGCCGGGACCAGGTAGGCCAGGGACTTCCCGGTGCCGGTGCCGGCCTGCACCAGCAGGTGGGTGCGGGAGGCCAGCGCCTCGGCGACCGCGGCGGCCATCTGCTGCTGCCCGGCCCGGGGTACGCCGTCGACGGCTCGGACGGCCGCGGCCAGCAGGTCGGCCAGCTCCGGACCGTGCACCCCGCTCACGGCGTACGAGGCTAGCCCCCAGAGCGGACCCGCGACCCGGGCCGCCGCCGGGACGGGGCTACAGGGCCCGCAGCTCCGCGGCCAGGTCAGGGGCGACCCGGGCGCACAGCCGGGTGCCGTCCCCGGTGTGCTCCTCGGAGGTGATCTCACCGGTCGCGTGCACCCGGGCCACCAGGTCGCCCCGGGCATAGGGCACGACGACGTCCACCTCGACGTCGGGCCGGGGCAGCCGGCCCTCCATCGCGGCGCACAGGTCCGGTACGCCGGCCCCGGTGCGGGCCGACACGACCACGGCGTCGGGATGCCGCTGGCGCAGCCGGGCCAGGGCCAGCGGGTCGGCGGCGTCGCACTTGTTCACCACGACCAGCTCCGGCACCCCGGCCGCGCCGATCTCGGCGAGCACCTGGCGCACCGCGGACAGCTGTGACTCCGGGTCCGGGTGCGTGGCGTCGACCACGTGCAGGACCAGGTCGGCGCCGGCGACCTCCTCCAGGGTGGACCGGAACGCCTCCACCAGCTGGTGCGGCAGGTGGCGCACGAAGCCGACGGTGTCGGTCAGGGTGTACGCCCGCCCGTCCCGGGTCCGGGCCCGGCGCACCGTCGGGTCGAGGGTGGCAAACAACGCGTCCTCGACCAGGACGCCGGCTCCGGTCAGCCGGTTGAGCAGCGAGGACTTCCCGGCGTTCGTGTAGCCGGCGATGGCCACGGCGGGCACGGCGTGACGGCGGCGGGCGGCGCGCTGGGTCTCCCGGCTGGTCCGCATGGCGGCGATCTCCTGGCGGAGCCGGGCGGTGCGGGCCCGGATCCGCCGGCGATCGGTCTCGATCTTCGTCTCGCCGGGTCCCCGAGTGCCGATGCCACCCCCCGTGCGGCTCAACGCCTCGCCCCAGCCCCGCAGCCGGGGCAGCAGGTACTGCAGCTGGGCCAGCTCCACCTGGGCCTTGCCCTCCCGGCTCTTCGCGTGTTGCGCGAAGATGTCCAGGATCAACGCGGTCCGGTCGATGACCTTGACCTTGACCACGTCCTCGAGCTGGCGCAGCTGGCCGGGGGTCAGCTCCCCGTCGCAGATCACCGTGTCGGCGCCCGTGGCGACCACGATGTCCCGCAGCTCCCGGGCCTTGCCGCCGCCGACGTACGTCGCCGGGTCGGGCCGCTCCCGCCGCTGCACCAGGCCCTCAAGCACCAGGGACCCGGCCGTCTCGGCGAGCGCGGCGAGCTCGGCCAGGGACTGCTCGGCGGCGTCGGCCGAGCCATCGGTCCACACCCCGATGAGCACCACCCGCTCCAGCCGCAGCCGGCGGTACTCGACCTCGCTGACGTCCTGCAGCTCGGTGGACAGCCCGGCGACCCGGCGCAGCGCCTGGCGCTCGGCGAGATCCAGGCCGTCCGGTCTCTCGGCCGTCCATAGCCCTGGCTGGGGCCCCAGCTGGGGCCGGCTCGGCTGTGGTCTGCTCATCTGGGGTCTGCTCATCTGGGCAGGTGCAACACCGGCGGGGCCGGCATCCATCCCGGTTGGGCGCGTCATCGCCTCCGATGCTGCCAGACGGCCGGCGGCCGGCAGGACCGGTCCGGGACGTTCGGCGCACCGCAGGGACCGCTCGGCGCGCGACCCGCCCGGGCGGCGTTGACCCGCCCCCCGCGGAGGTCTAGCATTCGTGGCCAAAGCGGAAGTCACTTTCCGCATTGTGGAATGACGACCCGACACAAGGTGAGGCGAATGGCCAGTCCGACCGGCATCGAGGTCACCGGACCCCTGGGTCCCCGGTTCGAGGAGATCCTGACCCCCCCCGCCCTGGATCTGCTGGCCAGGCTGCAGCGGGAGCTGGGGCCCCGCCGCACCGAGTTGCTGGCCGCCCGCGCCGCCCGACAGGAGCAGATCTCCGCGGGGGCCACCCTCGACTTCCTCCCCGAGACCGCCTCCGTCCGCGCCGGCAGCTGGCGGGTCGCCGACCCGGCCCCCGGCCTGGTGGACCGCCGGGTGGAGATCACCGGGCCCACCGACCGGAAGATGACCGTGAACGCCCTCAACTCGGGGGCGAAGGTGTGGCTCGCCGACTTCGAGGACGCCAACACCCCGCTGTGGGAGAACATGGTCGGCGGCCAGCTCAACCTGCGCGACGCCCTGGACCGGCGGATCGACTTCACCAGCCCCGAGGGCAAGACCTACGCACTGCGTCCGGCCGAGGAGCTGGCCACCGTCGTCGTCCGCCCCCGCGGCTGGCACCTGCCCGAGAAGCACGTGCTCGTCGACGGCGCACCGATGTCGGGCAGCCTGTTTGACTTCGGGCTGTACCTGTTCCACTGCGGACAGCGCCAGATCGACGCCGGGAAGGGGCCGTACTTCTACCTGCCCAAGCTGGAGAGCCACCTCGAGGCGCGGCTGTGGAACGACGCGTTCGTCCTGGCCCAAGACGCGCTGGGCATCCCCCAGGGGACCATCCGGGCGACCGTTCTCATCGAGACCTTCCCCGCGGCCTTCGAGATGGACGAGATCCTCTATGAGCTGCGCGACCACTCGGCGGGCCTCAACGCGGGTCGCTGGGACTACATGTTCAGCATCATCAAGAAGTTCCGCACCCGGGGGCGGGACTTCCTGCTGCCGGACCGGAACTCGGTGACGATGACCGTGCCGTTCATGCGGGCCTATACCGAGCTCTTGGTCGCCACCTGCCACCGGCGGGGTGCGCACGCCATCGGCGGCATGGCCGCATTCATCCCCAGCCGCCGGGACCCCGAGATCAACGCCCGCGCCCTGGCCAAGGTGCGGGAGGACAAGCAGCGGGAGGCCGGGGGCGGCTTCGACGGGTCGTGGGTGGCCCACCCCGACCTGGTGCCGGTGTGTCGGGAGGTCTTCGACGGGGTGCTCGGCGACCGGCCCCACCAGATCGCCCGGACGCGGGACGACGTCCACGTCACCGCCGAGGAGCTGCTGGCTGTGGGCAAGACCCCCGGCGAGGTCACCGAGGCCGGGCTGCGCAACAACGTGTCCGTCGGGCTGCAGTACCTGCGCGCGTGGCTGGGCGGCAACGGGGCCGTGGGCATCTTCAACCTCATGGAGGACGCGGCCACCGCGGAGATCGCCCGCTCCCAGATCTGGCAGTGGGTGCACAACGACGTCCGCCTCGCCGAGGGCCCGCAGGTCACCCGCGAGCTGGTGGAGACCATCGTCGAGGAGGAGCTGGCCCGGCTCGCGCCCGGTCCTGGCGAGCGGGCGGATTACGCCGAAGCCCGCCGGCTGTTCCTCGAGGTCGCCCTCGCCGACGACTTCCCGGAGTTCCTCACCCTGCCGGCGTACCAGCGGATGCCCTAGCCGCCGGTGGACACCCCACGCCTGGCCGCCTTGGCCGACCGCCTCCGCGGCGTCGTCGGCGAGGCGGCCGTGCTCACCGACCACCAGCAGCTGCGCACCTACGAGTGCGACGGGCTGGCCCACTACAAGAGCACCCCCGCCATCGTGGTGCTCCCGACCACCACCGCGCAGGTCGCCGGGGTGGTGCGGGCCTGCGTCGACGCGCAGGTCCCGTACGTCGCCCGCGGCGCCGGGACCGGGCTGTCCGGTGGGGCCCTGCCCCGCTCCGACGGCGTCCTCATCGTCACCTCCCGGATGCGGGCTATCCGCGAGGTCGACCTGGCCAACCAGCGGGCCGTCGTCGAGCCCGGCGTGGCCAACCTCGACGTCACCCGTGCGGTCTCCCCGCACGGCTACTACTACGCCCCGGACCCGTCCAGCCAGCAGGTCTGCTCGGTGGGGGGCAACGTTGCGGAGAACTCCGGCGGAGCGCACTGCCTGAAGTACGGCTTCACCACCCACCACGTCACCGGGCTGGAGGTGGTCACCCCCGACGGGGAGGTGGTGACCCTCGGCGGCACCGCCGCCGAACACCCCGGCTACGACCTGCTCGGCGCCTTCATCGGCTCAGAAGGCACGCTGGGCATCGCCACCGCGGTCACCGTGCGGCTCACCCGGCTGCCGGAGACGGTGCGCACCCTGCTCGCAGGGTTCCCTTCCACCGACGAGGCGGGCGCGGCAGTCTCGGCGATCATCGCCGCCGGGGTGGTGCCCGCGGCCATCGAGATGATGGACGCCCTGGCCATCGAGGCCGCCGAGGCGGCGGTGCACTGCAACTACCCGGCCGGCGCGGGAGCGGTGCTCGTCGTCGAGCTGGACGGCCCGGAGGCGGAGGTGGCGGACACGTTCGCCGCCGTGGAGCGGCACTGCCGTGAGCACGGCGCGTTCGAGATCCGGCTGGCCCGGGACGACGCGGAGCGCGCCCTGTTCTGGAAGGGCCGCAAGTCCGCCTTCGCCGCGGTCGGCCGGATCAGCCCCGACTACATCGTCCAGGACGGGGTCATCCCCCGCACCGCGCTGCCCGACGTACTGCGCCAGATCGCCGAGCTCTCCGCTCGCAGCGGGGTGCGGGTGGCCAACGTCTTCCACGCCGGCGACGGCAACCTGCACCCCCTCGTGCTCTTCGACGACGCCGAACCCGGGCAGGCCGAGCGGGCCGAGGAGGTGTCCGGCGCCATCCTCGACATCTGCATCCAGCAGGGTGGCTCCATCACCGGGGAGCACGGCGTCGGCGCGGACAAGGCCAAGTACATGCCGCGCATGTTCACCGAAGGCGACCTGGACACCATGCAGCTGCTGCGCTGCGCGTTCGACCCGCAGGGCCTGTGCAACCCGGGGAAGGTGTTCCCCACCCCCCGGCTGTGCGGGGAGGTCCCCGGCCGGCGGCGCGGCGTGCACCCGCTGCAGCAGGCCGGTTTGGCGGAGGTGTTCTAGGCGTGGACCGGGTCCTGGCCGGCCTTCGCGCGGCATGTGGGGAGGAACACGCCCGCCCGGCAACCGCGCAGGATGTGCCGGCCGGAGTGCTGGACGGGGTCGCACCCGCGTACGTCGCCGCGCCGGACTCGGTCCAGGCGGCAGCGGGTGTGCTGCGAACCGCCGCCGACCACGGCCTGGCCGTCCTCCCCCGGGGCGGAGGCACCAAGCTGCACTGGGGCGTGCCGCCGCGCCGCGCCGACCTGGTGGTGGACACCCGCCGGCTGGATCGGGTCCTCGAGTACGCCGCGGGCGACCTCGTGGTGCGGGCCCTGGCCGGTACGCCGCTGGCCGCGGTCGCGGAGCGGGCCGCCGGGGCCCGCCAGCAGCTCGCCCTGGACCCCCCCGTCCCGGGAGGAACCCTGGGCGGCACGGTGGCCACTGGACTGGCCGGGCCGCGCCGGCTGCGCTACGGCGCCCCCAGGGACCTGCTGATCGGCGTGACCGTGGTCCGCGCGGACGGAGTGGTGGCCCGGTCCGGCGGCAAGGTGGTCAAGAACGTCGCCGGCTACGACCTGGGCAAGCTCTACACCGGCTCCTACGGGACCCTCGGCCTGCTGGTGGAGACCATCTTCCGTCTGCACCCGGCGCCGGAGGCGCAGCGGTTCGTGGTCACCACCTGCGCCGACGAGACCGAGGCGCACCGCCGGGTGCAGGCCGTGCTGGGGGCCCAGGTGGTGCCCGCCGCGGTCGAGGTCGCCGCGGACCTCACCGGCGGCCCGGTGACGCTGGCGGTGCTGCTCGAAGGGGTGGCCCGCGGCGTCGAGGCCCGGGTCGCGGCGACCCGGGCCTTGCTCGGCGCCAGCGCCGAGGACCAGGACGCCGCCCCGCCCGGCTGGGGGGAGCTGCCCGCCCCACCCGGCGGGGTGCTGCTGCGGTGCGCGGCCGAGGTG
>JBMOMH010000209.1:0-6079 GCA_049323135.1 Actinomycetota bacterium
CCCTCACCGGGGCGGGCAGCGCAACCCCCGGGGAGCAGGCGGCGGCCGGGGTCATCGCCTTCCAGCGCGGCGTGGCCGTGGTCAGCGCCAGCCTCTCCGGGCTGGCCGCGGCCGGGGTGCCGGCGTTCACCGCCGACGAGCAGGCGGTGTGGGCGGCCAACGCGCCGGGCGGGTCGACGGCCAGCCCGAGCCCCGGCGCGGGCGGGCCGCGGCTGGTGGCCGTGTACCCAACCGGGCCGGCGCCGGCCCTGGACTTCCCGTTCGCGGTGCTGGGCGCGCCCTGGGTGGACCCGGCCCGGCAGCAGGCCGCCGCGGCCCTGCGGCGTGCCCTGACCGGCGGCCAGGGCCGCTCCGCCCTGTCCGCGGTGGGCCTGCGGGACGCCGAGGGCACCCCGGGCCTGCCGGGCGGCCAGCAGCGTGGCGTCCTGGACGTCCCCCTGGTCATCGCCCCGCTGCCCGACGCCGGGGCGCTGCAGGTCCTGCTCGGCCAGTGGCGGGCCGCGGAGACCACCTCCCGGGTGACCGCGCTGCTGGACGTGTCCGGGTCGATGGGCGAGCGGGTCGCCGGCACCGATGCCACCAAGATCGAGCTGGCCCGGCAGGCCGCCGCCGCCGGCGTACCCCTGTTTGCCTCCGGCTCGGAGCTGGGCCTGTGGGCGTTCTCCACCCAGCTCGACGGCGGGTCGGACTGGAAGGTGCTGGTGCCCACCGGACCGCTGACCGGCGAGGTCAACGGGGTCCCCCGGCGGCAGGCGATGACCGCGGCACTGGCCGGGCTGACGTTCAAGCCGGGCGGCGGCACCGCCCTGTACGCCACCAGCCTGGCCGCCTTCCAGGACGCCACCGCCAACTACGCGCCGGGCCGGCTGAACCTGGTGGTGCTGCTCACCGACGGGCGCAACGACGCCCCCGGGGGGCCCACGAAGGAGCAACTGCTGGCCACCCTGCAACGGGACTTCCGCCCGGACCGGCCGGTCCGCTTCGTCACCATCGCGTACGGCGACAACGCGGACGTCACCACGCTGCAGGAGATCGCGGCCGCGACGCAGGGCAAGGCGTACGTGTCCCGCAACCCCGCGGACATCCGCAAGATCTTCGTGGACGCCCTGCTCAACACCGCCGTCCCCCGCTGAGCGCCCGCGTCACGCCAGGGCGTTCACGGCGGCCCCGAAGAGGCCGGGCAGGGCGGCCGCCGCTGGGACGATGCGCCCGCGTAGCCCGGGCCGGTGCCGCGCCTGGAGCAGCGCCAGGGTGAGGATGCGGTGCCGCCGGTTCACCGAGCGCCAGGCGGCCTCGTAGTCCTGGGGCCGGCCCGCCCCCAGACAGCGCACCGCCGCCGCTGCACTGGCCACCCCGGCCCGGATGCCCTCCCCGGTCAGCGCGTCCAGGTAGCCGGCGGCGTCACCGACCAGCAGCACCCGCCCGCACACCCGTCGCCGGGTCCCCTGGGCCAGCGGCCCCGCGCCGCGCACCGGCCCCGCGGGGGGAGCGCCGGCTAGCCGCTCGGCCAGCGCGGGGAACCGGCCCAGCGCCGCATCGAAGGACAGGCCCGGCCCATCGAGCAGCAGCGCCACCCCCACCAGGTCCTCCCCCACCGGGGTGACATAGGCCTCCCCGCGACGCGCCCAGTACACCTCGACCAGGTCGGTCCAGGCCGGCACGAGGAAGTGGCGGCGCAGGCCGTACCGGCGGGGCAGCGGCGGCGGCCGGTCCACGCCCAGGGCGTGCCGCGTCGGGGAGTGCAGGCCGTCGGCGGCGACCAGCCAGCGGGCCCGCAGGCCGGCCGCCCCGACCCAGCCGTCCCCCTGGACCACGTCGGACACCCGACCCAGCACCCGGGGCACCCCGGCCGCGGCCACCCGATCCGCCAGCGCCGCGTGCAGCACGGTCCGGCGGACCCCCAGCCCCGGACCGGCCCGGAACCGGCCGGCCGCGGCGTACCGGCCCTCCAGGTAGCGGATGCCGTGGAACGGCCGGCCGGCCGGCGCCACCCCCAGCCGGGCCAGGGCCGCGACCGCGCCCGGCATCAGCCCCTCCCCGCAGGCCTTGTCCACCGGGTCGGGGCGCGGCTCGACCACCACCGCGGACATGCCCTGGCCGGCGGCGAGCAGCGCGGTCGCCAGCCCCACCGGTCCCCCGCCGGCGACCAGCAGGTCGATCATGCCGGGCCGGCCGGTGGTCCCGGAGCGGCCCGCTGGGCCTCGGCCAGGGCCGCCTCCTCCACCCGGATACGGACCCGCAGGGCGACCGAGTTGGCCAGCGTGAACGCCGCCGCGGTCACCCAGGCGGTGTGCACCAGCGGCAGGGCCACCCCCTCGACCACCACCGCCAGGTAGTTGGGGTGGCGCAGCCAGCGGTAGGGGCCCCGGTGGACCAGCGGCAGCCCGGGCACCACGATGACCCGGGTGTTCCAGCGCGGGCCCAGCGCCCACACGCACCACCAGCGCAGCCCCTGGCTGGCCAGCACCGCGGCCAGCGCCGGGACGGCCAGGGCGGGGAGGAACGGCCGGGGCACCAGGGTCACCTCGGCCAGGGAGCCGCCGAGCAGCCCCACGTGCAGTGCCACCAGCACCGGGTAGTGGCGCCGGCCCCGCTCGACGCCGCCCCGGGCCACGGCCCACGCCGCGTGCCGCCGGGACAGGACCAGCTCGACCAGCCGCTCCACGGCGACGGCGGCCAGCAGCAGCAGGAAGGCCCGGTACGGGGTCACCACTGCAGGAGCACCAGCTCGGAGCAGAAACCCGGCCCCATCGCCAGCAGCAGCCCGGGTGCCCCCCGGGCCGGTGGGGGGCCGTGCATCGTCGCGGCCAGCACGTGCAGCACCGACGCGCTGGACAGGTTGCCCACCGCGGCCAGTGACGCGCGGGCGCCGGCCAGCGCCGCGGCGGGCAGCCCGACGGCCTCGACGACGGCGTCGATGACCCGCGGCCCGCCCGGATGGGCCAGCCAGGTGGCGACGTCGGCGGGTGTCAGCCCGTGGGCGTGCAGGAAGTCCCGCACGTCGGCCCCGAGGTGGGCGCGCACCACGTCGGCCACGCTGCGGGCGAGCACGATGCGGAACCCGCTCCCGCCGACGTCCCAGCCCATCACCCGCTCGGTGTCCGGGTAGAGCCGGCTGCGGGTCGCCACCACCCGCGGCCCCCGGCGGTCCAGCGCCGCCGCCCGGCGGTCTCCCAGCACCACCACGGCGGCGGCCCCGTCCCCGAACAGGCCGCTGGCGACCAGGTTGGCCGGGCTCGGGTCGTCCGGCTGCACGGTCAGCGAGCACAGCTCGACGGCGAGCAGCACCGCCACGCCGTCCGGGTCGCCGCGCAGGTAGTCGTGGACCCGGGCCAGGCCGCTGGCCCCGGCGACGCACCCCAGCCCGAAGACGGGCACCCGCTTGACGTCCTCGCGCAGGCCGACCCGACCGGCCAGCCGGGCCTCCAGCGAGGGCGCGGCGATGCCGGTCACCGAGGTGGCCAGCACCAGGTCGACGTCCCCGGGCGCCAGCCCGGCCGCGCCCAGCGCGCCCCGCAGCGCCCGCTCCCCCAGGTCGAGGGCCACCTGGATGAACATGTCGTTGGCCGCGCCGAACCCGCCGAGGTCGGCGTACCGCTCCAGCGGGAGGGCCAGGTGACGGGTGCGGACCCCGCTCGCGGCGTGCACCCGGTCCAGCAGCCGCCGTCCCTCGCCGTCGACGCCGACGAACCCGGCCACCGCCTCGGTGATCTCCCGCTGCTCGTAGCGATGGGCGGGCAACGCGACGTCCACCGCGGCGATCGTGCTCATCGGGTGCGATCCTCCTCCGCCGCGGGCCGGCCCGCTGACCGGGGGCCGCCACCGGGCGCCCGGCGTACCCCAGTGGCCGAATTCTCGTGTCGCGGCTACAGCGAGGCCCCCGCCGGGTCGACACTGGGCAACAGAGACACCGACCCCCGGCCCCGCCGAAAGGCACGCGCATGTGCCAGCACCACCCGCCCTGTCCCGGCCCCGACGACCCCGGCCGCGACGCCGCGCACACCCTGTTCAGCCACCCGGAGCAGGGCTGGAGCCTGCTCTGCAACGGGGTGGTGCTCTTCGAGGACTCCGGGGAGCTGCTGCCCGACGGCCGCGTGGTCGCCCCGCGCCGGCCGATCCCCCGGCCCAGCCCCCCGCCGCCCCAGCGACCCTCCCCCCAGCGGTCGGGGACGGCGGCCTGACGCCGTCCCACCGGTGCGAGGGCCGGTGGCTCAGCCCTGGTACGCCGCCGGCGGGGGGCAGGCGCACACCAGGTGCCGGTCGCCCGCCGCGTTGTCCACCCGGCCCACCGGCGGCCAGTACTTGGCGACCCGGGTCGCCGGGGTGGGGAAGACCGCCAGCTCCCGCGGGTAGGGGTGCGGCCAGTTCGCGACCGCCAGCGCCGCCGCGGTGTGCGGGGCGTTGCGCAGCGGGTTGTCCGTCCGCGGCCACTCCCCCGCCGCCACCCGGGCGGCCTCCCGGCGGATCGCGATCATCGCCTCGCAGAACCGGTCGAGCTCGGCGAGGTCCTCGCTCTCCGTCGGCTCCACCATGAGCGTCCCCGCCACCGGGAAGGACATCGTGGGGGCGTGGAAGCCGTAGTCGACCAGGCGCTTGGCGACGTCGTCCACGGTCACCCCCGTCTCCCGGGTCAACGGGCGCAGGTCGAGGATGCACTCGTGGGCGACCAGCCCGTGCCGGCCGGCGTACAGCACCGGGTAGTACGGCGCCAGCCGGCGGGCGACGTAGTTGGCCGCCAGCACCGCCACCTGGGTGGCGCGGGTCAGCCCGGCGGCCCCCATCAGCCGCAGGTAGGCCCAGGCGATGGGCAGGATCCCCGCGCTTCCCCACGGCGCGCTGGTCAGCGGTCCCACGCCGCCGGCGGGCCCGCCCGGGGCCAGCGGGTGGTTGGGCAGGTACGGCGCCAGGTGGGCCCGGACGGCGACCGGCCCCACCCCCGGGCCGCCGCCGCCGTGCGGGATGCAGAACGTCTTGTGCAGGTTCAGGTGGCTCACGTCGGCACCGAACTCGCCGGGGCGGGCCAGCCCCACCAGCGCGTTGAGGTTCGCCCCGTCCACGTACACCTGGCCGCCGGCCTCGTGCACCAGGGCACACAGCGTCCCGACCGACTCCTCGAACACCCCGTGGGTGGACGGGTAGGTCACCATGGCGACGGCGAGCCGGGGACCGTGCTCGGCCAGCTTGGCCCGCAGGTCGGCCAGGTCGACATTGCCCCCTTCGTCGCAGCCGACGACGACCACCCGCAGCCCGGCCAGCACCGCCGACGCGGCGTTGGTGCCGTGCGCGCTGGCGGGGATCAGGCACACGTCCCGCCCGGGCTGCCCCTGGTCGCGCAGGTAGGCCCGGACGGCCAGCAGCCCGGCCAGCTCCCCCTGGGAGCCCGCGTTGGGCTGCAGCGAGATCGCGTCGTACCCGGTGAGCTCGAGCAGCCACCCCTCCAGCTGGCGCAGCAGGAGCCGGTAGCCCTCGGCCTGCTCGGCGGGGGCGAAGGGGTGCAGGTCGGCGAAGCCGGGCCAGCTCACCGCCTCCATCTCGGCGGCCGCGTTGAGCTTCATCGTGCACGAGCCGAGCGGGATCATCCCCCGGTCCAGCGCGTAGTCCCGGTCGGCCAGCCGGCGCAGGTAGCGCAGCATCGCGGTCTCCGACCGGTGCTCGTGGAACACCGGGTGGGTCAGGAACGGGCTGGTCCGCCGCAAGGGCCCGGGCAGTGCCTCGGGCGACTCCCCGGCCGCGGACAGGTCGACCTCGGCGACGCCGAAGCCGGCCAGGACGGCCCGCAGGTGCTCGGGCCGGGTGGTCTCGTCGGTGGTGACCCCCACCCGGTCCTCGTCGACCAGGCGCAGGTTCACCCCCTGCGCGGCGGCCGCGGCCACCACGGCCCGGGCCCGGCCCGGGACCCGGGCCAGGACCGTGTCGAAGAACGCGCCGTGGACCACCTCGACGCCGCTGGCGCGCAGCGCGCCGGCCAGCTGGCCGGCCTGCCGGTGCACCCGGCGGGCGATGCCGGTGAGCCCCTCCGGGCCGTGGTAGACGGCGTACAGGGCGGCCAGCACGGCCAGCAGCACCTGCGCGGTGCAGA
>JBMOMH010000210.1:0-6050 GCA_049323135.1 Actinomycetota bacterium
GGTCGGGCCGGGGCCGGCCCGGCCGCCCGCCCGGCCGGACCTCGGTTGGCCGGTCCTCCGCCAGCCGGTCCTCCCCGATCCGGTCCCACAGCCAGCCGGGGCCGACGACCGCCGCCCCCACCGCGCGCACCCGTGCGGCCAGCGCCCGGTCGGCGGTGACCACGGTGACCGCCGTACGCCGGGCGCCCGCCCCCACCCGAGCGACGATCTCCTCGTCCCCGGCGCTGGCGGCGTGGGCGACCTGCACCGCCCCGTCGTCCTGCGCCGGCACCCCGGCCCGGGCCGCACCCTCCAGCACTAGCAGCACCGGGCCGGGCAGCCGGCCGGTGGCCACCGCGGCAGCCAGCCGGGCATGCAGCCGGCGGGCCGCGCCCGCCCGGTCCCGCCACCACCGGTCCGCCGGCCGGGCTCCGACCACGTTGGCTCCGTCCACGACAAGCAGCGTCGGCTCCATCCCGCCACTGTGCCCTCGCCGCCGGCGGTTGACGGGGCCGGGGCCGGCAGGTGGACTGAGCCGGTGCCCGCCGCCCGGACCCCGGTCGCCCTTGAGGTGGGCCGCCGCCGGGTCTTCGCCAGCGCCCTGGACTGGCCCGGCTGGTGCCGGGCTGGCCGGGACGACGAACAGGCCTTGGCCGCCCTCGCCGCCGCGGCATCCCGGTTCGCCACGGTGGCCGCACTGGCCGGCCACCCGCTGCCCGCGGGTACGGCGGACCGGCTGGCCGACCTGCTCGCGGCCGCCTGGGCCACTCTCGACCGGGTGGCCGCCACGGCACCGGCCGCTCTGCGCAAGGGGCCCCGCGGCGGCGGCCGGGACCGCGACGCCGTCGTGGCGCACGTCGAGGAGGCGGAGCTGGCCTACGCCCGCAAGGTCGGCGTGCGGCTGCCGGCCCGGCCGGGGCCGGCGCTGCGGGCGGCGGTGCTCGACGTCGTCCGCGACCCGGGCCGGGTGGTCCCCGACCAGCGGGGCTGGCCGCTGCGTTACGCCGTACGCCGCTTCGCCTGGCACGTGCTCGACCACGCCTGGGAGATCGAGGACCGCTCCGTCCCGTAGGCTGCGACGGCATGGAGGACCTGGCGGCGCTCGAGCGCGCGACGGCGGAGTTCGACCGCCGGCTGCGTGCGGTACCGACCGGCGCCTGGGGCGCGCCGACGCCCTGCCCGGCCTGGACCGTGCGCGACCTGGTCAACCACGTCGTCGCCGGGAACCGGATGGCGGTGCGGCTGCTCGACGGGGTGCCCCGGGAGGAGTCCCTGGACCCGCTGGGGCACGACCAGCTCGGCGACGACCCGCTGTTGGCGTGGGAGCAGTCCGCGCAGGCCCAGCGGGTCGCGTTCGCCGCACCCGGCGCCCTGCAGCGCCGCTGCCACCACGCCACTGGCGACATCAGCGGGGCACAGCTGCTGGGGTTCCGGGTCGGCGACCTGGTCCTGCACGGCTGGGACCTGGCCCGGGGAGCCGGGGGCGACGAGCAGCTCGACGCCGGGCTCGTCACCTACGTCTGGGAGCAGCTGGTACGCCGGGCCCCGGCGCTGCGCGCGACCGGCCTGTTCGGCGAGGGGCCCAGCGGCACGGTCGGCGAGGACGCCCCACTGCAGCAGCGGCTGCTCGACCTGTCCGGGCGCCGTCCCTGACCCTCCGTGGCGGCGGCTGTCCGCCGGGCGGTGGCGCGCACCCCAAGCGCGGAGCTGGCCCCCGGCAGGGGAACCGGCGCGCCTTCCCGCCGGGGGGACGTCACCGGGGAGCGGCGGCGCTGGGTTGGACAGGCGGACCGCGGTCGTGGCCGCCGGGGTGACCGCGGCGATCGTGCATGGCGTCGGTGACCTCCTCCCCGGCGGTTACGACTTCATCGTGCCCAGCCGCGGGGGCACCCGCCGTCCGGGGGTGAGGCTGCGCGTCCGGGCGCTGGGCGGCGACGAGGTGTTCCCCGTCGCCGGGCTGCCGGCGCTGACCGTGAAGCGGACCATCGCGGACCTGATCGAGGTCGGCACCGACGAGTCGCTGGTGGTCGACGCGCTGCGCGACGCCGTGCGCGCCGACAAGCTCGTGGCACCCGACCGGCTCGTCGACTACCTCGGACCTGTCGCCAAGCAACGCGGGACCGCCGGCCGCGCCCTGGCCGACAACCTCTTCGAGCTCGCCGGTGTCCGTCCGGAGGGTTGGGACCGTGGCTGATGAAACCGAGACTGAGGAGACCGACGGATACGGCGACTGGCGTTCGCTGGAACTGCCATTGCCTAGGAACGGTTGAGATCACACCAGGGAGGAAGGTGCCGCTAGTGCACCGGTCGTGGCGCGGGCGCGCACCCGCGCTGCGTCAGGTGAACAGGTCATCGATCCCGACGAGGGTCACATCGTGCTCGGTCGCGTGTCTGACCAGCTGCTGGTCGAAACCACGGGCGAAGATGACCAGCGCGGCACGAGCGGCGCGGCCGCCGAGCTGGTCCCGGGCGGCGAGCAGATCGCCGAGCGCGCTGGCCTTAGCCCGTTGAGACCACTTGCACGATGCGACCAGGTCGTACCGGTCCTTGCTTGTGCCCACGATGTCGATCTCGACGTGCCCATCGCGCGACCACCACGAGCCTAGGCGCTCGGAGTCGGGGAACCTGCCCGACAGGGCGTAGCGGCCCAGCCATTCGCGGGCCGAGTCTTCGAAGGCGAGACCCATGAAGGTGTCGAGGTCGGCCTCGACGTCGGCGTACACCTCGCCGACGCGGCCTCGTTCGAGCCGGCTGCGGTTGGGGAAGACGTAGCGGAACCAGAACCGGAAGAACGGGTCGGCGATTCGGTAGCCGCCGCGGGCCCGTCGGGCAGCGGGCTCGAGTGCCTCCCGTCGTGCGATGTAGCCGAGCTCGTCGAGGCGAGCGAGCATCAGGTCGAGGTTCTTCGCAATGCCGGCACGTTGCTGGATCTCGTTGAACTGGGTCGCACCTGAGGCGATCGCCGCCAGCACGGCGAAGTAGGTGCCCGGGTCACGGATCCTCTGTTCTTCGCGCAGCAGGTGCAGCGGCTCCTCGTAAAGCGATTCGCCCTTGCGCAGGATGCGGTCACGGATCACTGCCGGCAGTGGGCCGGTGCCAGCCCACACCTGGTACTGCGGGGTGCCGCCGAGGACGGCGTAGCGGCGCAGCAGCGCCTCGGGGGTCGATCGCTCTCGGGCAAAACACGCTGCGTCTCGATAGTCCAGTGGCCCGATCAGTGGACGGTAGTTCGCCCGGCCGAACAGCGGGCTGCCGTGGGCGAGCAACTCTTCCATCAGAGTGAGCGCGCTGCCGCTGAGCACGAGCGTCACCGGGGTGCCGGCTCGCTGCCAGCGATCCCAATGCCGCTGCAGGATCGACGGCAGAGCCCTTTGGGCCTGGACCAGCCACTGGAACTCGTCGAGGACGACGGTCAGCGGTTGCTGCTTGGCCTGGGCGGCGAAGAACTCCAGCGCCGTCTCCCAATCGCCGAAGGTGAGGGGCGGGCGTCCCGGCAGCAGCCGCGCGGCCTCGCGGGCCAGCAGGTCGAGGTGGCCGCGCTCGGGTTGCTCGTCCGCCTGGAAGGAGATCACGCGCCGCCCGGCCAGGGCCCGGTCGATGAGGAAGCTCTTGCCGATCCGCCGTCGGCCGCGGAGCACCACCAGCTGGGGAGGGTTGTCGGCGGCATCGACCAGCCGGGCGCGCTGCTCATCGCGATCGATCAACTCCTGCACGGAGCCAACCCTAGCACGTATAGCCCTAACACGTTAGGGCCTATCCAGATAGGGCAATGCCAGGTGACGAGTGGGACTGCCTCGCCCCCGACCCGGTGGATCCGCTCACACCTCCGGCGCGCCGCCATTGGCTCTGCGCTACTTCACCGCCGCCCCGGTGTTCCTCGTTACCGATGGACCTGGGGGCGTTCGAGCGCGGGCGAGGTCGCCAGCTGCGTAGTGCTTCCAGGTGGAGCCGACTTCGTGGGCGATGGCCTCGGCGGAGTTGGTGCCGCACCTGAGCATGCCGGCCCGGCGGACAGCTCGCGGTACAGCGGGGTGTCGTACTGCCGCCGCAGTTGCGGGAAGTCGACCGTCACCTGCGCCCACGACGTGGTCTGCGCATCGGCACCAAGCACCAGCGACCACGGCGAGTCCAGGCGCAGGTAGTGCCGCTCCCGGGCCGCCCGTCCCGCCGCCAGCTGCTCGGCCACCCGGGCCGCGGGGAACTCCACCCGCAGCGTGAGGGACGCGTCGTTGATGTCGACGCCGTAGGAGTCGTAGCGCAGCCGCAGTCCCACGCCGGGCCCAAGCACGGTCAGGTTCACCGGGCCGGCCCAGCGCGTCATCCCCGCGGTCGGCTGGGTGCGCGGCAGGGCGTGCTGCTCCAGCAGCACCATCGTCTCCACGAACGCGGCGCTGGGGTGGTAGTAGCCCGGGTCCCAGAAGTCCGCGACCTGCCCCTGGCCGGCGAAGCGCGCCAGGAACTCCGGCAGCCCCCCGATGTGGTCGTCGTGCGGGTGGGTGGCCACGACCACGGGGAACACTCCTGCGGTGGTCTGCAGGTCGGGCAGCACCTGCGCGTCCTGCAGCGTCTCCAGCAGCGCCGGCAGCTTCCCCTGGGTGGCGACGTCCACGACGACGGCGCGGCGGTACGGCGTACGGCTGTCGGGGGGCAGCAGCAGCTGGGTGTCCCCGTCACCGACGTTGAGCAGGAAGTAGACGAGGGTGTCCGGCTCGGCCCGCAGCTCGTCGAGGAACTCCGTCGGGCCGGCGGGCTTCACCAGCCGGGCCGGCACCTGCCACGGCGGCACCGCGTCCCCCGCGTCGGCCGGCGCGACGACCGGCCCGCGGTAGGCGCGGCGGCGCAGCGGCCGGGAGGTCCGGGCGGGCACCCGGCCGTCCACCTTGCCTTCCTGCCGGTTCCGCCGGACCTCCTCGTACGGCGCCACCGGTGCCGACGCCGCGTAGTAGGCCAGCTTGGCCACGCGGCGCGCTTCGACGGTGACGTCGTACACCTCCTCCCCGGCGAGGACGTCGAGCAGCCGCAGGGACGCGTCGAGGATGACGTCGGCACCGGCGGCCAGGCGTGCCTCCACCGCGGGGCCCACCGGTGCGGCGAGCACGTCGCCCACCCGTGGCTCGCGGCGCAGCCAGCCCTCGTAGATCTGCCGCTGCAGCTCGGCCCGGTGCACGATGAGGTGCCCCCGGGACCCGCTGCCGGCGAAGCGCAGCCGCCCCAGCCCGTGGCCTGGGGCCAGGGGGACACGGCGAGGGTGACCAGGCCGCCGAGGACCTCGTCGACGGCCAGGTACATCAGGCCGGTCACGGTGTCGCTGGTGAACGCCGTGGCCAGGGAGCCCGGCAGCCAGGGCCGCCGCTGGTCGAGCAGCTCCCGGCCGGCGCCCGGCACCCCCACTGCGGGGGAGGACCCGGCCACCCCCGGCGGGCTCACGGCAGGTCCGGCCAGGCCGGCAGCCGGCCCGGCAGCGTGCCGCGGTGGTAGGCGGCGAGGTTCGCCCCGGCCAGCCACCACCCGGCGTACACGAGGCCCCGGCAGTGCTCCGGGGAGAAGCGGCCGAACGACGTGGGCAGGAACGCCACCGCCGCCGGGTCCGGAGGCCGTGGGTTCACCGCGTACCAGTCGACGGCGAGCCCCGGGTCGACGGTGGTGGTGAGCTGGAACAGCACCCCGCGGCGCCCCACGTCGGCGGGTCGTCCGGGGCCCGCTCGTAGGCCTGGAAGCGGTCCACCAGCTCGCGACGGCGCAGGGCCGTCGTCTGCCGGTAGAGCAGGGACTGGGCGAGCATCAGGTCACGCAGCACCCGGGGACCGCCGCGGAGGCGGCCACCGCCTGGGCCAGCCGCAGCCCGGTCCCCACCGTGGGCACCTCCCCGGCCACGTAGTCCCCGACGGCCTCCCGCTCGAAGCCGAACCGGGCGCTGGTCGTCGTGTTCGCCGCGTTGACGATGAACCGGCAGCCGGTGGGGAGGTCGGGCCAGCGACCGGCGGGCGACGTAGTCCAAGGAACGGGCGCAGGACGGCGTTGTCGAAGGCGGGCCGGGTGAACCGGCCGGCGGCCAGGTCGGGATAGGCGGC
>JBMOMH010000211.1:0-6011 GCA_049323135.1 Actinomycetota bacterium
GGTGACCGGGGCGGTGCGGGGCTGACGGCGTACGCCCCCCGCGGTCGGGCAACCGGCCGCTGGTCCCGGCCACGTTGGGCTCGGGCAGCAGCGCCCTGACCGGGCAGGTCCCCACGCTCGGCATGGCGCGGCCCCCAAAGGTCGCCACACTGGGCCCTCTAGCCTCTGCAGGCACACCCCGCGATGCTTTGGAAGCACGAGATGCCATCGCCCCGGATTCTGTCACTGCTGGGACCGAGGGGGTCTGTGGAGCGAGGGGGAAGGCCCGGCGCGCCAAGGGTCGAGCATCGGGCAGGAGCAGGCCCAGGGTTCGGCGCGAGCCGGGCGGCGGCCCAGGCGAACCTAGGCGGCGGCCCAGGCGAACCTAGGCGGGGACGACGTCCAGGTCGACCGTCGCGGAGACCTCGGGGTGCAGCCGCACGGTCACCTGGTGGGCGCCCACCGTCTTGATCGGCGTGGGCAGCTCCACGCGCCGGCGGTCCAGCTGTGGCCCGCCGGCCCGCTGCACCGCGTCGACCACGTCGGCGGCGGTGACCGAGCCGAACAGCCGGCCGGTGTCCCCGGCCTTCGTCGGGAGCGTGACCCGCAGCCCCTCCAGGCTCGCCTTCACCTCGCGGGCGTGTCCCAGGTCCCGGATCGCCCGGGCGTCCTGGCTGCGCCGGATGTGGACGATCTGCGACTCGGCCCCCTTGGTCCAGGCGATCGCGTCGCCCCGCGGCACCAGGAAGTTGCGGCCGTACCCGTCCTTGACCTCGACGATGTCGCCCGGGGCACCGAGTCCCGGCACCTCCCGGGTGAGGATCAGCTTCATGGTCCCCCTCCTCAGCGAGCGGTGCTCGTGTACGGCAGCAGGGCCATTTCCCGGCTGTTCTTGATCGCTGTGGCGACGTCCCGCTGGTGCTGGGTGCAGTTCCCGGTCACCCGGCGGGCGCGGATCTTGCCTCGGTCGGAGATGAACTTGCGCAGCAAGGAGGTGTCCTTGTAGTCGACGTAGGAGACCTTCTCCTTGCAGAACACACAAACCTTCTTCTTCGGCTTGCGTACGACAGGCTTGGCCATCGTGGTGCTCCTGGGTAGGTCGGGATCGGAGCCCCGCAGACGCGGGGATGGTCGGTGTTAGAACGGAGGTTCGTCGGAGGCCGCGGCCCCGGCGGGGGTGGTCGTGGTCGCCCAGGGGTCCTCGGCGGGCGCTCCCCCGCCAGCCCCCGGGCCGCCTCGCGCGGTCTTGTTGACCTTGGCCGTGGCGTTGCGCAGGCTCGGGCCGACGTCATCCACCTCGACCTCGAAGACCGTGCGCTTCTCCCCCTCCTTGGTCTCGTACGACCGCTGCTTGAGCCGGCCCGACACGATCACCCGCATGCCTCGCTGCAGGCTCTCCGCGGCGTTCTCGGCGGCCTGCCGCCAGACGTTGCAGGTGAGGAACAGGCTGTCCCCGTCCTTCCACTCCCCGGACTGCTGGTCCCGGTAGCGGGGGGTGGAGGCCACCCGGAACTTCGCGACGGCCTGCCCGGACGGGGTGAACCGCAGCTCAGGATCGTCGACGAGGTTGCCGACGAGGGTGATGACGGTGTCGCCAGCGGCCATGGGAACCCCTCTGGATCGATGGGACGGATGGGCGGCAGGTAGCCGACCCGGGTGGGTCAGTGAAGGTCGGGCCGGAGCACCTTGGTGCGCACCACGGCCTCGTTGAGGTTGAGCTGACGATCCAGCTCGGCGACCACGGCCGGCTCGGCCTGCAGGTCGATCACGGCGTAGATGCCTTCGGCGCGGTGGCCGATCTCGTAGGCGAGGCGACGCCGGCCCCACACGTCGACCTTCTCCACAGTGCCGCCGCCCTGACGGACCACGGAGAGGAACTGGTCGAGAGACGGGGCGACGGTGCGCTCCTCGAGATCGGGGTCGAGGATGACCATCAACTCGTAGCGACGCATGCTCAAGTCCCGCACCTCCTTCGGACTGTAGGCGGCCACGGTCTCTCCGTGGCAGGAGGGGCTGCTGCGTGCCCCCGGTCCGGCCGCCGCGGGCGTCCGGGCAGGGGTGACCGCACGAGGGTACCGACCCGATGGCCCCGGGAGGAAATCGAAGCCCCCGCCGGTCCCGGCCGCGGAGCGGCATCGGGGCAGGTCAGGGCAGCCCGGGGGCAAGCCCGGGACGGCATGTGGGCGGGCCCAGGGGAGCCGTGGGGCAGCCGTGGGGCAGGCCAGGGACAGTCCAGGGACAGTCCAGGGACCTCTTGCCTTTCGGGGGGAGCGCGGGCACCCTGATGATCACGGCGGTTACGCCCTAGCGGTTCGACCTCGAGTCCGTCAGGGAGGTGGTCATGGGACAGGCAGTGCATCGCCGGCCCCACCTCACGCTCAACACCGATGGCCGGGCGCATCCCCGCGAGAACGCCCTGGCCGTCGCCACCCTGCTGCTGGGGCTGGTCACGGTCCTGGCGACCGCCGTCGGGGCCTACCCGGTCGGCGTGGCCACCGGGCTGCTGGGCTCGGCCGTGGGGGCCTGGGCCCAGCTGGTGTCGGCCACCACGGCGGAGCGGTGGCTGATCGTCTTTGGCGGTGGTGCGTCGTTCGTCGGCCTGGGACTGAGCCTGGCCTTCGGCGGTCGCTGACCGGATCACGCGCTCAGGCTGCGGCCGGCCGGGCAGCCGCGCATCCCCCCGCGACGGTTCTGTGGACGGGGCCGGCGAAGGCAGCGCCTGTGGACGGACCCGCCAAACCACGGGGGGATGGGCGGAACCCGGGCGTCGGCGTACCAGCCCGCGGTGGCGGGCGGCGCCCGCCGGTGGCGGGGCGGGGCGGGGCGGGGGCTAGGCTCCGCAGCCGTGACCAGCCTGCGGATCGGCGCGCACGTCGACCAGCTGGACCCGCTGGCCGAGGCAGCGGCCCGCCATGCCGACCTGGTGCAGTTCTTCCTCGGCGACCCCCAGGGCTGGGCGGCCCCGCGGGTCGCGTACGCCGGGGGGCCGGCCGCCCTGCGCGACGCCGCTGCGACGGCGGGAGTGGACCTGTACGTGCACGCGCCGTACGTCATCAACGTGGCCACCACGAACAACCGGATCCGCATCCCCAGCCGCAAGCTGCTGGCCCAGACCGTCGCGCTGGCCGCGCAGGTCGGCGCCCGCGCCGTGATCGTGCACGGCGGCCACGTGCTGGCCGGCGACGACCCGGCAGCCGGCTGCGACAACTGGCGCAAGACGTTCGAGCGCCTCGACCTGGCCGTCCCGATCCTGGTGGAGAACACCGCTGGCGGGGGGAACGCGATGGCCCGGCGGCTGGACGGGATCGCCCGGCTCTGGGAGGCCTGCGCGGCGTACGAGCTGGGCTTCTGCCTGGACACCTGCCACTTCCACGCGGGAGGGGAGGACCTGGCGGGGCTGGTGGACCGGGTCAAGGCGGTGACCGGGCGGATCGACCTGGTCCACGCCAACGACTCCAAGGACGGGTTCGGCTCGGGACGGGACCGGCACGAGAACTTCGGCGCCGGCCAGATCGACCCCGAGCAGCTGCTGGCCGTCGTCGCCGCCGCGGGCGCGCCGGTGGTCTGCGAGACACCCGGCGGTGCGGCCGGCCAGGGCGGGGACATCGCCTGGCTGCGGGCCCGGCTGCCCCGCTGACCACGACCCGCACCGGCGTACGACGCCCCGGGGTTCCCCGCGTCCGGGGGGTCCGCTGCCTTGCCCGGCGTACCGGAGCGATGCATGGCCCACGAACCGGGCAAACCCCCCGACGACCATGTATACGTGGTCATCCCGGGGTGGGGTGGCGTCATCAGGGGTCGATCGGGGGACTGATCCGGTACGGATAGCCTCGGGACCCATGTCCCTGCGGGTCGCGCCGATCAGCCGCGAGCAGCACCTGGCCGTGATCGCCCGCCGGGGGTCGGCCAGCTTCCTGCAGTGCCCCTCCTGGGGGGTCGTCAAGGCCGAGTGGCGGGCGGAGTCCCTGGGCTGGTTCCCGGACCGGCCTGGTCCCGACCCAGCAGGCGACCCGGTGGGCGCCGCCCTCGTCCTCTACCGGGCGGTGCCCCGGCTGCGCCGCTCCCTGGCCTACCTGCCCGAGGGGCCCCTGCTGGACTGGACGGACCCGGACCCGGACCGCTGGCTGGCCCCGCTGGTGGCCCACCTGCGTCGCCGCGGCGCGTTCACCGTGAAGATGGGCCCGCCGGTCGTCGTACGCCGGTGGCGGGCAGACACCGTCAAGCGGGCCATCGCCGCGGCGCACGGGCCGACCCGGCTGGGGGACGTGCCCGCCGACGTCACCGAGTCCATCGGGGCGGCGCTGGCCAGCCGGCTGGCCGCGCTGGGCTGGTCACGCAGCCCCGACACCGGCGAGGGGTTCGGCGACGTACAGCCCCGCTACGTGTTCCAGCTGCCCCTGGCCGGGCGCAGCCTGGACGACATCCGGGCCGGGTTCAACCAGCTGTGGCGACGCAACATCAAGAAGGCCGAGCAGGCCGGGGTGGAGGTGGTCCGCGGCGGGTACGACGACCTGCCGGCGTTCCACGCCCTCTACCGGGAGACCGCACAGCGGGACCGCTTCACCCCCCGCCCCCTGCCGTACTTCCAGCGCATGTGGCAGGCCATGACCGCGGAGGACCCGGACCGGCTGCGGCTGTACCTGGCCCGCCACCAGGGCCGCCCACTGGCCGCCACCACGATGGTCACCGTGGGCCGGCACGCCTGGTACTCCTACGGCGCCTCGTCCGGAGAGCGCCGGGAGCTGCGCCCGTCCAACGCCGTGCAGTGGCGCATGATCCAGGACGCGCACGCCCTCGGCGCCGACGTGTACGACCTGCGCGGCATCGGGGACCGCCTCGACGCCGGCCACCACCTCCTCGGGCTGGTCCAGTTCAAGCTGGGCACCGGCGGGGAGGCGGTCGAGTACGTCGGTGAGTGGGACCTGCCGCTGCACCGGCTGTGGCACGCCGCCTTGCAGCTGTACCTGCGGCGGCGCCGGTGAGCCTCACCCTGTACGTCGACGCCGAGCGCTGGCGGGTCCACCTCGCCGGCGTCCGCGACCGAACCCCAGGGCTGGTCCCGGTGGCCAAGGGGAACGGTTACGGGTTCGGGGTGGCCCGGCTGGCCGGGGAGGCGGCCCGGCTGGGGGTGGACACCCTGGCCGTCGGCCTGCCGGCCGAGGTGGCCGCGGCCCGGGCCGGCGGCTTCACCGGGGACCTGCTGGTGCTGGCGCCCCCCCGCCCCGCGGCCGCCGAAGGCCTCGACGACGCCCGGCTGCTGCGCACCGCGGCGTCGCCGGCGGACCTGCACGCCCTGGCCGGAGGACCGCATCGGGTGGTCCTCGAGGTGCACAGCTCGGTGCACCGCCACGGGCTGGGCCCCGACCAGCTGGCCGCCGCCGCGGCGCTGGTGCCCGACGGGCGGCTGGCCGGGTTCGCCCTGCACCTGCCGCTGCAGCCCCCGCCGGGAGGGCGGGTCGGCGAGGCCCGGGCCTGGCTGGACCGGCTCCGGGCGGCCGGGCTGGACCCGGCCACCGTCTGGGTGAGCCACCTCGACGCCGCCGAGCTGGCCGCGGTACGCCGGGCCGAGCCGCAGGTGAGCTGGCGGCCCCGGGTGGGCACCGGGCTGTGGCTGGGCGACCCGGGGGCGCTGCGCGCGCGCGCCACCGTGCTCGACGCGCACCGCCTGCCCCGAGGGACCCCCGTCGGCTACCGGCAGCGCCCGATGCCCTACGCGGGCACCCTGCTGGTGCTCGCCGGAGGGACCGCGCACGGCATCGGGCTGGAGGCCCCCCGGGTGGTCCGCGGCCCGGTACGCCGGGCCAAGGTGGCCGCCGCCGGGCTGCTCGGCGCCGCCGGCTGGGCGCGCTCGCCGTACACCGTGGCCGGGCGCAAGCGGTGGTTCGCCGAACCCCCGCACATGCAGGCCAGCCTGGTGCTGCTGCCCGGGTCGGTGCCCGCCCCAGAGGTGGGCAGCGAGGTGCCGGTCGAGGTGCGCCACACCACGGTCACCTTCGACCGGCTCGCCGGGCTGTAACGCACTGCATGCGGAC
>JBMOMH010000212.1:0-5939 GCA_049323135.1 Actinomycetota bacterium
GGGGTATCGGTCACCCGGGGGTCGACGTGATCGTGGTGCTCGCCCAGGGGGGGGACGAGGGGGCGGTCCGGCTGGTGGCCCGGCTGCGCCACCGGCTGGGCGACCAGCCCGGCCACCGGCCGGGTGACCGGCTGGGTCCGGTGGTCCGGCTGGTGACCGACGCCGAGCTGGCGATGGGGGCGCGGGTCCGCCACCGCCCACCGGGCGGACCACCCCGGCCGGCGGGCCCGGCCGACCCGGTCGGTCCGCCCGCGCCGGCCGACCCGGTCGGTGCCGACCGGGTGGTGCTGCCCGACGGTACCGCGCTGGGCGCGGAGACCGTGCGCGTCGTCTACAACCGGCTGCCGGGCCTGGCTCCGCCGCAGTTCGACCGCGCCCGGCCCGCCGACCGGGACTACGCGGCGATGGAGGCCAGCGCGTGGCTGGTCAGCTGGCTGGCCGGGCTGGGCGACCGGGTGGTCAACCGGCCCAGCCCGCGGGGCGCCGCCGGGCCGGACCTGGGGCCCCTGGAAGCCCTCGCCCGGGCGCAGCGGGCCGGCCTCCCGGTGCACGGGGTCGCGCTGACCACCCATCTGGCCCGGCCGGGCCGCGCCGGCTGGGCCCGCTGGGTGCGGCACCGGGCTCCGGCGGCGGGGTACCCGCTGCGGCTGACCGCACCACCTCCGGTCGACGGCGCCCCCGCCGGCCACCGGGCCGGAGTGCTCGTGGAGCCGGGGCAGGGCAGGGCGTGCCGCGTGCTGGTGGCCGGCCGCCAGGTCCTCGACGGCCCGCCGGGCCTGCCGGCCGAGGGCTGCCGACGGCTGGCGGCCGACCTCGGCTGCCGGGTGCTGGAGCTGTCCGTCGTAACCCGCCCCGATGGTGCGCCCGCCGTGGTGTCGGTCGACCCGCTGCCCCCGCTGGTCAGCGCGGCGCAGGTGGCCGCCGTGGCCGACCTGCTGTACGAGCTGGCGGAGGTGCCGGCGTGATCCTGGTCTGCGGCATCCCCAGCGAGCCGCCGGTGGCCCGGGTCGTCGACGCGGCCGAGGAGCTCGGCGTGCCAGTGGTGGTGGTCAACCAGCGGCAGGCCGCCTGGTACGACGTGACCGTGGCGGTGGACGGGACCGGGCCGGCCGGCACCCTCACCGCCGGGGGCACCGACTACCCCCTGGCCGGCTTCGCCGGGGTGTACCTGCGGCTTACCGACCCCACCGTGCTGCCCGAGCAGCGGCGGGCCGCGGGGCAGGCGCCGGAGACGGCCGCCCGGGTGTCCATGCTCACCACGGCGCTGGGGGAGTGGTGCGAGATCACCCCCGCGCGGGTGGCCAACCGCCTGTCCGCCATGGCGTCCAACGCG
Source organism: Actinomycetota bacterium (assembly GCA_049323135.1). GTDB lineage: Bacteria > Actinomycetota > Actinomycetes > JBMOMH01 > JBMOMH01 > JBMOMH01. The sequence goes on from JBMOMH010000212.1 coordinate 1,334, forward strand.
GCCAAGCCCTACCAGACCCAGCTGATCCACGCCGCCGGGTTCGGCACCCCGCCCACCCTGGTCACCAACGACCCGGCTGCGGTCCGGGAGTTCGCGGCGGCGCACGGCCGGGTCGTGTACAAGTCCACCAGCAGCGTGCGCTCGGTGGTCCGCGAGCTCACCGACGCCCGGGACCGCGACCTGGACCGGGTGCGGGCCCTGCCCACCCAGTTCCAGGCCTACCTGCAGGGCACCGACGTCCGCGTGCACGTCGTCGGCGAGGAGGTCTTCGCCTGCGAGGTGCGCAGCGCCGCCGTGGACTACCGCTACGCCGGGCAGGACGGGCTGGACGTCGAGATGCGCCCGGTGCGGCTGCCCGCGCAGGTCGCCGAGCGCTGCCGGCAGGTCGCAGCGCTGCTCGGCCTCCCCCTCGTCGGGCTGGACCTGCTGGTCGACCCGGACGGCACCTGGTGGTGCTTCGAGGCCAACCCGTCGCCGGCGTACAGCTGCTTCGAGGAGCCCACCGGGCTGCCCATCGCCGCGGCCCTCGTACGGTGGCTGGAGACCGGCCGGGCCGGGCCCGCGGGCGGCCCGGCCGTCGGGTGACGGAGGCGGCGATGGTGCAGGTCGTGGAGAACTGGGCCGACCTGGTAGGTCGGGTCCGTGCCGGCCCCCGGCCGGAGAGCCAGTGGTGGACCTGCGAGGTCGAGGTGGAGGAGGTGCGGCCCGTCGACCCGTGGCCGAACCTGCTGCAGCAGTACGCCGGGCAGGTGCTGTCGGTGCGGCTGCGCGAGGAGGTGGCCCGGCGGCTCGGCCCGGACCGGCTCGTGCTGCGGGCCCGGCTGGCCGGTCCCGGCGTGGTCTGGGCCGCCACCGACCCGGACGTCGTCCGCCCCGGGTGAGACCCACCCGGTCCCGACGGGGGCGAGTAGGCTCCGAGCACTTGGCGGTCGGTGAGCGCGAGGGAGCGGCACGGTGCCGAAGTACGTCTACGACTTCACCGAGGGCAACAAGGACCTCAAGGACCTGCTTGGCGGCAAGGGGGCCAACCTCGCCGAGATGACCAACCTCGGCCTCCCCGTGCCGCCCGGGTTCACCATCACCACCGAGGCCTGCCGGGTCTACCTCGCCACCGGTAGCGAGCCGCCGGAGCTGCGCGAGGAGGTCAGCGCCCACCTGGCCGCCCTCGAGGCGAGGATGGGCAAGCGGCTGGGTCAGCCCGACGACCCGCTGCTGGTGTCCGTGCGGTCCGGGGCCAAGTTCTCCATGCCGGGGATGATGGACACCGTCCTGAACATCGGGCTGACCGACGCATCGGTGGGGGGCCTGGCCGCGCAGGCCGGGGACGAGCGGTTCGCCTGGGACTCCTACCGTCGGCTGCTGCAGATGTTCGGCAAGACGGTGCTCGGCGTCCCCGGCGAGGCCTTCGAGGAGGCCCTGGACGAGGCCAAGCGCCGGCGCGGCAGCGACTCGGACCTCGACCTGGACGCCGGGGACCTGCGGGGGCTGGTGGACACCTTCAAGGAGGTCGTCCGGTCCCACGCCGGCCGGGACTTCCCCCAGGACCCCCGCGAGCAGATGGACCTGGCGATCCGCGCCGTCTTCGACTCCTGGAACGGTGAGCGCGCCGTGCTCTACCGGCGGCAGGAACGCATCCCCGCCGACCTGGGCACCGCGGTCAACGTCGTGGCCATGGTCTTCGGCAACCTCGGCATGGACTCGGGGACGGGCGTCGCGTTCACCCGGGACCCCGGGTCCGGCGCGCAGGGCGTGTACGGCGACTACCTGCAGAACGCGCAGGGCGAGGACGTGGTGGCCGGCATCCGCAACACCGTGCCGCTGCAGGACCTCGAGCGGATCGACCGCACGTCGTACAAGGAGCTCCTGCGGATCATGGAGGTCCTGGAGAACCACTACCGGGACCTGTGCGACATCGAGTTCACCATCGAGCGCGGCCGGCTGTGGATGCTGCAGACGCGGGTGGGCAAGCGCACCGCCGGCGCGGCGTTCCGCATCGCCACCCAGCTGGTGGACCAGGGGCTCATCGACATGGACGAGGCGCTGCACCGGGTCAGCGGGGCGCAGCTGTCCCAGCTGATGTTCCCCCGCTTCGACGAGCGCGCTGGTGGGCAGCGCATCGCTCGGGGCATGAACGCCTCCCCGGGCGCGGCCGTCGGCAAGGCCGTCTTCGACTCCTACACCGCGGTGAAGTGGTCCCGGTCGGGGGAACGGGTCATCCTGGTCCGCCGCGAGACCAACCCCGACGACCTCAACGGGATGATCGCCGCGGAGGGCATCCTCACCTCACGGGGTGGCAAGACCTCCCACGCCGCCGTGGTCGCCCGGGGCATGGGCAAGACCTGCGTGTGCGGGGCGGAGGAGCTCGACGTCGACACCAAGCAGCGGCGGTTCACCGCACCCGGCGGGGTGGTCGTCGAGGAGGGCGATGTCATCTCCATCGACGGCACCTCCGGGGCGGTCTACCTCGGCGAGGTCCCGGTGGTGCCCTCGCAGGTCGTGGAGTACTTCCAGGGGGCCGTCGACCCGGCCGCGCCGGACGCCAGCGAGCTGGTGCGCAGCGTGCACCGGCTGATGGCCCACGCCGACACCCGGCGCCGGATGGGCGTGCGGGCCAACGCCGACACCCCGGAGGACGCCGCCCGGGCCCGGCAGTTCGGCGCGGCGGGCATCGGCCTGTGCCGAACCGAGCACATGTTCCTGGGCGAGCGCCGCCAGCACGTCGAGCGGCTGATCCTCGCCGACACCGAGGAGGAGCGCGACGCGGCGCTGCAGGCCCTGCTGCCCCTGCAGCGGGAGGACTTCGTCGGCATCCTCGCCGCGATGGACGGCCTGCCGGTGACGGTCCGGCTGCTGGATCCGCCGCTGCACGAGTTCCTGCCCGACATCACCGAGCTGTCGGTGCGGGTGGCCCTGGCCGAGTCCCGGGGCGAACCGCACGAGAACGAGCTGCGCCTGCTGCAGGCGGTGCACCGCCTGCACGAGCAGAACCCGATGCTCGGGCTGCGGGGGGTGCGGCTGGGGCTGGTTATCCCCGGACTGTTCATGCTGCAGGTGCGGGCCATCGCCGAGGCGGTGGCTCGGCGCCGCACCGAGGGCGGCGACCCCCGGGTGGAGATCATGGTGCCCCTGGTGGGCACCGTGCAGGAGCTGGAGATCATCCGGGAGGAGGCCCAGCAGGTGCTGGCCGAGGTGTCGGCGCAGACCGGGCTGGACCTGTCCTGCCCGATCGGCACGATGATCGAGCTGCCGCGGGCGGCGCTGACCGCGGGCCAGATCGCCGAGGCTGCCGAGTTCTTCTCCTTCGGCACCAACGACCTGACCCAGACCACCTGGGGGTTCTCCCGGGACGACGTGGAGGGCGCCTTCTTCTCGGCGTACCTGGAGAAGGGCATCTTCGGGGTGTCCCCGTTCGAGTCGCTGGACGTCGACGGGGTGGGCCGGCTGGTGCGGCTGGCCACCGAGGAGGGCCGGCGGGCCCGTCCCGGGCTGAAGGTGGGCGTGTGCGGGGAGCACGGGGGGGACCCGGACTCGGTGCACTTCTTCGCCCAGGTGGGGCTGGACTACGTCTCCTGCTCGCCGTTCCGCGTCCCCGTCGCCCGCCTGGAGGCCGGCCGGGCCGCGGTCGAGGGTGCCGGCAGCGACAGCCGATGACCCGGCCGGCGTCGGCGTGACGGCGGGCGCCCGCGGCTACGACGCGTCCGCCGGCGAGCGGCGGGTGCCCGAGCCGCCCAAGCGGCCCGGCCGCTCCGCGTTCGAGCGGGACCGGGCCCGGGTGCTGCACAGCGCCGGGCTGCGCCGGCTCGCGGCGAAGACCCAGGTGGTCGGGCCGGGCACCGACGACTTCGTCCGCAACCGGCTCACCCACTCCCTCGAGGTCGCCCAGGTGGGCCGGGAGCTGGGCAAGGCGCTGGGCGCGGACCCCGACGTGGTCGACACCGCGTGCCTCGCCCACGACCTGGGCCACCCGCCGTTCGGGCACAACGGGGAGCGCGCCCTGGCCGAGGCCGCGGCGGGCTGCGGGGGCTTCGAAGGCAACGCCCAGACGCTGCGCCTGCTGACCCGGCTGGAGGCGAAGACGTTCACCCCGGACGGCCGCAGCGCCGGGCTCAACCTCACCCGGGCCAGCCTGGACGCGGCGACCAAGTACCCGTGGGACGCCACGGTGGACCCGCGGAAGTTCGGCGTGTACGCCGACGACGCCGACGTCTTCGCCTGGCTGCGCGACGGGGCCCCGCCCGGGCGGCGCTGCCTGGAGGCGCAGGTCATGGACTTCGCCGACGACGTGGCCTACTCCGTGCACGACGTCGAGGACGGGGTGGTGGCCGGTCAGGTCGACCTGGCCCGGCTGGGCGACCCCGGCGAGCGGGCGGAGCTACTCGCCGTGGCCCGCGCCGGCTACGCCCCCGAGGCGGAGCCCGCCGAGCTGGCGGCGGCGCTGGACCGACTGCTGGCCCTGGACTTCTGGCCCACCTCCTGGGACGGCGGGCGGCGGGGCCTGGCCGCGCTGAAGGACCTGACCAGCCAGCTGATCGGTCGGTTCTGCACCGCGGCGGAGCGGGCGACCCACGCCGCGTTCGGCCGCGGCCCGCTCTGCCGGTACGCCGCG
>JBMOMH010000213.1:0-5911 GCA_049323135.1 Actinomycetota bacterium
TGGCCGCCGGCCTGTGGCTCGCCCCGTGGTCCGGCCTGCTCGGCCCGGTGACCTACCAGCGGCAGCGGGGCGTGCAGGTGGAGTCCCTGCCGGCGCTGCCCCTGCTGTGGGCGCGGACGCTGGGCGCCGGGGGCTACCAGGTGCGGTTCACCTTCGGCGCCCTGGAGGTGCACGGGCCGGGGGCGGCCGTGCTGGCGGTGCTGGCCACCGCGGGCCTGGTCGCGGTCCTTGCCGCCGCCGGGTACGCCGGATGGCGGGCGGCCCGGGAGAGCTGGCCCGGGCCGCAGCGGGCCGCCCTGGCCCTGGCCGTCGTCCTCGGCCTGCTGCTCACCGACAAGGTGCTCAGCCCGCAGTACCTGCTGTGGGCGCTGGGCCTGGGGGCGGCGTACCTGGCCGTGGCCGACCACCCGCCGCGGCCGGTCCCGGTGCTGCTGCTGGCCGCCTGCCTGGCCACCCAGGTGGTCTTCCCGTTCCGCTACAACGAGCTGCTCGGCGGGGGCGTGCTCCCGCTGCTTGTGCTCACCCTGCGCGACGCCCTGCTGGCCGGTGCGCTCGCCGCGGTGCTGCCGTTGCTCGGCCGCCGGCCGGTACGCCGGTAGGCTGCCGGCGCTCCCCCCGCCCGCCCAGGAGGTTCCCCGGTGTCCGAGCGCACCCTCGTCCTCGTCAAGCCCGACGGGGTCCGCCGCGGCCTGGTGGGGGAGGTGCTGGCCCGGTTGGAGCGGCGGGGCCTGCGCGTGGTCGCCCTGCAGCTGCGCACGCTCGACCGGGACCTGGCCGCCGCGCACTACGCCGAGCACGTGGGCAAGCCGTTCTACCCGGGCCTGGTCGACTTCATCACCTCCGGGCCGCTGGTCGCCGCGGTCGTGGAGGGTCCCCGGGCGGTCGCCGCCGTCCGGGCGGTGATCGGCGCCACCGACCCGGTGGCCGCGGCCCCCGGGTCGCTGCGCGGGGACCTTGCCCTGGAGGTGGGGGAGAACCTGGTGCACGGCTCGGACTCGGCGGCCGCCGCCGACCGGGAAGTCGCGCTGTTCTTCCCGGAGTTGCAACCGGGATCCTGACCGGCCCCTGGCTAGCATCCGGCGCAGAGGGGTGCCGCGACCCGCGGCCGGCGTCCGCGAGGGGAAGGCGACCTGCGGTGGTCACCAGCTTCATCGGTCGGGACATGGCCATCGACCTGGGCACCGCGAACACCCTGGTGTACGTGCGGGGGCGCGGCGTGGTCCTGAACGAGCCGTCGGTGGTTGCGGTCAACACCAGCACCGGGGGCCTGGTCGCCGTCGGCGCCGAAGCGAAGAAGATGATCGGTCGTACGCCGGGCAACATCGTCGCGGTGCGCCCGCTGAAGGACGGCGTCATCGCCGACTTCGACATCGCCGAGCGGATGCTGCGCTACTTCATCCAGATGGTGCACCGCCGCCGCCGCCTGGCCCGGCCCCGCGTCGTCGTGTGCGTGCCGTCCGGGGTAACCGGGGTGGAGCGGCGGGCGGTGGAGGAGGCGGCGCAGCGGGCCGGGGCCCGCCGGGTGCACATCATCGAGGAGCCGATGGCTGCGGCCATCGGGGCCGGGCTGCCGGTGAGCGAGCCCACCGGGAACATGGTGGTGGACATCGGCGGGGGCACCACCGAGGTCGCCGTCATCTCCCTTGGCGGCATCGTCGCCGCCCAGTCGGTGCGGGTCGCCGGCGACGAGCTGGACAACGCGATCATCCAGTACGTCAAGAAGGAGTACGCCCTGCTGCTCGGGGAACGCACCGCCGAGGGGATCAAGATGGCGGTGGGCTCCGCGTTTCCGGTGCCGGACGAGCCACACGCGGAGATCCGCGGCCGGGACCTGGTCTCCGGGCTGCCCAAGACCATCGTGGTGTCCGCCGCGGAGATCCGGCGGGCCGTCGAGGAGCCGGTAAACGCGATCATCGACGCGGTGCGGTCCACCCTGGACCGATGCCCGCCCGAGCTGTCCGGCGACATCATGGACCGGGGCATCGTCCTCACCGGCGGGGGTGCGCTGCTGCGCGGGCTCGACGAGCGGCTGCGCCACGAGACCGGCATGCCGGTGCACGTCGCGGAGACGCCCCTGGAGTCGGTGGCCCTCGGGTCGGGCCGGTGCGTGGAGGACTTCGAGGCGCTGCGGCAGGTGCTCACCGCCGAACCGCGGCGCTGACCGGGGTCGCCCCGACGAGCGCGCGGTCCGGTCCGGCGGAACGGTGGCCGTGGCCGCTTGGGCCGGGTGGAGATCCTGGATATCTTGTTGGTATGGCCAAGGTCCTCGTCTCGCTGGACGACGCGCTGCTCCGCCGGATCGACCGCCTCGCGAAGGCGGGTGGGCTCTCGCGCAGCGCCTACCTCGCGGGGCTCGCCGCGCGCGACCTGGCGCGGGTGGGTGGGCCCGGAAGGACGAACACCGCGCGCCGGGCACTGTCGCGGCTGGATGAGCTCTTCGCGGCCGCTCCACCCGAGGAGTCGACGGCGGTGCTGCGGGCCGAACGCGACGCACGGTGACGGAGCTCGTGCTGGATGCCTCCGTTGTGCTGAAGTGGTTCCGTTCGGCGGGGGAGCGCCATCTGGAGCAAGCCCGATCCGTTCGCCGGGCGTTCGCGCTCGGCGAGTTGTTCGTCTTCGTGCCGCCGCTGCTTCGGCTGGAGATCGTGAACGTGGCGGGTCGCCGCTGGCACTGGACCGAGAGTGCGTTGATCAACCTTGCCACGGCCCTTGACGAGCTGGGATTCGAGCTGGTCGAGCCCCAGCTCACCCGTGTCGCACACCGGACCGCGCACGGCCTGTCTGCCTACGACGCGGCGTACGTCGCCGTCGCCGAGGCGAACGACGTACCGCTGCTCACCGACGACGACCGTATCCTCATCGCGGCCCCGGGCGTCGCCACGGCACTGGCCGACGCGGGGAGCTGACCGAGCCCGCGGGTTACCCTGGGCTGGTCCGCGAACCCTGGCTGCCGGAGGGTTGCCCGTGCCTGTCGAGTCCCTGTTTCCCCGGCTGGAGCCGCTGCTCGCCCAGGTCGCCAAACCCATCCAGTACGTCGGCGGGGAGCTCAACGCCACCGTGAAGGACTGGGACGCCGCCGAGGTCCGCTGGTGCCTGTGCTACCCCGACGCGTACGAGGTGGGGCTGCCCAACCAGGGCGTGCAGATCCTCTACGAGGTGCTCAACGAGCGCCCCGGGGTCCTGGCCGAGCGCACGTACGCCGTGTGGCCGGACCTGGAGGCCCTGCTGCGGGCCCACGGCGTCGGCCAGTTCACCGTCGACGCACACCGACCGGTGGCCGCCTTCGACCTGCTGGGGGTCAGCTTCGCCACCGAGCTCGGCTACACCAACTTCCTGACCACCCTGGACCTGGCCGGTATCCCGCTGGAGGCGGCCGACCGGGGGGAGGAGCACCCGCTCGTCCTGGCCGGGGGGCACGCCGCGTTCAACCCCGAGCCGGTGGCCGACTTCCTCGACGCGGTGGTCCTCGGCGACGGCGAGCAAGCGGTCCTGGACCTCACCGAGATCGTCCGGGACTGGAAGCGGGCCGGCCGCCCGGGGGGCCGGGAGGGGCTGCTGCTGCGCTTCGCCGGCACCGGTGTCGGGTACGTCCCGCGCTTCTACGACGTCGACTACCTGCCCGACGGGCGGATCCGCCGGGTGGTGCCGAACCGGCCGGGGGTGCCGTGGCGGGTGACCAAGCACACCCTTAGCGACCTGGACGCCTGGCCGTACCCGAAGGCGCCGCTGGTGCCCCTCGCGGAGACCGTGCACGAGCGCTACAGCGTGGAGATCTTCCGCGGCTGCACCCGTGGCTGCCGGTTCTGCCAGGCCGGGATGATCACCCGTCCGGTGCGGGAGCGCTCGTTGACCGCGGTCGGGGACATGGTCGCCCAGGGGGTGCGGGCCAGCGGCTTCGAGGAGGTCGGGCTGCTGTCGCTGTCCAGCGCCGACCACAGCGAGATCGCCGAGATCACCAAGGGGCTGGCCGACCGGTACGAGGGGAGCAACGTCTCGCTGAGCCTGCCCTCCACCCGGGTGGACGCCTTCAACGTCACGCTGGCCGACGAGCTCGCCCGCGGCGGGCGCCGCTCCGGGCTCACCTTCGCCCCGGAGGGGGGCAGTGAGCGCCTGCGCCGTGTGATCAACAAGATGGTCACCGAGGACGACCTGATCCGGACCGTCACCACGGCCTACCGCCACGGCTGGCGGCACGTGAAGCTGTACTTCATGTGCGGCCTGCCGACCGAGACCGACGAGGACGTGCTGGCCATCGCGGGGCTGGCCCGGCGGGTCATCGACGCCGGGCGAGCGGCCACCGGCTCCCGGGACATCCGCTGCACGGTGTCCATCGGCGGGTTCGTGCCCAAGCCGCACACCCCGTTCCAGTGGGCCGCGCAGCTCGACCACGCGAGCACCGACGCGCGGCTGGCCCGGCTGCGGGACGCGCTGCGCGCCGACCGGGCCTACGCCAAGGCCATCGGCTTCCGCTACCACGACGGGCGGCCGGGCATCATCGAGGGGCTGCTGTCCCGGGGGGACCGCCGGGTCGGCCGGGTGATCCGCCGAGTCTGGGAGGACGGGGGCCGGTTCGACGGCTGGCGGGAGCACTTCGACTTCGACCGCTGGCTGCGGGCCGCCGAGGCCGCCTTCGCCGACGAGCCGGTGGATGTCGACTGGTACACCACCCGGGAGCGGGACTACGCCGAGGTCCTGCCGTGGGACCACCTCGACGCGGGCCTGGACCGGGACTGGCTGTGGCAGGACTGGTCCGACGCCCTGGCCCAGGTCGAGGTGGACGACTGCCGGTGGACGCCCTGTTACGACTGCGGGGTCTGCCCCGCGCTGGGCACCCAGACGCAGGTGGGCCCCACCGGGCGCCGGCTGCTGCCGCTGGAGCCGGCGGGCGCCGGTCCGGCGCGGGCCTGAGGCGATGCCCACGACGCGTACGCCTACCGGCCCACCCCCGGCACCGGTCGTGCAGCGGCTCCGGGTCCGCTACGCCCGGCGGGGCCGGCTGCGCTTCGCCAGCCACCGGGACTTCCAGCGGGCGCTGGAGCGTGCCCTGCGCCGGGCCGAGGTCCCGGTCGCCTTCTCCGCCGGCTTCACCCCGCACCCACGGATCTCCTACGCCGGGGCCGCGCCCACCGGCACGGCCAGCGAGGCCGAGTACCTCGAGCTGGCCCTCGCCCAGCGGCGCGAACCGTCGGCCGTCCACGCCGCGCTGGCCCGGGCCCTGCCCGCGGGCTTCGACGTCTGCGAGGTGGTCGAGGCGCACACCCCGGACCTGGCGGCCCGGCTGGAGGTGTCGGTGTGGGAGGTGCGGCTGCCCGGGGTCCTCGACGAGGTCGCGGCGGCCGCGCTGGCGGCCTTCCTGGGCCGCGACGCGGTGGCGGTGGACCGGCTGACCAAGGACGGGGTCCGCCGGCTCGACGCCCGGGCCGCGGTGGTCACCGCCGAGCTGGTACGCCGCGCCGCGCCGGCCGGCGTACCAGAGCCGAGGGTGGCTTGTGCGATACTGAACCTGGTCGTCCGGCACAGTGTGCCCGCCGTTCGACCCGACGACGTCCTCGCCGGACTCCGTCTGGTAGCTGGACTGGAGCCACCCGCACCACCTGTGGTGACGCGGTGCGCGCAAGGTCCGCTCGACGCCCGGACCGGTGTGGTCGCCGATCCGCTGGCCCCTGACCGGGAGGCCGCCCCGACTGTCGACGGGGTCGCCCCGGCCGAGCCGGTGGACGCGGTCGTCGGCACCCCGCCGCGGTCCTGACCCCGGTACGGGTGCACCCACCGATTTCCGTCGGACACCGACCGGTGGCCGGCGGTACCAGACCTAGCTCCCGAGCGGTGCGCCCGAGGGCGCGCCCGGGAGCGTGACGGGAGCCCCCCGCATGCTCGACGACGAGCCGACGAACGAGACCGACACCGCGAC
>JBMOMH010000214.1:0-5900 GCA_049323135.1 Actinomycetota bacterium
GCCTGCTTCGGGGCCGCCTTGGCCGCCGGCGGTTTCGCCGTCCCCCCGCGCTCCCGCTGGGCGGCGGCCACGCTGCGGCGCAGCGCCTCCATCAGGTCGACGACCGCCCCGCCCTCCTCGGCCCGCTCCACCGGTCGGCTGACCTGGCGGCCCGCGGTCTTGGCGGCGATCAGCTCCTCCAACGCCTGGCGGTACCGGTCCTGGTAGGCCTCCGGGGTGAAGTCCCCAGCCAGGGCCTCGACGTACGACTCCGCCATCGCCAGCTCCTGCGGGCGCACCGGGACGTCCGCCTCCAGGAACCGGAACCGGGCCTCGCGGACCTCGTCGGGCCACAGCATCGTCTGCAGCACCAGCACGCCCTCCCGGGGGCGCAGCACGGCCAGCGCCTCCCGCTGCCGCAGCGCCACCTTCACCAGGGCCACCCGGCCGGTGCGAGCCAGTGCCTCACGCAGCAGCACGTAGGGCTTGGTGTCGGCGGTGGGGTCGCAGTAGTAGCTGCGGGACAGCTGGATCGGCTCGATCTGGTCCATCGGGACGAAGCTGTCCACCTCGATGGTGCGGCTGCTGGACAGCGGCAGGGACGCGAAGTCCTCGTCGGTGAGCACCACGACCTCGCCGTCGGGCAGCTCGTAGCCGCGGGCGATGTCGGCGTACGCCACCTCGGTCCCGTCCAGGGAGCACACCCGCCGGTAGCGGATGCGGCCGCCGTCTTCGGCGTGCACCTGGTGCAGGGCCACGCTGCGCTCCTCGGTGGCGGCGAACAGGCGCACCGGGATCGAGACCAGGCCGAAGGAGATGGTCCCCTTCCAGATGCTCTGCATGGCGGCTCCGTCCTCCGGGCCCTCCCGTGTGGAGGCCCACCCCCCACGATCTTCCCCCTTGCGGCCCGGCCGTGCACCCCGGACGGCCCGGCCGCCGGCCGTCGGGGCTATCCGGGGCGCGGAGCGGGTAGCGTCCGCGCCGTGGCGGCGGGACGCGCGCAGGGGCGGACGCGGGAGCAGGTCCAGGTGGACGGGCGGACCCTCGTCCTGTCCAACCTGGACAAGGTCCTGTACCCGGAGGCCGGGGTCACCAAAGGCGACGTGCTGGCGTACTACGCCGAGGTGGCCCCGGCGCTGCTGCCGCACGTCTCCGACCGCCCGGTCTCGCTGGTCCGCTTCCCCGACGGGGTGGGCCACCCGAGCTTCTTCGCCAAGAACGCCCCGACGCACCGGCCGGACTGGGTGCGCACCGTCCGGCTGCCGGCCCCGGGGAGCAGCAAGGGCCGGGACGAGATCGACTACGTGGTGGTGGCCGACCGGCCGACGCTGGTCTGGGTGGCCAACCTGGCCGGCCTGGAGCTGCACGTCCCGCAGTGGACCGTGGACCGACACGGGGCCCCCCGGGACGCCGACCTGGTCGTGTTCGACCTCGACCCCGGGCCCCCGGCGACGATCGTGGAGTGCTGCCGGGTGGCCCTGCTGCTGCGGGAGGAGCTGGCCGCCGACGGCCTGGCCGCCGTGGCGAAGACGTCCGGGTCCAAGGGGCTGCAGCTGTACGTGCCGGTGACCCCGGTGCCCAGCGCGGCGGCGTCGGCGTACGCCAAGGGCCTGGCCCAGCGCCTGGAGCGCGCCCACCCCGACCTGGTCGTGTCCCGGATGGCCAAGGACCTGCGCCCGGGCAAGGTGCTGGTGGACTGGAGCCAGAACAACGCCGCGAAGACCACCGTGGCGCCGTACTCCCTGCGCGGCCGCCCCCGCCCCACCGTGTCCACCCCGGTGACCTGGGCGGAGGTCGAGGGGTGCCGCCGCCCGGAGGACCTGCGGTTCGAAGCGGCCGACGTGCTGGCCCGGGTGGCCCGCGACGGGGACCTGCACGCCGACCTCCTCGCTCGGCGCGGCCGCGGCCGGCTGCCCGCCACCTCAGGACGGGGCGGTACGCCGGACCGGGCGGACGACGTACGGTGACCCAGGTACCCGGCCCGCCACCCGACCGACGGAGGACCCCGTGTCCGAGATGGACCTCACCCCCGACCTGGCCGCCGAGGACCTCGCCGAGCCGGCGGAGGAGTCGGAGCTGGACCTGGAGGCGCCGGAGGCCGACGCGGCCGAGCAGCGGGCGCCGCTGACCCCCCCGGAGGAGGCGGCCCCCCGCCCGGCCCCGCTGGACGCCGACCCCGCCGACGTGGCCGAGCAGGAACGGGTCGTCGAGCTGGACGAGGACGACTACCGGTAGCGACCCGAGGCCCCTAGGGGGTGGTCCCCGGCGCCGAGCCGGCCGGCCGGGCCGGCCGGCTCCTCTAGGATTCCCGGAACCCGGGGATCCCCATGGAGAGACAGGGCCCTGCGCACAGGGGAAGGAGGAGCAGCGTGACCGCCGGTCCGGAGGCGCGCCCCCGCGGCACGCGGCTGCCCCGCTCCGCGCGGCGGGCGCAGCTGCTGGGCGCCGCCCAGGAGATCTTCGTCGCCCAGGGCTACCACGCGGCGGCGATGGACGAGATCGCCGAGCGGGCCGGGGTCAGCAAGCCGGTGCTCTACCAGCACTTTCCCGGCAAGCTGGAGCTCTATCTCGCGCTGCTGGACCAGAGCAGCGAGGCCCTGGTCCAGGCGGTGCTCAGCGCGCTCACCGCCACCACGGACAACAAGCAGCGGGTGCACTCGGCCATCGAGGCGTACTTCGCCTTCGTCGACGACGAAGCCGCCGCGTTCCGGCTGGTCTTCGAGTCCGACCTGGTCAACGAGGAGGCCGTCCGCGAGCGGGTGGACCGGGTGACCCGCCGCTGCGCGGAGGCGATGGCCTCGGTGATCGCCGAGGACACCGGGCTGACCGCGGAGGAGTCGATGCTGCTGGCGGTCGGCCTGGCCGGGATGGCGCACGTGGCGGCCCGGTACTGGGTCTCGGCCCGGGGCACGATCCCCCGCGACGACGCCGCGCGCCTGGTGGGCAGCCTGTCCTGGCGGGGCATCCGCGGCTTCCCCCGGCGGGACGGGTGAGCCGCCTCCCGCGGCGGCGGGGGTACCGGGCTGCCCCCGGACGCAGCCGGGTCAGGTCGACTAGCCTGACACCGGCCGCGCAGGAGCGCGCCGGAATCGGAGGGTCGCCGTGGAGGTCAAGATCGGCGTGCAGCACGCCGCGCGTGAGCTCGTCGTGGAGAGCGCCCAGCGACCCGAGGAGGTGGCCGCCGCGGTGACCGCCGCCCTGGCCTCCGAGCGCCTGCTGGTCCTGGTCGACGAGCGGGGTCGGCAGGTCCTGGTACCCACCGACAAGCTGGCCTACGTGGAGATCGGCGAGCAGCTGGAGCGCCGGGTCGGCTTCGGCGCCATGTAGGCGTCTGGCGCCGCCCCTGTGCCCGCCGCGGTTGCCCGCGGGCCGTCCCGGGTACCCCTAGCGTGGCGCCGAACGGCGGCGCCGGATCCGACGCAGACAGCGACGCGGCCGGCCGGGACGGCGGGTGCGGCGGCGAGGAGGCGGACAGGCATGGACATCACCGGAATCATCAGCGCGATCATCGTGGGGCTCATCGTCGGTGCCCTGGGACGGCTCATCGTCCCCGGCCGGCAGGCCATGGGCATCCTGCTGACGATCGTGCTGGGCATCGTCGGCGCCCTGGTCGGCGGGTACGTCGGCGCGGCCCTCGGCGGGGGGGCGCTGCTGGTCTTCATCCTGCAGGTGGCGGTGGCGGCCCTGCTGGTGTTCCTGGTCGCCGGGATGCGGGGCCGCACGACCCGGGTGTGACGGCCCGGGTGTGAAGGCAGGCCCGGCGGGCCGCTCAGGCGGACAGGCCGAGGGCGGCCATCCGCCGGGTGTGCGCCTCGGTGAGCCGGGCCAGCATCCGCCCGAACTCGGCCAGGTCGGCCCCCGGTCGGTCCACCCCGCCGACGAGCAGCGCGGCCAGCGCGTCGCGCTCGGCGGCCACCCGCTGCGCCTGCGACAGGGCCTCCCCCACCAGGCGCCGCCCCCACAGGGCCAGCCGCCCGGCGACCCGCGGGTCGGCGGCGATCGCGGCGGTGACCCGGTCCACGACGAAGTCGGCATGCCCGGTGTCGGCCAGCACCTCGAGCACCAGGGCCCGGGTGGACGGGTCGACGTACGCCGCCACCTCCCGGTAGAAGTCGGTGGCGATGCCGTCGCCGACGAAGGCCTTGACCAGGCCCTCCAGCCAGTCCGCCGGGGCGGTGTGCTCGTGGAACGCGGCCAGCGGCGCCACGAACGGCTCCATGGCCGCCTCGGGGTCCGCGCCCAGCTGCACGAGCCGGGCCTGCAGCCGCTGGAAGTGGCCGAACTCGGCGACCGCCATCCCGGCGAGCAGCGCCTTGTCGTGCACGGTGGGGGCCAGGGCGGCGTCGGCCGACAGCCGCTCGAACGCGGTGATCTCCCCGTAGGCCAGGGCGCCAAGCAGGTCCACCACCGCCGCCCGGTAGGTCGGGTCGCCCTCCAGGTCGGCGGCGGGGTGGCCGGGGCCCCCCTCGTGGCCGTCGTCGCTGCCGATGCCGGCGGCGGCCGCGGGGTCGGTGGCGGGGTCGGCCATAGGCGGAGCCTAGCCCGCCGTCGGTGCGTCGGCCTGCCTGCCGGTCGAGGCGGACGGCTAGACTGGCCGGGGTACGGCGGGCCCGTGCGGCCGTCCGGCCGCCCCCGCCCTGGCTCCCCGCCCCTACCGGGGCCCCCAGAGAGGCAAGATCCTGACCACCTTCCGAGAGCTCGGGGTGGCCCCCGAGATCGCCGACGCGCTCGAGGCCGTCGGCGCCACGCACCCCTTCCCCATCCAGGAGCTGACCCTCCCGCTCGCGCTGACCGGGGTTGATGTCATCGGCCAAGCGCGCACCGGCACCGGCAAGACGTTCGCCTTCGGGGTGCCGCTGCTCCAGCGCATCGTCGTCCCCTCCGACCCCGACTTCGCCGAGCTGGCGGCCCCCGGCCGCCCGCAGGCGCTGGTCGTCGTACCCACCCGGGAGCTGGCCGTGCAGGTGGCCGGCGACCTGGAGACGGCCGGACGGCGTCGCGAGGCGCGCCTGGTCACCCTGTACGGCGGACGCTCCTACGAGCCCCAGGTCGACGCCCTGCGGTCCGGGGTGGAGGTCGTCGTCGGCACCCCCGGGCGGCTGCTCGACCTGGCCGAACAGGGCCATCTGGACCTGGGTCATGTCAAGGTCCTCGTCCTCGACGAGGCCGACGAGATGCTGGACCTGGGCTTCCTGCCCGACGTCGAACGGATCATCCGGCTCACCCCGGAGCTGCGCCAGACCATGCTGTTCTCCGCCACCATGCCCGGCGAGGTCGTCGCCCTGGCCCGCCGCTACCTGCGCCAGCCGGTGCACATCCGGGCCGAGTCGCCGGACGAGACGCAGGTCGTGCCGACGACCCGGCAGCTGGTCTACCGCGCCCACGCCATGGACAAGGTGGAGGTGCTGGCCCGGCTGCTACAGGCCGGCGACCGCGGGCTGGTCATGATCTTCTGCCGGACGAAGCGGACCGCCCAGCAGGTCGCCGACCACCTGCTCGAGCGCGGCTTCGCCGGCGCCGCCGTGCACGGTGACCTGGGTCAGGGTGCCCGCGAGCAGGCGCTGCGGGCCTTCCGCCACGGCAAGGTCGACGTCCTGGTGGCCACCGACGTGGCCGCCCGCGGCATCGACGTCGAGGGCGTCACCCACGTGGTCAACTACCAGTGCCCCGAGGACGAGAAGACCTACCTGCACCGGATCGGGCGGACCGGCCGGGCCGGGGCTTCCGGGGTGGCCGTCACCTTCGTCGACTGGGACGACCTGCCCCGCTGGCGGGCCATCAACGCCGCGCTGGCGCTGCCCTTCGAGGAGCCGGTAGAGACCTACTCCACCAGCCCCCACCTGTTCGCCGACCTGGGCATCCCCGCCACCGCCACCGGCGTGCTGCCCCGCGCCCAGCGCACCCGGGCCGGGCTGGCCGCC
>JBMOMH010000215.1:0-5750 GCA_049323135.1 Actinomycetota bacterium
CCCCTCCCCGACCGGCAGCGCGGCGGCCGTGTGCGCCGCGCTGGCCGGTGCGCTGCCCCCACTGGTGTCCGGCCAGCCGCGAGCCGGTGGGCCGCGCAGCCCGTTCGCCGCGGCCTGGGGGGACCCGCCCATCCAGCTGCGCTGCGGGGTGGCCCGCCCGGCGGCGCTGGCGCCGGCGTCCCAGCTGGCCACCGTCGACGGGGTGGACTGGTTCGCCGAGCAGCGCCGCGGCGGGTACCTGTTCACCACCTGGGGGCGAGTGGTCTACGTCCGGGTGTGGGTGCCCGACCGGTACGCGCCAGAGGTCAACCCGCTGGTCGACCTGGCCGGGCCGGTGGCGCGAACCGTGCCCTCGTCGGCCGACCAGCCCGGCGTACCCACCCCGACCGGGCCCGGCCCAGGGGCTAGCGCAGCCCCGTCGGGCGGCGCACCGCCGCCTGGATGAGCCGGTCCACCAGCGCCGGGTAGTCCACCCCGGTGGCCGCCCACATCCGGGGGAACAGCGACGCCGGGGTGAAGCCGGGCATGGTGTTCACCTCGTTGACGACGAACCGCCCGTCCGGGGTGAGGAAGAAGTCGACCCGGGCCAGGCCCTCACAGGACAGCGCGGTGAACGCCGCCACCGCCAGCCGGCGTACCTGCCCGGTCTGCGCCGCGGTCAGGTCGGCGGGGACGGTCAGCCCGGTGGCCCCGTCGAGGTACTTGGCCTCGAAGTCGTAGAACTCGTGGCCGGCCTGGACCTGGATCTCGGCGGGGACGCTGGCCTGCGGCCCGGCGTCCGGGTCCTCGAGGACCCCGCACTCGATCTCCCGCCCGGCGACGGCCGCCTCGACCATCACCTTCGGGTCCCAGGCCCGGGCCTTGTCGATGGCCGCCGCCAGCTCGTCGGGTCCGCTCACCTTGCTGATCCCGATGCTGGAGCCGCCGCGGGCCGGCTTGACGAACACCGGCCAGCCCAGCGACGCCACCGCCGCGGCGACGGCGCCGGGGTCCTCCACCCACTCGCGGGGCCGGACCACCACGTGCGGCTCGACGGGCAGGCCGGCCGCGGCGAGCAGCGCCTTCATGTAGTGCTTGTCCATGCAGGCGGCCGACGCCAGCACCCCCGAGCCGACGTAGGGGACCCCGGCCAGCTCGAGCAGGCCCTGCAGCGTCCCGTCCTCGCCGTACGGGCCGTGCAGCAGCGGGAAGACGACGTCGACCCGGCCCAGGGCAGCGGGGACGTCGCCCGGGGGGCAGACGAGAAGCTCCCGGGAGGTCGGGTCCCCGGCCAGCACCACGGTGGCCCCCCGGTCCTCGACGCTGGGCAGCTGGCCGCCGGCGACCGCCAGCCGGGCCGGGTCGTCGGCCGCGAGCACCCACCGCCCCTCCCGGGTGATGCCGATGGGGACCACCTCGTAGCGGTCACGGTCCAGCGCGGCCAGCACGCTGCCAGCGGTCACACAGGACACCGCGTGCTCGCTGCTGCGCCCGCCGAAGACGACGGCGACACGAAGACGGCGCTCTACCCGGGGCCCCATGGCCGCCGACCCTAGCGGGGGGCGCCGGACGGAGTTCCGGCGCCGGGCCGGCCGTCCACGCCGCGCCGCCGCCCGGCATACTCGCGAAGGTGCCCGAGCCGACCCGCCCGCTGGCCCCCGCGACCGTGGCGGTGACCGCCGGCCGCCCCCCGTCCGCGGCGGACGCCCCGCTGAACCCGCCCGTGGTGCTGTCCTCCACCTACCACGCCGGGGGGCCGATGGGGTACGCGCGGCACGGCAACCCCACCTGGACCGCGCTGGAGGAGGTCCTCGGCGCCCTGGAAGGCGGGACGGCGCTGACCTTCGCCTCGGGCATGGGGGCCGTGGCGGCGGTGCTCGACACCGTGCCGGTGGGCGCGGCCGTGGTGGCACCAGCGCACGCCTACTCGGGCACCTCGGCCTTGCTGCGCAACCGGGCCGCCGAAGGCCGGGTGGAACTGCGCACCGTGGACGTCGCCGACACCGCCGCCGTCGAGGCAGCCGTGCCCGGGGCGGCCCTGCTGTGGCTGGAGTCCCCCACGAACCCGGCCCTGGAGGTGGCCGACCTGGCCGCCTGCGCGGAGGCGGGGCACCGAGCCGGAGCGCTGGTCGTCTGCGACAACACCTTCGCCACGCCGCTGGTGCAGCGCCCCCTGGAGCACGGGGTGGACGTGGTCGTCCACAGCGTCACCAAGTACCTGGCCGGCCACTCCGACGTGCTGTTGGGGGCCACCGTGACCGCCGACGCCGACCTGCACGCCAGGCTGCAGCAGCGGCGCACGCTGCTGGGGGCCATCCCCGGGCCGATGGAGGCCTGGCTGGCGCTGCGCGGGCTGCGCACCCTGCACCTGCGGATGGAGCGGGCCCAGCACAACGCCGGGGTCCTCGCCGGGCGGCTGCAGCAGCGGGCCGACGTACGCCGGGTGCGCTACCCGGGCCTGCCCGGTGACCCCGGGCACGACCGGGCCCGCCGGCAGATGGCCGGGTTCGGGGCCGTCGTGTCCGCCGAGGTGGCCGACGCGGCCACCGCCGACCGGTGGGTGGCCGGGACCCGGCTGTGGGCGCCGGCGACCAGCCTGGGCGGGGTGGAGTCCACCTTCGAGCGGCGCCGGCGCTGGCCGGAGGAGAGCCCGGACATCCCCGAGGGGCTGGTCCGGCTCAGCGTGGGCTGCGAGGACGTCGAGGACCTGTGGGCCGACCTCGCCGCCGCCCTGGACCAGGCCACCTCCGGCCGCCCCCCCTCGTAGGCTCGTACTCGTAGCGATCATGCGCGTTTAGATGCGCATGATCGCTACAGGATTGCAGGGAGGCGGGGGCTAGGCGGTCTCGGCCTTGGCCTGGCGGGCCATCAGGCTGCGCAGCACGTCGGGCGGGGCCCGCTCCTCGCGGACGACCTGCACCACCGCGTCGACGATCGGCATGTCGACGCCGTGGGCCTGGGCCAGCTCGCGGATCGCCGAACAGCTGGACACGCCTTCGGCGGTCTGCCGGGTGCTGGCCAGGACCTGCGCCACGCTACGCCCGCGCCCCAGGTTCTCCCCGAAGGTGCGGTTACGTGACAGCGGGGAGCTGCAGGTCGCCACCAGGTCTCCGAGGCCGGCCAGCCCGGCGAAGGTGCGTGGGTCCGCGCCGAGGGCCGCGCCCAGCCGGGCCGTCTCGGCGAGCCCACGGGTGACCAGGGACGCCTTGGCGTTGTCCCCCAGGCCCATGCCGGCGGCCATCCCCACGGCTAGGGCGATGACGTTCTTCACCGCACCGCCCAGCTCGCAGCCGACGACGTCGGTGTTGGTATAGGGGCGGAAGTACGGCGTATGGCAGGCCGCCTGCAGCCGCATGGCGACCTGCTCGTCGCGGCAGGCGACGACCGAGGCGGCCGGCTGCCGGGCGGCGATCTCCGCGGCGAGGTTGGGGCCGGACACCACGGCCACCCGGGCCGGGTCACAGCCGGCGACCTGGCAGACCACCTCGCTCATCCGCAGCGTCGTCCCCAGCTCGATGCCCTTCATCAGGCTGACCAGCACGGCGTCCGGGGGCAGCAGCGGCCGCCAGCTGGACAGGTGCTCCCGCAGCGTCTGCGCCGGCAGCGCGAGGACGACGACGTCGGCGCCGGCGGTCGCCTGCTCCGCGTCGGTGGTGGCCGTCAACGTGTCGGGAAGCCGCACCCCCGGCAGGTACTCGGGGTTCTCGTGCCGGTCCGCCACCGCCGCCACCACCTCGGCCCGCCGCCCCCACAGCACCACGTCGCTGCCCGCGTCGGCCAGCACCTGGGAGAAGGCGGTGCCCCAGGTGCCCGCACCGAGGACGGCCACCCGCGTCACGCTGCACCCGCACTGCCGTCGCTTGGCGGCTGGCGTACCTCGCCCGACGCCGCCGGGCGCCGCGGGTCGCCGGTGCGGGGCAGCCGCGCCCGGCGGACGTCGAAGCGCGTCGCGGGCGCCGCCTCCCCCCGGATCTGCTCCAGCAGCGCGGTGAGCGCCGCCATGATGCGTTCGGTGGCCTCCGCGAGCAGCTCCGCGGTGAGCTCCCGCCCGGCCAGGTCGGTGAGCTCCACCGGCGGTCCGGCGGTCACGTGCACGAGGGTCGGCGGCCACAGCCGCGGCCGCCGGGCGTACGGCGGCAGCACCCGCTGGGCCCCCCACTGCGCGATGGGTACGACGGGCGCCCCGGTGCTCAACGCGATGCGCGCCGCACCCGTCTTCCCCACCATGGGCCACAACCCCGGGTCCCGGGTGACGGTGCCCTCGGGGTAGACCACCACGCACTCGCCGCGACGCACCGCGGCGACGGCGTCCCGGAACGCGCCGGCGGCGTCCCGGCTCTCGCGGTGCACCGGGATCTGCTGGGCGCCCCGCAGCACGGCACCGACCAGCGGCAGGCGAAACAGCCCCGCCTTGGCCAGGTAGCGGGGCAGGCGACCGTTGTCGTACAGGAAGTGCGCCAAGACCAACGGGTCCACGTAGGAGATGTGGTTGACGCAGACGACGACACCCCCCTCGGTGGGCAGGTGCTCCCGGCCCCGCCAGTCGCGGCGGGTCACCACCAGCAGCAGGGGCTTGAGGACCATGACGGCGAAACGGAACCAGAACCCCACCTTGCGTCGGCGTCGGCCCCTCATGGTCCTTCCCGACCCCCTTCCCCGCGCGCCGGCGGTCGGGCAAGTGTCCATTCTCGCCCCGACCGGTGTCGAGCCGCGGTCGCCGACGGGGCAGGATCGCGGGAATGGTCCGCAGCTCCCCCTGCTGGTGTCTGGTCGTCCCGGTCAAGCGGCTGGCGACGGCGAAGACCCGGCTGGCTCCGCTGGCCGGTCCGCACCGGGCGGCGCTGGCCTTGGCCTTCGCAGCGGACACGGTGCGGGCCGCTCGGGACTGTCCCCCGGTGGTGTTGACGGTGGCGGTCACCGACGACCCGGTCGCCACCACCGCCCTGCGGCGCCTAGGCGCGCTGGTCGTGCCGGACTCCCCTGGTGCGGGGCTGAACGCCGCGCTGCGGCACGGCGCGGCCGTGGCCGCCCGGGTGCGACCGGGATGCGCCGTCGGGGCCCTGTCCGCCGACCTGCCGGCGCTGCGCAGCACCGAGCTGGCCAGCGCCTTGGCAGCCGGGGGGGACGGGTCGGTGACGTACGTCGCCGACAGCAGCGGGCGCGGTACGACGTTGCTGCTGGCCTGCAACGGCGCCCTGCTGCGCCCCCGGTTCGGACCGGGTTCGGCAGCCGCGCATGCGGCGTGGGGTGCGGTCGCCCTGACCCCACCGCTGCCCACCCTGCGCCGTGACGTGGACACCCCGGCGGACCTGCGGGCGGCGGCGATGCTCGGGCTGGGCCGGCACACCGCGGCGGTGCTGGCCGGCCTGACCGGAGCCGGGACCCGTGGCCGGCGACCCGCTCGACGGTGGGGCTAGCCTGCCGCTGTGCAGGGCACCGTGCGCAGCTTCGACGAGCAGACCCGTGCGGGCAGCGTGGTCCTCGACGACGGGACCGGGCTGCCCTTCGACGCGGCCGCGGTGGCCGCCGGGGGCGTGCGGTTCCTGCGACAGGGTCAGCGGGTCCGGGTCCGGGTGGCCGGTGAGGGCGGAGCCGGGCACGTCGTCTTCGTGACGATCCTGACCCTGCCGGACCCGCGATGACGACGGCACCGGCCGGGCACCGCATGATGCCCGGCCGGTGCCGAACAAGTCGACGGTCTCCGGCTCAGGCCTTCTTGGCCGCGCGCGTGGCCCGCTTCGCCGGGGTCCGCGTCGTCGTGGCCTTGCTGG
>JBMOMH010000216.1:0-5595 GCA_049323135.1 Actinomycetota bacterium
CCGGACCGAAGGTGCCGGCGCCGGCGCAGACCAGGCGCACGGGGGCGTGCCGCGCAGCCGGCCCCGCCAACCGCCGGGACACCACGGCCTGCCCGGCCGACGGCACCTCGCCGAGGAAGGCGAGGGTCAGGTGCCAGGCCTCCGGTGGCGCCCACCGCAGGTCGGGCCGGGCCCGCCGCAGTGGTGCCACCACGTGGGCCAGCGACGCCACGACCGGCGGCGGCGGAAGCAGGGCGACGAACAGGCTGATGACGCCACCCCCGGCTAGACCTGCGCCTGGTCCAGCAGCTCGGGGCGCTCCAGGACCAGGCGGGGACGCGGTCGCAGCGCGGCCCGGACCTCCAGCCCCCCGCGGCGGGCCACCACGGCGGCGGCGACCAGCGTGGCCACGGCGGACACCGCACCGCCGACCAGCAGGCTCCAGCGGACGCCGAAGTTCTCCGCGACCCAGCCGACCGCCGGCGCCCCCAGCGGGGTACCGCCCATGAACACCATCATGTACAGGGCCATGACCCGGCCCCGCATGGACGGCGCCGAGCCCAGCTGCATCGTCGTGTTCGCCGCGGTGAGCAGGGTGAGCGCGGCCACCCCGGTCGGCACCAGCAGCGCCGCGAAGGTCCAGTACGTCGGCATCAGGCCGGTGAGCACCTCGAGGACGCCGAAGGCGACCGCGGCGCCCACCAGCAGGCGCAGGCGGGGACGGCCGACCCGGCGGGCCGCCCACAGGGCGCCGGCGAAGGTGCCCACCGCGAACATCGTCGACAGCAGGCCGAAGGAGGCCGACCCGGTGCGGAACACCTCCCGGGCGAACAAGGCCAGGGTCATCTGGAAGTTCAGCCCGAAGGTCCCCACGAAGAACACGACGACCAGCGGCAGGACGAGGTCGGGGCGGCCAGCCACGTAGCGCAGGCCGGCGCGCAGCTGCCCGGCAGCGCGGGCCACCGGGGCGCTGGGCCGCAGCAGGTCCTCGCGCATGAAGAGCAGGGCGAGGATGGTGGCGAGGAACGTCGCGCCGTTGAGCAGGAACACCGGGCCGGTCCCGCCGAGCACCGCGATGAGGACCCCCGCCAGCGCCGGCCCGACCAGCCGGGCCCCGTTGAACGAGGCGCTGTTCAGGCCCACCGCGTTGGGCAGGTCCCCGCGGCCCACCATCTCCACGATGAAGGACTGGCGGGCCGGGGTGTCCGCGACGGTGACCAGCCCGAGGGTGAAGGCCAGCACGTAGACGTGCCAGGGGGCCACCACCCCGGTGACGGCGAGCAGCCCCAGCAGCAAGGCCTGGGCGCCGAGCGCCGCCTGGGTCCACACCAGCAGCCGGCGCTTGGGGAACCGGTCGGCCAGCACCCCGCCCCACAGCCCGAAGAGCAGGAACGGGAGGAACTGCAGCCCGGTGGTCACGCCCAAGGCGACGCCGCTGTTGTTGGTCAGCGAGGTGACCAACCAGTCCTGGGCCACCCGCTGCATCCAGGTGCCGGTGTTGGAGACCAGGCCGGCAACGAAGAAGAGCCGGAAGTTCCGGTTGTGCAGGGAACGGAACGTGGGGCTCACGTGCGGCCCAGCCGTTCCAGCACCAGGGCCGCCTCCCGCAGCACCGCGCGCTCGGCCGGCGCCAGCTCGACCAGGCGCCGGGCCAGCCAGGCGTCGCGGCGCCGGCGGTCCTCGCGCAGCATGTGCCGGGCCGCGTCGGTCGCCGTCACCAGCACCTGGCGGCGGTCGGCGGGATGGGCGGTACGGCGTACCAGGCCCTTCTCCTCCAGGGCGGCGAGGATGCGGGTCATCGACGGCGGCTGGACCCGCTCGTGCCCGGCCAGCTCGCCCGGGGTGAGGGCCCCGTGTCGGTCCAGCGTCCCGAGCACCGCCAGCTGGTTCAGCGACAGGGAGGTGTCCGAGCGCTCCGCGCGCAGCCGCCGGCTCAGCCGCATGACCGCCAGCCGCAGCGTGCTGGCCAGCTCGGCGTCGGTCCTCACCGGTACGGGCACGGCCCCCAGCATACTCGTTAGCGAGGCTAACGTCATATGCGAGAGGGGGTCGTGTCCCTTACCGCTCCCCCGCCCCTGGCGGGTCGGCAGCCGCGGCTCAGCGCACCCCGAGCAGCCGCTCCAACGGGGCGAGGGCGAAGTAGACGACGAACAGCGCGGCGACGACCCACATCAGCGGGTGCACCAGGCGGGCCTTCCCCTGCGCCAGCCGGATCACCACGTAGGACACGAAGCCCGCACCGATCCCGTTGGTGATCGAGTAGGTGAACGGCATGACCACCATGGTCAGAAAGGCCGGCACGGCGGTCGCGTAGTCACCGAAGTCGATGTTGCGGACCTGGGTGGTCATGAGGAAACCGACGACGACCAGCGCCGGCGTCGCCGCCTCGAACGGAACCACCGAAACCAGCGGGGTGAGGAAGATGGCGAGCAGGAACAGGCCCCCGGTGACCAGGCTGGCCACCCCGGTGCGTGCACCCTCGCCGACCCCGGCCGCCGACTCGATGTAGGTGGTGTTGGACGACGCGGACGCCGCACCCCCGGCGGCGGCGGCCAGCGAGTCGACGAGCAGCACCTGGCGGATGCCCGGCAGGTTGCCGTGCGCGTCGAGCAGCCCCGCTTCGGCCCCGACGCCGACCACCGTCCCCATGGTGTCGAAGAAGTCGGAGAGCATCAGCGAGAAGACGACGAGCAGCGCAGCCACCACCCCCACCGCCTGGACGCCGCCGAGCAGGCTGAACCGGCCGAGCAAGGAGAAGTCCGGCGTGCTGAGCAGCCGGTCGGGCAGCCGCGGGACCACCAGGCTCCAGCCCCGGGGGTTGTCCGCCCCGGAGGGACCGACCCGGGCCACCGCCTCCACCACGATGGCGAGCACCGTGGTGACGAGGATGCCGAGCAGGATCGCCCCCCGAACGCGGCGGGCCACCAGCACGGCCACCAGCAGCAGGCCCACCGAGAACACCAGGACCGGCCAGCCGTCCAGGGCCCCGCCGATACCGAGCTCCACCGGCACCGGGCCGACCGCCGTACGCCGGACGAACCCTCCGTCGACGAGGCCGATGAGCGCGATGAACAGCCCGATGCCCACACCGATGGCCGTCTTCAGCTGCTCGGGCACCGCCGTGAAGACCGCGGTGCGGAACCCGGTGAGCACCAGCAGGGTGATGAGCAGGCCCTCGATCACCACCAGCCCCATGGCCGCCGGCCAGGACATCGTGCTGGCGATGCCGAAGGCGACGAACGCGTTGAGGCCTAGCCCGGCGGCCAGCGCGAAGGGGTACCGGCCGACGACGCCCATGAGGATCGTCATCACGCCTGCGACGAGCGCGGTCACCGCGGCGACCGCCGGCACGCCCAGGGTGGTCCCGTTCACGTCCTTCGCCGTCCCGATGATGATCGGGTTGAGCACGACGATGTAGGCCATGGTGAAGAACGTCGCCAGCCCGCCGCGCACCTCCCGTTGCAGCGTCGAGCCGCGCGCGGACACCAGGAAGTAGCGGTCGAAGCGGTTGCGGGGGCGGCGGCGTACGTCGGCCTCCGCGGCGATGCTCGTCGGTCGCAGGCGAGCCATGGGAGCTCCTGGGCGGGCAGGGACGGTCAGGTCAGGGCGCAGCGTGCCAGACGCGGTGACCGGCCGCCAGCGCGGCGTACCCTGCCGACAGGAGGCCCCGTGTCGCATCCCCCGCCCGAACCGGTCCGTCCCGTCGACGTCGACGGGGTGGGCGTGGTCGCCGTCGGCACCGCGGCCTGGGCGCTGGCCTGGCTGCTGCTGCTGCCGTTCTCCGACACCCTGCGGGCCCGCGGCGACGGCTGGTGGCTGTGGACGGCGGCCAGCGGGTTCGGCCTGGGCCTGCTGGGCCTGGCCTACTGCCTGCGCCGGCGGGCTCGCCGCCGGGCCTCGGGCTCGGCGTACGGCGTGGCGGGGCCACCGCCCGGACCACCCCTGGTGGGGTGACCCGGCCGGGTCGAGCCACCCCACGGGCCGTCCCCGGCGGTGGCGGGCGCGCTGGTAGATCCCCCGGGGCTCGCCCCAGGCACCACAAGGGGCAGCCGGTACCTAGACCAGGTCGTAGCCCAGCTCGTCGACCACGGGCCCGGCCACCGGAACCGGGCCGGTGTCCGGCACCGCCTCGGAGTGGGCGCCGCAACCGTGGTCCAGCGACACCACGGCGCCGTCGTCCGGGGCGTGCTCGTTGGTGCACACCCCGAACAGCTGGCGCAGCGCCCCGGCCAGCGGCAGCAGGAACCCGCAGCTGCGGCAGTGCGCCGGCGCGGCCAGGGCCAGCGGCGACCGGGGGCCGCGCTCCCCGTCGTACCACCGCATGGCCGCGTCGTCGCGGCCGACCGCCGACAGCACCCGGACCCGGCCCAACCCCAGCTCCCACAGCGCCAGCCGGTCGGCCTCCTCGTCCCCCGTGGCCGCGTAACCGGGTTCCAGGCGGGGGTCGTCCGGGGGGGTGGGCAGCAGGTCGCCCACGCCCAGGTCCCCGGGACGCACCCGGTCACTGAACGGCGTCCACGGCGGGGCGAGCAGCGCCTCGGGGCCCGGGAGCAGCACCACCTCGCTCACCGTGACCTGCCGGGAGCGGGACGCCCGGGCCAGGCTCACTGACCACTGCCAGCCACGGTAGGCGGGGGCCAGGCAGGCGAAGGCGTGGGTCACCACCCGGTCGTCCTCGGCGACCGCACCGAGGTGCTCCCCGACGTGCTCGGGGGCGTCGGCCACCTCCCGAGCGGCGTCCCGGGCCAGGTCGACCGCCGCCGCGGCGGCCGGGTCGAGGACGGGGGTCCGGGTGCGGCGCGGGCGTGCGGCGGCCGGTGCGGCGGCCGGTGCGGCGGGGGGAGTGGACACCCCGTGATTCTCCCCCCATCCCCGGGGTGTCTGGTACCCGGGACCGGCCCCCACCGTCGGTGGGGCCAGGCAGGATGGACCCGTGGCCACCCGAGGGCGCCCCGACGAGCCGGGCGCTCACCTGGGCGGCACCGGCCGGGACGGTGCCACGAGGCGGGTCGGGCGGGCCCCCGGGGCCGGGCGGGGGCGCCAGATCGGCACAGCGGTGCGGGCCGGCGGCCGGGGGCTGCGCCGCAGCTCGCGAGTGGTCGCCCGGCGGGTGCGGCGGGCCACCCACGCCGAGGGCGCCGGCGCCAGCGGGCTCGGCCCGCTCATCGAGCTCAACGCGGTCAGCGCCGTCGCCGACGCCCTGGTCGCCGTCGCGCTGGCCGGGACGCTGTTCTTCGCCGTCCCCGTCGGGGAGGCCCGCGGCCGAGTCACCCTCTACCTGCTGGTCACCCTCGCCCCGTTCGTCGTGTTGGCGCCACTGGTCGGCCCCTTGCTGGACCGGCTGCGGGGGGACCGCCGGTGGGCGATGCTCGCCACGTTCGTGGTCCGGGCGGTGCTCGCCGCCGGCCTCGTGGACGCCGCCGCGTCGGGGGCGCTGCGGGCGTACCCGCTCGCCTTCGCCGTGCTCGTCGCTAGCAAGGCCTTTGCGGTGACCCGGCAGTCGGCGGTCCCCCGGCTGCTCCCCCCCGGCCTGGGCCTGGTCCGCGCCAACTCCCGGATCTCCCTCGCCGGGATCCTCGCCGCCAGCACGGTCGCCCCGCTGGGGGTCGGCCTGGC
>JBMOMH010000217.1:0-5591 GCA_049323135.1 Actinomycetota bacterium
ACATGGACATCCTCCTGTTGTGAGTGGGACCTCAAGCCCGCATCTCACCGCAGGGGGATGTCTTCCACTCGTCGCCCTCACGGGCTCTTACTAGGGACTCGGAAGGTAGCGCATGATCGCTACAAGGGGGTGGGGGGTAGGGGGTCAGGGGGCGACGGACAGGCCGACGGCGACGTCCCGGCCGTAGTAGGCGGGGGGCGGGCTGTCCGGGGCGCCGCCGAAGGCATGCAGGCCGCCGAAGCCGTCCAGGACCCAACCGGCCGGACGGTCCGCCGCACCCACGCTGACGACGCCCCGGGCGATGTCCCAGCCCGGCCAGTACGGCCGGATCGCGGTGCCTGTGGCCGCCCCGAACGGGTGCAGCCCGCCCCAGCCGTCCAGCACCTGGCCGCCCCGTCCGTCCGGTGCCACGGTGAGCCCCCGGGCGATGTCCCAGCCCGGCCAGTACGTCGAGATGCGCAGGGCCGGGGCGGCCCCGAAGGGGTGCACCCCGCCCCACCCGTCCAGGACGTACCCAGCGGGGGAGTTGGCCGTCGAGGACGGGAGGAGCACGACCCCGCGGGCGATGTCCCAGCCTGGCCAGAAGGTGCTCGCCGGCACCGGCGTGGCATTCCCGAAGGGGTGCAGCCCGCCCCACCCGTCCAGCACGTACCCGCCCTGGCCGTCCGGGTTGAGGGCCACGCCCCGGGCGATGTCCCAGCCCGGCCAGTAGCTGCTGGTGGGCAGCGGGCGGGCGGACCCGGCAGGATGCAGCCCGCCGAAGAGGTCCAGGACGTAGGCGCCTCGACCGTCCGGCGTGGCGGCCACCCCGCGCACCGCCCGCCAGGTCCAGGCGGGACTGGCGACGGGGGCGGTGCGGAAGCCGGACAGTGTGCCCTCCCCGCTGACGGTGAACAGGCTGCGGAACGGCTGCGCGCGTGCCGCCTGCGGGCTGAAGGTGACCGTGGTCTGTGCCCACGCGCTCACGTTGCCGGCCCGGTCGGTAGCCCGGGCCCGGACCGGGTAGGACGCCCCGGGTTGCCCATAGAGAACCGCGGACCCGGTGGGGGGTGCCGCCTGCTGCCACGGGGCGAAGCGGCCCGCACCGTCCTGCACCTCGACGTCCACCCGGGACACCCCGCTCCCGACGTCGCTGGAACTCCATTGCACCGTCGCGGCGGTGCTGCCCTGGACGGGGAGTCCGGGCACGGAGATCGTCGGTGGCACGTCGTCGGCACGGACCCCGAGCCGGCGCATGCCGCCGTGGAAGGTCGGCCAGGCTGCCTCCCCAAGACCGCTCCCAGTGCGCCAGACCAGCACCGTGAGCTGGTCGCCGACGTCCCGGGCCCCGTTGCCGTTGGCGTCGTACGTCGCCGTCTGCACGATCCAGGTCTGTCCGTCCACCGCGGCGATGGTGGGGGCCGACGCGGGAGCGAAGATCGACCCTGGCCGGGCCACCGGCGCGGTCGTGCTGGCCTCCACGGTTCCGGTGGCGCCGTCCAGCACCCGCATCCAGTGCTCGGCCATGACGACGACCTCGAGCCGGCCGTCGTTGTCGACGTCCGCGACCGAAGCACTGCCATGCGTCGGCAGCCCCGCCACCAGCCGTCCGGCGTCGGCGGCGTAGCTGCGCCAGAGCAGGGACCCGTCGGCGCGCCACGCCGAGACCTCCCCGCCCTCGGACAGGACGACCAGGTCCGGCCGGCCGTCCCGGTCCAGGTCGCCCACGGCCGGGGAGGCCATCACCGGTCCGGCCGTCGGCCCGGTCCAGAGCACCCGGCCGCTTGGCCCGTCCAGGGCGTAGACGGCGCGCCCGTACTGGTTGGGGAAGTTCAGCCCGGTGCCCACCGCCACGTCCAGCCGGCCGTCTCCGGTCAGGTCGACCAGGGCGGGGGAGGACCAGACCACCTGCCCAGGCACAAAGGTGCGCCAGACGACCCGCCCGTCCCGGCCCAGGGCCCAGACGTAGCCGCCCGGTGTGCCCGCACAGGGCTGGCCAGGCACCCCGTCACAGTCGCCTCCCACGACGACCTCGGGGCTCCCGTCCCCGTTGATGTCGCCGACGGCCGGGCTGCTCCAGGAGGTGTCGTACATGAACACCGGCCAGCCCGGCAGGATGCTGCCGTTCACCCCGGGGCCGAGCCGGTAGGCGTAGAGGTAGTGGTCCCAGCTGCTCGAGATGATCTCCGGGTGACCGTCCCCGTCCAGGTCGGCGGCGACCGGGGTGCCGAAGACGCCGCACTGGCGTCCGGCCGCGCAGTCCAGCCGCCAGAACACGGTCCGGGTGGACCCGCCGGTGAAGGCATAGGCAGCCACCACCCCAGCGGTGTTGGCGGTCAGCACGTCCTGCACCCCGTCGCCGTCGAGGTCCACCAGGGTCGGGCTGGCCTGGATGGCCCCCGTGCCGGTGTCCACGGCCGCCTCCAGCGCCCCGGTCGTCGCCCAGACCCGGACCCAGCCGTCCGGGCTGCCCGTCACGATGTCCGGCCGGCCGTCCCCGGTGACGTCGCCGACGGCGGCGGAGCTGAACGCCTCACTCGTGGCCACGGAGACGTAACGGGGGTAGGTGGCCGTCGCGAACGGGGCGCCGACGGGGGTGAGGGTTGTGGCCGCCGCGGCGGGGCCGGCGGCCGGGAGGAGGCCGGCGACGAGCAGCACCAGGACGCCCCCCGCCCGGAGCACCGGGCGGGGGCGGGGCACGGAGGTTGCGGTCATCGGTCGTCCTGCCTACGAGTTGTGTCCAGGTGGTGACAGTGTCGGCACCGGTGCCGGTGCGGCTTGAGCTAGCTCCCCCCTGGTTAGGATGAATCGTCCGGTCCCGGCCGCCCACGCCCGGCCTCGTCGACCCGTCAAGGTGGTCCACCGTATGAACCGTGCCGGCCGCATCGGGCTGGTGCCCGCGCGCTTCGGCCCCGAGGTCGTCGGCGGTGCCGAGGTCGCGCTGCGGGAGATGGGGGAGGGCCTGGCCGCCCGCGGCTGGGAGGTGGAGATCCTCACCACCTGCGCGAAGGACCACTACCGGTGGGACAACGTGTTCCCACCGGGCCTGACCCAGGAGGGGGCGCTGCGGGTACGCCGGTTCCCGGCGGTCGTGTCGACACCGGGCCGGGAGCGGGCCGAGATCGAGGCGGCGATCCTCCGCGGCGACCCGGTGCCCCTGCAGCTGCAGCAGCGGTGGATGAACGACGGGATGCGTGTCCCCGGCCTGTTCCATCACCTGTTGGACCACGCGAGCGCCTACCGGGCGCTGGTGTTCGCGCCGTACCCCTTCTGGCCCGCCTTCGCCTGCTCGCAGGTAGCGCCGGAACGCAGCCTGCTCATGCCCTGCCTGCACGACGAGCCGTACGCCTACCTCGAGCTGTTCCGCCCGGTCTTCCAGGGGGTCGCCGGGCTGCTGTTCCTCAGCGAGCCGGAGCAGGAGCTGGCCCGGCGGATCGCCGCCCCGCTCGCGGCCCATGAGCTGATCGGGTCCGGGGTACGCGTCCCGCACTCCTACGACCCGGAGGGCTTCCGGGCGCGGCACGGGCTGACCCGCCCGTTCCTGCTGTACGCCGGACGCCGGGAGGGCGCCAAGAACTGGGAGCGGCTGCTGGACATGTTCGCCCGGGCCGTGCTCCGCATGGACCTGCCGTTCGACCTGGTCACGATGGGGGTGGGCGAGGTCCGCCCCCCACGGGAGATCGCCGCCCGGGTCGTCGACCTTGGCTTCCTGTCCGAGGCCGAGCGGAACGACGCCTTCGCCGCCGCGGCCGCGTACGTCCAGCCGAGCCACCTGGAGTCCTTCTCCCGGACGGCGATGGAGGCGTGGCTGGCCGGTACGCCGGTCATCGCCAACGCCGCCGGCGAGGTGGTTGCGCACCACATCGCCCGGTCTGGAGCCGGGCTCGTCTACTCCGACGCGGTGGAGTTCGAGGAGTGCCTGGCGTTCCTCGCCGACGCGCCTGCCGCGGCGACGGCCCTGGCCGCCTCCGGCCGGGACTACGTGCTACAGCACTACACGTGGGACGCGGTGCTGGACCGGCTGGAGCCGGCGCTGGAGCGCCTCACCCCCGCCGACGCTGCGGGTGCGGCCAGCGACCGGGAGGTGCCGTGCGCATCCTGATGGTCACCCCCTACCCGCCGATGCGGGACGGGATCGCCGCCTACGCGGTGCAGGCGGTCGCCGGGCTACGCGCCGCAGGCCACGACGTCGAGGTACTCTCGCCCACGCCGTCCGCCGCGCACCACCACCTCGACCTGCTCGGCCCGCGGGGCGGGTTGGCCCTGGCCAAGCGGGTACGCAGCTACGACCGCATCGTCGTCCAGTTCCACCCCGACGTGTTCTTCCCGGTGCCCGCCGGGCCCGGACAGCGCCTGCAGACCGCCGCGGCGCTGACCCTGGCCTTCCGGCTGGCCCGAGAGGTCGAGGTGCGGGTGCACGAGGTCGACTACCGGTGGGGCCGCCGGCATACCCCCGACGGGCTTGCCGTGCGCCAGATGTGGCGGGCGGTGGATCGGATCGTCGTGCATACCGGTGTGGAGCGGGAGGAGCTGGTGCGCGCCTTCGGCGTGGCGCCGGGCCGGGTCCAGGTAGTCGAGCACGGCGCCGACTTCGTTCGGCGGACCACCGCCACGCGCGGCGAGGCTCGGGCGTCGCTGGGCATCCCCGACGACGCCTTCTCCTTCCTGTCCATCGGCTTCATCCAGCCGCACAAGGGCTTCGACCGCGCGGTGCGCGCCTTCTCGGGGCTGGCCACCGCCGGTGCCCGGCTCGACGTCGTGGGCTCGGTGCGGGTGGAGGACCCGTCCTTCGTCCGCTACGCCGCCGACCTGCAGGCCCTGGTCGACCGAACCGAGGGCGCCCACCTGCACCTGGGTTACGTCAGCGACGAGCGGTTCGACCGGTGGCTGGCCGCTTGTGACGTGGTCGTGCTGCCTTACCGCGCCATCTGGTCCTCCGGGGTCATCGAACGGGCCGCGCTGTACCGCTGCCGGGTGATCGCGACCGACGTAGGGGGCCTGAGCCACCAGCTCGCCGACCGGGACGACGTCGAGCTGGTGGCCGACGACGACGAGGCGCTGGCGGCCGCGCTGTGGCGGGCGGTGGGCCGGGAGCGGGCGGCCATCGCCCGCGGTGGCTGGCCGGAGCCGGGGCCCCGGCTGCGCGAGCGAGTGCAGCAGGAGGTCGTGTCCCGGGCCGTCCGGCGTCGCGGCGGTCGCCTGGTGGGAGATTCCTCAGGGGGCGGGGCCGTCGCCCTCGCGGCGAGCGAGCCCCTGCGCCGGCTGCCCCCACTGGTGCTGCCGCCGCCCACCTCCTCCCGGCCGGGCGTCGGCCTGGTCAAGCGGATGGTGCGGCGGCTGTCCGCGTGGCAGACCGACCCCGTGGTGGCCGAGGTCAACGCGCTGCGGCAGGCGACCATCGTGGCCGTCGAGCGGCTCGGGGCCACCCGCGGGTCCGGCGAGGTGCCGCCGGTTCCAGCAAACCCCCGCGACGTCGCGTAAAGTTGGTTCTCCTCACCTTTCCGTGGGCAGCGTGACGGCGATTCCGCCGCAGCAGAGGTAGATCATGGCGATGAGGGCGGCGGCGCTGTGGTGGCCGTAGCCGCGGTGGTTGATGAGCCTGATCTTGCTGT
>JBMOMH010000218.1:0-5581 GCA_049323135.1 Actinomycetota bacterium
CCGCTACTGGCCCGGGCCGCGGGCCGCGGGGTGCCCTGCGCCCAGGTCCCGGCCCGGGTCGGCCCGGTGCCGCTGGTGGACCGCCGGCTGCTGGCCCGAGCTCGCGCGCTCGGCGTACGGGTGCACGTGTGGACCGTCGACGACCCCACGGAGATGGCCCGGCTGCTGGACCTGGGCGTGGACGGGCTGATGACCGACCGGCTCACCGTGCTGCGGGACGTGCTGGCCCAACGGGGCGGGTGGCCGGCATGATGCCCAGGGCCGGGGCCGGTGGGAGCGGTACGGCCGGTGGCTTCAGCGGCGGCGATCCCGGATCCGGCGATCCCGGATCGCACCGATGACAAGAGCAGCGCTGCCGGCAACGCTCGCTACCCAGGTTGACCGCGACAGGGCGGGACCGCCGAACGCCGCGTTGGCCACGGCGCCTGCGACGAACCCGGCGGCGGCGCCACCAACGGCCCACAACAGGATCCGGCGCATCAGCAGTAGTACCTCCCCCAGCCGGCCAGCGTGCCGGCGCAGGTGAACCGGATGGACGTGCGGCATGCGGCGCGTGGGTTCAGCCGTGGCGACGTCGGATCCGGCGATCCCGGATCCCACCGATCACAGTAACAGCCCCGACGGTAGCGGCAAGGACCCAGGTAGACCGCGACAGGGCGGGACCGCCCGACATCACGTTGGCCAGCATGCCGACCACGAACCCGGTCGCGACGCCAACCACGGCCCACAACACGATCCGGCGCATCAGCAGTAATACCTCCCCCAGCCGGCCAGGGTGCCGGCATAGGTGAAGCGGATATTGACACACTGCCCGTACCAGGCCGCCTCCCGAACGGTGCGTGCGAAACTAATCGCAATCGCGCCGATCGTTGCCGTGCAGGCGAGCCTTACCCACGGGACGGGTATCAGGCTGCACGCTGCGGAGGCGAGGGCGTAGTAGTCGGCATACGCAGCTAGCGTTTGGACTTCGCTCCTGCTGTAGTTCACGTACACGAACCAGCCGAAGGACACCCACGGGTCGGCCACGATCGGGTAGACCGCGCCGCGGGTGTCGACGTGCTGGACGATCGTGCCGCCTTCCAGCGAGTACGTCGTGCCCAGCTGTCGTCCGGTCGCGTCGACGGCCCAGGGGGCTCGGACGGCACCGTAGAAGACCCTGCCGCTGACGTCGGTGATGAGCAAGCCTCCCGAACCGCCCGGGCGGGCAACCTGCCCTGCCGGGAGGCTGAGCCGGTAGCGCGCGGTGGAGCCCTGGCGCAGCACGGTGAGGACCTGCACGCCGTCTGGCTGCGCCCGCGCCACAGAGTTCGCCTGGTCGGCCGCGGCCAAGGTCGCTGTGCCCTGCGCGGACGTCACCGACCCCGTCGCACCGCGAATCTGGACAGATGCCCCCGGAGGGAGCGACCCGCCGGGCTCCTGGGCGAGGGCACGGTCCGCCCTCTGGACGAGGGCCTGCGTGTCGTCGCGAGCCCCCGGGCTCGCGTTAGCCGGCGCGGCCAGGAACCCTAGCAGTGCTATCGCGGTCACCGCAGCAAGAGCAGCCCGTCTGAGATGCCCCATATGACCCACCTTGGGTCGATGACTTCCGGGTGTGGTGCAGGACTGAGGGCAACGTGGCGCAGGAGAGCGGGTCAGTCAACCGTAGTTTCTACGAGAGGACCAGCGCGCCTTTCGTGCCGACGCGCCGGCTCGCTGGTCAGAGGTTGCGCTGGTAGCTGCGGAACGCTCGCGTCGCGAGCGCGGTCATGGCACAGGCGAGACCGACGAGTAGCCCGAGCCGTAGCAGCACCCCGCCCCAACTGGTGCCGGGGGACAGCGCGGCTCGCGACGCGGCGACGGCCCAGTCGACGAAGTTGTAGCGGGCCACGTCGCGCAGCCACGTTGGGGCGAGGCTGAGTGCCATGATCGCCCCGGAGAGGAACTGCAGCGGCAGCACGATGAACTGGCTGATGCCGATCAACGCCTCCTGCTGGCGGACGAGCAGCGCGACCGCGTCCGAGAAGGCGGCGATCGTGACCGCGACGAGTACGGCGGCGATGATCGTGACCGGGACGCCGACGATAGGATGCGTGAAGCGGGCACCGGCGGCGTAGGCGATGCCGAACACGATGAGCGTCTGCACGATGGTCGTGACGGCCTGGTAGGCGAGGCTGCCCACGACCATGGCGGCACGCCGAGTGGGCGAGGCGAGCATCCGGTCCATGACGCCGAGGTTCATGTCCTCGATGAACGCGGTGCCCGCCCAGCCGCTGGAGAACAGCGCCGTCATGACGATGACCCCGGGGGTCAGGAAGGTGATGTACGAGGTCCCGGCCGGGGGCGCCGAAGCCGGGCAGCAGCACGACGGACTTGAACAGCTGGCCGAACAGCAGTAGCCAGATCACCGGCTGTACGAGGGTGAAGGCGATGACCGCCGGGTTGCGGGTGAGTGCTCGCAGGGATCGACCGGTGAGCAGCAGCGACTGGGTGAGCGCGCCCGCCGGCCGCGCGGTCGATGGTGGGACGATGGCGGTGGCGTCGAGGGTGGTCACGCGGCCTCCTTCAGTGAGCGACCGACATGGTGCAGGTAGACGTCGTCGAGCGTCGGCCGGGACACCGTCACCGCGACGACGCCGACGCCCGCTCGCGCCAACCGACCTGCAAGGTGTCGCCGCGCAGTTCGCTCTTGAGTCGCTGCGGGGTGCCGGTCACCACTACCCGACCGTGGTCGACGATGACCAGCTCGTCTGCCAGACGGTCGGCCTCGTCGAGGTAGTGCGTGGTCAGGACGACGGTCACCCGCTCCTCGGCCCTGAGCCGGTCGATCTCGGTCCACATCTGCGCCCGGGCTTCGGGGTCGAGCCCGGTCGTCGGCTCATCGAGGAACAGCACCTGGGGCCGGTGCACGAGCCCGAGCGCGACATCGAGCTTGCGGGCCATCCCGCCGGAGTACGTCCTGACCAGCCGGTCAGCGGCGTCGAGCAGCGCGAACCGCTCGAGCAGTGCCTCGGCCCGAACCAGCGCGTCGACCCGGGACAAGCCGTGGATCCGGGCGGTGAGCACCAGGTTCTCCCGACCGGTCGCGATCGGATCCGCCGTCGCCTGCTGCGCGATGAGCCCGATGCGGCGCCGAACCTGCGGCGGATCACGGGCGACGTCGACCCCCGCCACAACGGCCCGCCCACGGTCGGCGCGGGCGAGCGTGGTGAGCACCCTGACCGCGGTGGTCTTGCCGGCGCCGTTCGGGCCGAGCAGCGCCAACACGCTACCGGCGGCGACGTCGAGGCTGAGGCCGTCGAGGGCGCGGACCGGCGGCGCCTTCCGGCGGCCGGGGTAGGTCTTGACCAGGTCGGCGGCGGTGACGGCCGTCACCGGTGGTGCGGACATGCGACTCCTCCTCTGGGTTCGGAGCCGGTCCGCGGGCCGTATCGTTCAGCGGGCGGCTCGGGCGGGCCACGCGGCCGGCTCGGGTAGCGACCCCGGCCGGTGTTGGCGCACCGGCCGGGGTTCTGTCAAGGCGACTGCGGCGCCAGGACGCGTGCCTCCTCTCCGAGGTGCCGGACGGGGTCGGCGAAGATCTCCTCGAACGACACGCCGCTGGCGTGCAGCTCGTGGATGCGCCGCCAAACCTTGGTCCCGCCCAGCTTCGAGGTCCGGATCCGCTGCGCGAGGTCGGCGACGAACTCCAGCTCGGCGGTGAGGATCGCGGACCGGTAGCGCGTCTCGATCGTGAACAGCTCCGGCAGGCCGAGCTGCGTGGCGACCCGCTCGGCCGCCTCGAGGCTGCCGAGCTCGATGCGCAGCTTGACGACCCGGTCCTCGAGGAGCCGTGCCACCTCCTCCGGTGGCAGCCCCGGCATCAGCGACAGGCCCGCCTCCAGGGAGGTGAAGTCCCGCACGGGCGTCGACAGGAGCTCGGCCAGCCACTCCTCGAACTCGGCCGCGCCGGCGTCTGTGATCTCGTAGACGGTCCGCTCCGGTCGCCGCCCGTGCCGCGTCGTCGCCTGCGGCGCGATCAGCCCGTGCTTGACCAACGCCTCGACCACGGAGTACAGCGACCCGTAGTTGAGCTTGATGCTCTGTTCCTTGCCGCGGGTGCGCAGCGTGGTGGAAATCTCGTACGGGTGCATCGGGCGTTCCATCAGGCACCCGAGCACGGCGAGGGCGAGCGGGTTGGCCACCCGGCGTCGTGACGGCACGGCACTTCCTCCCTGATATCCGACATCGAATATCCCTGGACGGGTAGCCGAGGTCAAGCCAGGGCTGCCGGCCGAAGAGCCTCGGCGTGGCCGCGGGGGCTCGGCGCTTACCGCGCTTCCCGGTGCCGGATCGCGTGGCCCGCTGGCCCCCGGGGGCGGGGGCCGGCATGATGCGCGGGGGCCGGTGGGAGGGGTGCGGGTGGACACGACGGTGGCCGTCGCGGCGGGGGCCCGGGCCCCCCGCCGGGAGCAGCGCGGCTGGTACTTCTACGACTGGGCCAACTCGGCCTTCCCCACCACGGTGGTCACCGTCTTCCTCGGGCCGTACCTGACCACGGTCACCCGGGCGGCCGCCGACCCGGCGGGGTTCGTCCACCCGCTGGGGGTGCCGGTGCGTGCGGAGTCGTTCTTCCCGTACGCCGTCGCGGTGTCTGTGGCGCTGCAGGTGCTGGTTCTCCCGGTGGCCGGGGCGATCGCGGACCGGACCCGGCGCAAGCGGGCCTGGCTGGGCGGGTCGGCGTACCTGGGCGCCTTGGCCACCGCGGCGCTGTTCACCGTGTCCGGCTCGAGCTACCTGTGGGGTGGGCTGCTGTTCGTGCTGGCCAACGTGGCCTACGGCACCTCCGTGGTGGTCTACAACTCGTTCCTGCCGGAGATCGCCGAGCCGGCCGAGCGGGACCGGGTGTCCTCCCGTGGCTGGGCCCTGGGCTACCTCGGCGGCGGCCTGCTGCTGGCCGGCAACCTGGCCCTGTTCACGCTGCGCGACCGGTTCGGGGTCGGCGAGGGCGACGCGGTGCGGATCTCCCTGGCCTCCGCCGGGGTGTGGTGGGCCCTGTTCACCCTCGTCCCCCTGGTCACTCTTCGTGATCGGGGTACTCCCCCGGTCCTGCGCTCCCCCGTGCTGGTCGCCGGGTTCCGCCAGCTGTGGGGCACCCTGCGCGCGGCCCGGGGCTACCCGCGCTCCCTGCTCTTCCTCGTCGCGTTCCTGCTGTACAACGACGGCATCCAGAGCGTCATCGCGTTCTCCGCGGTCTACGGCTCCCAGGAGCTCGGGCTGGGTCAGGGCACCTTGGTGGCCACGATCCTGCTGGTGCAGTTCGTCGCCTTCGGCGGGGCGCTGCTGCTCGGGGCGCTGGCCGGCCGCTGGGGGGCCCGGCGGGTGGTGCTGGGCAGCCTGGGGGTGTGGGTCGGGGTGCTGGCGGCGGCGTACGTCGTCCAGCGCGGCGCGGCCGGGCAGTTCCTGGCCCTGGCGGTGGCCATCGGCCTGGTCCTCGGTGCAGGGCTCCGGCAAAGTCGTGTTTCATGAGGTCAGCAGCAGGTTGACGGGCCGGGTGGTGTCTCTGGCGTGATGTCGGAGCGCTTGGGCGATGTTGGTCCAGCCGGCGATTCGGAGGAGGCTGATG